>JBDKGB010000173.1:0-3793 GCA_039798485.1 Bacteroidota bacterium
GTAACAGGCAAGCGCTTGTTAAGGTCCTCCAGTGTTTCCTTGATGGTTGGAGGAACAATCACAATGGGTAGAGCAGCGGAAAAGATGTCACTACAGCAGGTTGGGTTCTTGCTGAAAAGTACACCAAGTCTGTTGCTGGAAAAATAACTTGTATCTCTAGTTTTGAAGTAATACAAATCATTCGCAGGACTATTCACAGGGATGCCCATGTTTTTCAGTTCACCAAATTGGGTGGAATAGGGGATGGCATACACGTCGTACCCACCAAAGCCGTTGTGCCAAGATGAGGAGAAATACAAGGTGCTTGTGGCTTGATCCCACCAAGGAGAAAGTTCGTTATCGATGGTATTGATGGACTTTACTGCCCGAGGTTTTGCGTATTCGTTTCCATTTCGAATGGCAGAAAACCAAATGTCCATTCCACCCTCGCCACCTTCGCGGTCCGATGAATAAAACAATACTTCTTGTCCATCCATCATTCCAATGGCAGGCATCGATGTGTTGCTTCCGGCTACATTGATGATTTCCCCCAAAGAATCTGCCGCTGACCATTTTCCATTCTCAAAGCGTGAAACCATGATTTTACAGGTGTAATTGTACCCCTCGTCGCTGCATAAACTGAAATAAAATCGCTTTCCATCGAGAGAAAAAGTTCCATTTCCAGTGCTTAAACCAGCAAAAAATAAGTCGTCAATTCGGCTGGATTGTTCCATTTTTCCAGAATCAATAATGGATTGGTACAATCGTGTTTTGTAACTTTTGGTGTACACCTCTTCCCCTGAACCTATTGAATCTGCTCGAAGGGATGAAAAGATAAATTTCCCATCGAGCGACGTGTGTCCAAATTCAGAATTCGGTGTGTTCACAGTTTCGGGCAGGCGCGAAAAAATAAGGTTGGAGGTGTCTTTGACTGCTGACTTTGCCCACAGGCACGATTCCATTTCCCGCTTGGCTTTGACATAGGGATATTCTTTTTTCTCTTTCGCAAATTTCTTTTTTGCTTTTTTGAAGGTTTCAAGTGCAGCATCGTATTTCCCATTGCACTTTTGCATGAGTCCAAGGTTGATCAATGACATCGGATAGAGCATACCTTCTTCACGCTCATAGACCTTTTCATAATAATATTCTGCTTTCCGATAGTCTTTGAAGGCCTTCAAGGCTTCAGCATAATTCCAAAGTGTCTCAACAGAATTGGAATCGAGTTCCATGGCCATTTCATACAGTTCCACGGAATAGTAATAATCGCCTGTACGGTATTTATCCTCCGCTGCTTTGAGGTATTGCGCGAGTCGCGATTGTGCCGATACGCCAAAGGATGCACACAGAAGAATCAAGACTAAATAAAATCTGGACATACGCGGTGTTGAATCTTTTTGGGTTTAAATCGGCTTAAAATGTAGCGGGTCGCAATTTCGAAACCACCACGCATGTTGCTTGCTGGAACCAATTTTGAGAAGTTTATGTCGTAGCTCAATCCAACGAACCAACTTTGGTAATCCATCCCAACACTCACATAGGCAGCATCTGCGGAACGGTACCAAATTCCTCCATAGATGGCCTTGTAATCACCACGCTTGTTGATCAGCGTGTATTTTAATGAGGATCCAGCGACAAACTCCCGGTATTTCCCTTGAATGGATAGGTTAATCGATGGAATCAAATCCCAATCTGAATCGATGGCATAAATGCCTTTGACAAAGAAGTTGTAGCGTATGTCGCGATGAATTACGTCGTTGTAGAATCCTTGATTTGGGCGATTGAGGTTGAACATGCCAAAGCCAGCGGTGATTTTTTCGCGCTTGTTGATGTTGTATTCATAAAGCAAACCTGCGCCAACAGATGCGTTTGTTTTTCTATCGGTTTGAAACAATTCATTGGTTGGTAGGTTAGGGTCGAATTGGGTACCGTTAAACTGATTGTCGAAATACAATTGATTCCAATTGATTTGCCTGTGATTCATCCCGAAATTGAGACCTGCTCTTAGAATGTGACTTGAATCGGTGGTAAGTTTCAGAAGGTAGGAGAAGTTCCCCTGGACTTCTGTCGTCTGTAGTTTTCCATCACCCACGGCGTCGTGAAAAAATAGCAGCCCAACCCCAACATTCTTATACTTGGGAAGGTGCATGTCGGCGGATAAGGAAATGGTACTGAACGGAACTGTCACGCTGCGCCATTGATTTCGGTAGTTTCCAACGAAGCGGTAGTCGCCGTCAAAATGGCCAGCATGACCCGGGTTTTGAAACAGAGGGATGTCGTTGAATTGTGACCAATGAATGTCTTGCCCCAGCGAAATGTTGCATTCCAGCAGTACAATCAATCCAATAAACAGAAATCTCTGAATCATTCCATTGTCAAGTGAATCTAAAACTAATGAAAATCTGTGAAAGTAGGACGACTAGCTTTAAGTTACGAGTTATGAGTTGCGAGTTACGCGTTGTGAATTTTGGTGGCTGAGGTGCGTTAGCAGACTCGAATCCACGAATTGCGCGTTACGAATTTTCAATAAAGTTCAAGTCTTTCAGCGAAACGGTCTTTTGTTTAAGCTTGCTTTCTTAAACTTCAAAGAAGAGTAAAAGGGCAATGATGCCAATCAACACCATCAGGAGGTACAATTTGGGATCGCGGTAAATGGGTTTCTTGCCACGCTTTGTCAAGCGCTCGTAATCGTGGTACAATTTACTGAAATCCTGATTGCGTTGGATCTGCTCCAGTGTTGGCTCTATCGGCCGATCATCTTGCTTAATGCTGAATTTTCTCATAGCGATGCGGTCCATTTGGTTTTAAGCTTTTCAAGAATGCGATATACTCTCATTTTTGCATTGGCTTCGGTGATGTTGTAAATTTCTGCGATTTCTTTAAAACTCATTTCTTGAAAAAAGCGAAGCTCTATTAAATCTAAGTGTTCTTGTTCCATTTCATTCAACAAACCAACCAATTTCTCTTGGTCTTCTTGTGTCATGTAGCCTAAAATGTTTCCTTCTGTGCAAAGGTCCTTCATGCGCCAGTCTTCAATCTCAACAGTGTATCCATTCTTTTGCGCTCTAAAAAACATAGAAACTTCATTCTGTGCAATGCGATACAGCCAACTGGAGAACTGTAATCCGCGATCTTCATACTTGGCTATGTTTGCCATGGCCTTCATAAAGGTTTGTTGTGTCAAGTCACAAGCCACCTCTTCATTTCCTCCCAAGCGCTTAAACACAAAACGGAAGATGCGATTGAAGTAGGTGTTGTACAATTCACCAAAATACTTCTGATCCTTCTTCGCTAGTTCGATGAGTTCAGGCTCCGTAAGCTGTTTGATATGTTTCCGATTCAAATTCAAGCGTTAGGTTTTGGTCTTAAATGTGTCAAATGAAAAAAGTAACAAAAAAAAATCATCAAGGTGTACTCAATGAAACTGGAATAATTTTTCCGTTGATCCATTGATCACCTGTTAGTGCGAAGTTGGCAATGAATTCCGCCATTTTCTCTGCACTCACCGGTGCTTCATATCCAGGAAATGCTTCTTCCAACATTTCAGTCTGTGCAGCACCCAAGCACAAGCAGTTCATTTTGATTTTACTGTCTTTATATTCTTCAGCAAACAACTCGGTAAAACTGCACAAGGCAGCCTTTGATGTTGAATATGCGCTCAGTCCTGCAAATTTTACACTTCCTTGGAATCCACCCATCGAGCTGATGTTCACAATATGTCCTCCCTCAAGCATCTGAGGTACTGCGGCTTGCACGGTTTCCATCACACCGATGACATTCACCTGATAGCAATCCATCAATTCTCGATGGCTAATGT
>JBDKGB010000174.1:0-11223 GCA_039798485.1 Bacteroidota bacterium
TCACCGAATTGATCACCACGCCATTGTTGTCGTTTCTCACCACACCATCAATTCTATTCAGCGTTAAACCGCTCGTTTGATCGTGAATGGCTGGTCGTGGATTTCCAGGAATGCTCAAATATGCCATGTCATAAATGCACCCTTTCATGTCTTCTTGTGCCACACCGTTTTCTTCACACGATTTACGTGCTGTCGCTTGCTGACTGGGAGTCAAGTCGTTGATGGTGCGGTGTACGCGTGGAAATCGCTCATCGGTATAGGTCAAGGTAGATTCATAAGGAAGGTATTCAAATAAGGAAGTCATTGGAGTGATGCGCCATACACGAGCGAAATCGCGTGCAAGAAAAGCGAGGTATTCTTTCTCCATCTGATTGGATGCTTGTTGCATTTGATCATTTCCAAAACTTGAAAAAGACATATATGCTGGACGATTCATTCCGGTTCCTGTTTCAAAATCATCACGATCAATCCCATTGGCGTTACCCAACAATCCATCGTATTGTTCACCCGAACATGGATAAATCTGAACGGATACATTGATGAAACTCATCATTCCTGAACCGCGCATTTCTGCAGTTACAACTTCACCTGTTGGCCAGGTAATCACATAGCTTCGGTTGCTGTAGCGCACAGTTCCACCGCGTGGTAAGAAATACACATCGCGCACCATCATCATCGGTACACCATTGATGCGCAATGCCGTTTGGGCGTTGTCATCGGGCTTATTCATCGCGTAAAGCGTTACTCGGTCTCCGTCAACATTCATTGCCAAGGCAGTATTTAACGAGAAATCATCCGATTGTGCTTGTTGACGGGATTGCACTTCAAAGCGTCCAGAACGCGAACGCGCCATCACAAATTCACCAACTGTTTGAAAAGAGTATCTTGCCCCATCGAAAGAGGACAAATGCGGGTCGCCGTAAGATCTTCCTTGACGCGGAGAACACCCTGTTCGACTGATCATGGTATACATCAAATCCCATTGAGGAGCCGACGTTTCAGTCGCATTTCGTTGTCCGCTATTGATTTGCTCTCGAATGGCATCTTGATTGACAGGTGGCACCAATCGGAGCATTTCCATAGGGGTCAAGTTCTCTGGGAAGGTCCGTGTTGGAATCTCTGTATGCTGCGCCATAGCGACCATGCTGTTGGCCAACCATTCACCGCGAACGGGATCCCAAGCTGTCAATTCCTTTTTCACAGATGAAAATTCTTCTGCAAATCGGTCTTGTGACCAACTCGATTGAACAGCTGAAAATGTTAGTATCAAGCCAACTATTGGTGTAAAATAGTGTTTCATAGGAAAGAAATTTTGTCGCGCGCCATCCTCAAAACACATGCCGAAAAACTCATATTAAGGACTTGTTTTGAAGTAAACTTGCATCCAAAGATACAAGGATTCGTGTTGATGTTGAATGTAAGGATTGTATTACCTTTGAAATGTTTCGTTACATTCAATAAATTCACCCATATCACGTTGAATGCTCGGAAAAATTGTCACTATGAGATTTTTGATTTTCGCATTTTTGATTTGCTCCGTTTCTTCCTTTGGCCAAATTGGAATGGACCAATGGCGTATTCATGTTCCAAATCGAGAAGCCATCGACGTAACAACTGACGGTAATTTGGTTTTTGCTGCGTTCGACAATGGACTATTGGAATATGATCCTGCTGCTGGTGAAACCTCGGTATGGACGGATGTAAATGGTCTTTCTGATGTGAAACTGAGTGCCTTGGGACGTGAGTTGTCAAGCAAGAAAGTATTTGTTGGGTATGCCAATGGCAACATAGACGTGATTTCCAACAACACCATCACCAACGTTCCTGCCATCCGCTTGGCTGAAATTCAAGGCAACAAGCGCATCAACCGCATTGTCAACTTTGATGGCGATGTGTTTTTTGCAACAGGTTTTGGAATTGTGCGCATCGATCCTTCCAACAATGAAGTGAAGGATTCCTACTACCCAACACCTCAAGGGGATGCAATTCTTGATGTGGCTTTTATTGGTGATACCATTTATGCACTTACTGCCGATCGTCTGTTGAAGGCAAGTTTGACCAATCCAGCTGTTGCCGATCCTTTTCAATGGGTCACTGACTCCCGTTTGCCGGTTCTCACAAGCAATGCATACACCGATATCGAGGAGGTAGGAAATGCAATTTTTGCTCTTTTGCAGGTTGAAGCCTTTGGTCAAGATACTGTATATCAATTGAATTATTCAGGAAACACGGTTGTTTCTGACATAAATTTTAGCCTTCAAATCAACTCACTGAGCTCTGACAATGATCGATTGATTGTCAATTCGGCCGGTGCGATCTACCGTTATTTCTCCGATCTCACACTGGACCTTGTCAATTCCTCCTATTTTATTGGAAAATGGTTCGAACCCAAGCAAACGGTATTTAGCAATGCGGGCTATTGGATTGCAGATGGAAAAAATGGCCTTCAGCGACTCACTGAATACAATTTGCTCACTCGGGTTGAATTCAACGGTCCGCCGAAGTCTGCTTTTTATGCCATGGACTGGAAGAAAAACACCATGCTTGTAGCGGGAGGAGGTATGTCTGAAAAGCTTTCAACCTTCAGTAGTTCTGGAGTTTATTCCTTCAAAGATGAAGCTTGGGAATTGTACGACCGCGACAACATGGACCTATGGAACGGCACCAATATTTGGGATTTCCTGGCCGTTTCAATCGAACCAAATAACGCGAAGAAAGCTGCTGTGGGGACATTTTCATCTTACCCCGTTTCCATTCTCAATTTCGAGACTGGCGTTACTGACACATTTACACCACTCAATTCACCCCTGGAATATTCGGGTTCGGGAAGCACAAAGTCACTTGTGACGGCATTGGAATACGACGACAAGGGCGATCTTTGGGTCTTGAATGGGTATTCACTCAATCCATTGAAATTGTACCACGACACGACATGGTATTCCTTTGATTGTGGCGGGGCTGCGCAAAATCAGTTTTCTGGAAACATGGTCATCGACTACAATGGCCACAAATGGTTTGCCCTCGATGCTGCTGGACTTTTTGGCTACAACCACAATAAAACACCGATCAATGCCACAGACGACAAGGTCATCAATTTGAATTCGGGGGATTACACGGGTGCTTTACCTTCAAATACCGTAACAGCGCTCGCGGTTGATTTTGACAACGAAATTTGGATTGGCACAGACAACGGTTTTGCCATTCTTTACAACTCCGATGGAGCTTTTGATGCGGGGCCTGGAGATTACAATGCGCAACGTGTTAAAATTCCTGTGGATGGCCTCGTTGAATACATGCTCGGAACAACCAACATCACGGACATAGAAGTAGATGGGGGAAATAGAAAATGGTTTGGGACGGCAAATTCTGGTATTATTCTACTTTCGCCAGATGGATTGGAAGTGATCAAACAATTTACAACCGACAACTCCCCCTTGATTTCAAATAACATCATCGATTTGGAAATCAATCAAACAACTGGAGAATTGTTCATCATCACGGACAAAGGGCTCATTTCTTACCGCTCAGATGCGTCCTATGAAGATCCAGAATACAGTGATGTGAAGGTGTTTCCAAATCCCGTGCGACCAGAATACGATGGCTTGATCACCATTCAGGGGATTCGCTATGATTCGGATGTGAAAGTAACGGATGTCGCTGGAAACTTGGTGTACAAAACCACATCCAATGGAGGAACAGCCGTATGGAATGGAAGAACCCTTAGCGGCGATAAAGTGGCAACAGGTGTCTATTTGATTTGGACTTCAGTGAATGAAGGTAAAGGTCGACAGGTAGGTAAGGTATTGGTTGTTCGTTGATGTACCCTTGAAAAATACAGACAAAGCGTTCATTCTTCGTCGGATCAATTATTCCGAAAGCAGCGTAATCCTTACGTGTTTTACCCGAACGAATGGAATCCAGAAATTCATTTTTCAAGGTGCAAAAAAGAAGTCTGAACCCTTCTTCCCCTTGGCCTATTGCGAAATCACCTTTTACCGTCACCCCTCATCAGAGTTGGGAAAGATGACTGGAACTGATTTGCTTTTTAACCCTACAGGACTTCGTTTTGACCCGCTTCGTTCGGCCATTGCTTTCTTTGTGGCGGACGTCCTGCAGCAGTGCATACAGACCGATTTGGAAGATGAACCCCTCTTTCTGTTTTTGGAGAAGTCGGTGCGTGAAATAGATGCAACGGACGATTTGAGCATTTATCCTACTCGGTTTTTGATGGATTTCTCATTCCACCTTGGAATTGGTCCTTCAGTGGACGATGAAGACGCTCGTTATTTTGATTTGCAAGAAGGAATTTTCAGCAATCACCTTGCCGCAGGACACCTCTCCGTAGAGGGAGATGTTGCACGGCTGCTTAGGCATCTGGCTGAAGGAGAGGAGTTCTTAGAGGAAGTGCTTCCAACCGTGCGAAGAGATGCTTTTGAAACGCTACTTCAGTTTTATAAAGTGCACATTCCAAGATTCAATGTGGATGCTTCTCTTGAGATCATTCGCGCCCTATTGTACCATTAAAAAAGCCATCAAGATGAATCCGATGGCTTTCATAGTGCAAGCTGAGAGCTTTAAATTAGTGAATAAAATGTGCCACATCAACGGCGTGGCTCCTTGATAAAGATAGTAGAAAAATCAAGTACCTCCATCGAGTTTGTATAAAAATCGCGGACTCTCGCGTTAATCATGATCAATACATCATCGGTCAAAATTGGAATAGCGGGTACCTCATCCACAATCAATTGATCGCATGCGATGAAGAGCGCTTCTCGTTTTGCCGGATCCCCTTCTCGCGTTGCTTCTTCAAACAGTGCATTGAATTGTTCGTTTCGGAAGTGAAATTCATTTTCAATCTTTTTGTTTGAACCAGATTTCCCACTGTAAAATAGTCCTAAGAAGTTGTCAGCTCCTGGATAGTCAGCCACCCAACCCGAACGCCAAATTTTTGCTTTTCCAGATGCTACGGCCTTCTCCCATTCCTTGTAGGTGCACAAACGAATGCGTAAGCCAATGCCCAAGGTATTTTTCAATTGTGCGACAATACCAAGACACATTTTGTGCTGTGCAGATCCCTTTTTCGCGTTGACATACAAATCTAAGGTTGGAAATTTCTTCGTTTTCGAATAGCCTGCTTGTGCCATTAGGGCGCGCGCCTGCGCTGGATCAAACACGTGGCCCTTGACATTTGCAGAGTTGAAACCAGGGATGTTGGGTACGAACCCATTTTGTGTTGCCCACCCTTCGCCTGAAAGCCATGATTCTACAATGTGTTTGCGGTCGAGCACAAGGTTGAATGCACGCCTAACGCGGACATCACTAAACTCCTTGCTCGTGCAATCGAAGGCTAGGAAACTCACCTTCATACCCGGATGAGACTCAACTCTGTGCGTTACATTTTTTCCAGCTTGAGCTTCCTTTAAAGAACCAAGAATATTCTGGATTTCATCGACTGGAATTTCCAACACCAAGTCTATTTCTTTGTTCCTAAAGGCCATGATTTCACTGCGTTTTGTCTGCGCATAGGTCATGATCACTTGGTCTAAGAAAGGAAGTTTGTTACCTAAATCATCGGTGCGCCAATAGTTTGGATTTCGAACAAGTGAAATTTGATCTGTCGACATCGATTCCAGCATAAATGGACCTGTTCCAACGGGATGCACATCGACGCGATCGCCATATTTTTCGATCGCCTCGTGGGGAAAAATTCCCAATGTGCTATTCGTTAGGATTTTATCAAAGCTTCGAAAAGACTCTTTAAGGCGGATCTCGAGGGTATACGTATCAAGCACTCGGATACCAGGAATTTCTGTGGGTATGTATTTGTTCGCTGATTTACGATAAAACACATCGCCCCCAACAATATGGCTGACCAATATATCGGTCATGTCGTTGTACCTTTCTGGGGTACATGCCATTTCGAGAGAAAATTTAATGTCTTCTGCGGTCAGAAATCGTTTCTTACCATTGAAACATTCGTCCTCATGAAATTGAACCCCTTTTCGAATGTTGAACGTGAAACACGTGGCATCGTCATTTACCTGGTAAGAAGAAGCAAGGCAAGGTTTTACCTCAAGTGTTTTACTGTCAAGGCTGAGTAGTGTTTCAAAGATTTGCGCATTGAGACGCTGCGCATAGATGTCATTCGCCGCTAAAGGAAAGAGTTTCTGTACCTTTTCTGAGGACATAAACCGAAACGTTCCACCGTAAAATTTTCCACCAACCCCTTCTTTTTGTTGTGTTTCAGCATTATTTCCGCAGGAAAACAAAAAAATAAGAGAAAAAAGCAGGGAGAAAAACTGAAGTACACGCATGAGTCGCGGTGGATTGGTTCTAGACAAAGATAGCCGTTCCACGGTATTATCCAAATGCTTAATAACCGAGCTTCACCCGTGCACGACGGATCACACTTTGAGCCACTGTACGCGCCTTTTCAGCACCCTTTTCCAAGGCGGCATCAATGAGCTCAGTGTGGTTCATCAAATGTTCGTAGGTGCTTCGTTCCTTTTCGAAACGCGCCATGATCAATTCAAACAAGGCCTGTTTTGCATGCCCATAACCAAAGCCGCCAGCCTGGTATTTTTCGCGCATTGAAGCGCATTCTTCTTCACTCGCTAGAAGTGCATAGAGTGCAAAAACGTTGCATGTTTCTGGATCTTTAGGGTCTTCCAATTCTTTACTATCCGTAACAATGCCCATCACTTGTTTGCGCAGTTGTTTTTCAGGAAGGAAAATGTTGATGTAATTGTCGCGCGACTTGCTCATTTTTTGTCCGTCCGTGCCAGGTACATACATCGTTTGCTCCTCAATTCGCGCTTCCGGTAGCACGAAGGTTTCTCCCATTTGATGGTTGAACCGCGATGCCACATCACGTGTCATTTCAATGTGTTGCAATTGGTCTTTTCCTACAGGTACCAACTCGGCATCGTACAAAAGAATGTCTGCCGCCATGAGCATCGGGTAGGTAAAAAGTCCAGCATTCACATCTTCCAAGCGGTCCGCCTTATCCTTAAAGGAATGAGCCAATGTCAAGCGCTGGTAGGGAAAAAAGCAGCTCAAATACCAAGAAAGCTCGGCCGTTTCAGGCACATCCGATTGTCGGTAAAAAACGGTTCGTTCGGTATCCAATCCACACGCAAGCCACGTTGCTGCAACACTATAGGTGTTTTCTCTCAAGACCTTGCCATCCTTGATTTGGGTCAGTGAGTGCATGTCTGCAATGAACAGAAAGGAGTCATTTGCAGGGTCGTTGGTCATGTGAATCGCCGGGAGAATTGCCCCTAGAATGTTGCCAAGATGAGGTGTTCCCGTGCTTTGTACGCCAGTGAGGATTCGAGCCATGTTTTTTACTTTGAGCGAAATTAACTATTTTCGGAACAATTCCACGGCTAATGGGCGTGGCAACAATCAAAATGAGAGTACTCAGCGGAATTTTATCACTCGTTTGGAAATGCTACATCGGCATCGTGTTTTGCGTGCTTGCGTTGGTACTTTATCCTTTCTTTTTTGCGGTCTTGGTCAACCCAAAGTGGAAAAAGAGCAGCTTTAAACTCTTTGTATTTTGGAGTTGGTTGATGCGAATCTTCTCTTTTTACCCAGTGAAAAAGGTGAAAGTGACTCCTCTACCGGATGGACCGTATGTGATCGTTGCCAACCATTCATCGTACCTCGATATTTTCTTGATGCACTCCATACTTCCAAAGCATCCGTTTTTATTCCTTGGGAAAAGTGAAATTTTGAACTATCCCATCATTAAGACCTATTTCAAGGGGCTCAACATTCCGGTACACCGCACGGACAAAACAAAATCGGGAAGGTCCTTTGTGCTTGCGAAAAGGGCCGTTGAACAGGGCTGGTCGATTGTAATTTTCCCGGAAGGAACCATTCCTGATGATGATTCTCCGAAAATGATTCCTTTTAAGGAAGGGGCCTTTAAATTGGCGAAGTCACTCAATATTCCGATTGTCCCGCTGACATTCACCAACAACTACCGCTTGTTCTCCGATCCAACAAACGTTTTAGGCCCCGCTCATCCTGGTGTATCCCGTGTGCACATTCATCCTGCGATCAACACGGATGAAATGGCGGAACTGTCCGTGAAAGAACTGACGGCCTTGTGTTTCGAGCGCATAAATGCTCCTTTATTGGAAGAATGTCCTTGGTTGAAATCTGAGGAGAGTTGAGTGCATTTTCAACTCGGTTGTGTATATTTGCCCTATGAAAATTACCGAAGAAATCATTGATCACATCGCACATTTATCCCGCCTTGAATTTGAGGGAGAGGATAAAAAATTGATTATTCAGGATCTTGAGCGTATTGTTGGTATGATGGATACCTTGCAGCAAATCCCAACAGACGATGTTGAACCGTTGATTTTCATGACTGAGGAGTACAATTCCTTGCGTGAGGATGTGTCAGAAGTAAGTCTGTCACAGCAAGATGTCTTAAAAAATGCTCCGAAGAAAGATTCTGACTATTTCAGAATTCCGAAAGTATTGGATAAGTAGTTTTTTAGTTACGAGTTACGAGTTACGAATTACGAATTACGAATTACGAATTACGAATTACGAATTACGAATTACGAATTACGAATTACGAATTACGAATTACGAATTACGAATTAGGTTCAATACATACCGAAGAATGTTCAAGTCATTTGTCTATAGTCTTCTATGTCTATAGTCTTAATATCCTGAAGTCTTAATTTCTTGAGGTCCGCTTCAACAGGGTTTATTCTCAATAATTGGTCTTAAAGCTTGAAAAAGTGTTGCTTCATCCCAAGGTTTGCTGATAAAATGAGAAAGCAACTGATCCGTTTGCAAGTCATTCACTTGGCTTGAATTTGCTTGACCGGAAAGCATGATACACTCCAAATTTGGGTATTTCTCCTTAATGGCACGGATGAGTTGAGCGCCATTCATTTCCGGCATCTGATAATCTACGATGATGAAAATCACATCTAAAGGTACGCTGATCAATTCATCAAGTCCTTCAAGCGCTAATTTTGGATCTGTGAAGTACTCGAGAAGGGTGCATTTTACATCTATGATTTTTTCCAATTGGAAACTCAGCATCTGCAAGATGTGTGAATCGTCATCAACACAGATGACGGCATAGCGTAGTTTATCCATAGGTTATTTCTTAAAGGTAATTGTGAATGTAGTCAATAATTCATTCGAATCCAAAGAAATGCTCGCGTCGTGTTCATCCAAAATATTTTTGACAATATTCAATCCCAAGCCCGTTCCATTTTTTGCGGATTTCGTGGTGTAGAATTTATCAAAGATCTTCGCTTGAACTTCTTTTGAAATCATTGGACCGTTGTTTTCCAGGTGAATGGAAATTGTCTTGTTCGTTTCCGTTGAGAAGATATGAAGTAGTCCACGGCCTTCATGTTCCTCCATTGACTCCAAACCATTTTTAATGATGTTGGACCAAAGCTGGAACAATTTTATGTCGTGCGCATGGACAGTCAAGTTTCGATCAACGTCAAATTGAAGGTCAGTATTGCGACGAATCTCATAATCAAAAACACTGAGTACGGTAGAAATGTTCTGATGTAAATTGACAGGTCCTTTTGTTCCGTGTTGATGATCCTTGATAAAGGTGCGCAGCCCTTGGATTACTTTGGTTGCACGTTCGTTGGATATCGAAATCGCATTGATGAAATTGCGAATCATCGATGTGTGGTAAATCAGGTTGATGAAATGAACGGAATTCTCGCTATTTACAATTTGTTCTATCACTTCGGTTTCTTCAATAGAAATTCGCGCCTTTACCAGGCCTTCAGCAATTTCGTGCTGTTTTTCTTCGCTAAAAGAAGGATAGGTTTGATTGATGTACGTAAGCGCAGTGGCTACCTCGCGTCTTTGCTGCATACCACCGATAAAGAGTTCGACTTGTTTTGTCGCTGCTCTTGACCAAGCGAAATGAATTTGTTCATCTGTACAAAACTCAATGGTATCGTTGAACAGGCGTTCAAAGGTATATTGAATGCTTTCTGCCCCACTTTTAATGGCCCCAAGCGGTGTGTTTAAGTCGTGTGCAATGCCACTCGCGATTTCCCCTAGGGTTACCAATTTTTCCTGATCCGTGATGGATTTTGCCAATTCAAGGTTCTTCTTTGTCTCCTCTATGACACGGGTTTCGAGCTCACTATTGATGATTTCAATTTGCTTCTTCGCGCTTTCAATTTGCTGAATATAATCCGTTCGCTTTTTAACATTGACGAGCATTTGCGCATAAAGTTGGAGGAGCATTTGCTCGTCTTCCGTGAAACGACGAATGGAGTTAACTGAGTCAAACCCAACAAACCCAACGCAATTATCGTCGTCCATGAGCGGAAGTGTCAATAGGCTCTGAATATCTTGTACTTCAATGAGTTCTCTGAATTTTCCTTCTGGGAGTTCCTTTACATTTGGAACAATGATCGGTTTCCCTTCACCGTGTGTTTTGACCCAAATCGGCATGTCACTGAACGGAATGTTCTGTAGCATTTCCAATTGTGGTTCGATGCCCTCGTTGCACCATTCATAGGTGTTTGACGATGTTTGCGAAGAATAATCGTAATTGAAAATGTACACACGGTCGACCTTCACATATTGTCCAATTTGCTGCAACGATTCATTGATGGCAACTTGAATTTGATTTACAGGCAAGTTGATGTACTTGGATGAAATTTCCATCAATAGGATCTGGAACAAGGACTTGGCGTTGAGTTCTTTTTCAGCGTTTAACTTTTCCTCCATCTCGCGTTGAAGACTCAACTCGGCTTGTTTTTGTTCCGTAATATCAATGAGGGTACCTTCCAAGAACTCTTCACCTGAAGGGGTTTTGCGGTAGCTGATGTTGATCAAAAGCCATAAATCGTTGCCGTAGCGATCAATGTTCAACAACACATGGTTTTTCAAGCTTCCCTCCTTCTTCAATAGGGCGATGAATTCACTTCTTGTTTCTTCACTTTTGAAGAAAGAAGTTACGCGCACATTTTTCAGTTCATCAACCGATTCAAACCCGTGGATTTTTGCATAGGCTGGGTTGATGTCGTAGATTTCTCCGTTGATTCCAGTTCGGAATACCCCAGCCATGTTGTTTTCGAACAATGAGCGGTAGCGTTCTTCTGCGATTACCTTATCCGTGACATCGACACCATAACCGATGAGGAATCGAATTTCCCCGTTTTCATCGTAAACTGGTCCCATCTTTCGACGCACAATATTTCG
>JBDKGB010000175.1:0-17649 GCA_039798485.1 Bacteroidota bacterium
GAAAATTCAGCGTTAGGGATCAATTGAAAATCGAACTTAAACACGATGTTGTTGCAATTGGAGCTCAGGTTGAGGTTGGACCAAGCCCCTGGTGTCGTCGGAAAATCAGAATGGCCTCCACATCCACCGCACACCGATTGGTACACAATCCCATTCTTATCGAAGCGAGAAGTACCTCCATCTACGTGCTCGTGTGCCTGATTTCCACCGAGATAAGAACCGTAAAGCATTCCGTCAAATCCACGCGCAATCACGAGCAAATAGAAATCGAAGCCATCACCAGGATTCGATTGAAAGGCATTTGACGAAACGGGCATTCCTGACAAAGGTGTACCTTGAAGAATGTTGGCACCCCAACCTGAAATGTAAAGGTTACCACAGATATCAACCAAAAAAGCGGAAGGTGAAATGTTTGTTGTCGCACCGCCATTTCCAAAAACAGTTGAATTGAGCACTGCGGTGAGACCTGGATTCATTTTCATCACAAACTGACTGCTATTCGGATTAACGAAAGATGCATTGGTGACAGGAAAAGCACCTCCAGCCGATTGTCCCAATAAAAAAACATTGTCGTTGCGGTCAATTTCCACAAAAAATGCTTGATCGTAGTTCACTGTTCCAATGTAAGAACCATTAACGACAGCTGTTGCAGCAGGATTTAATTTGATCACAAATCCATCGGTCTTTCCACCGTTGTACGCAGATTGCCAACCACCTGAGGTAAACGGAAGATCGGCTGAACTTGTCCCTCCCGAAAAAACAATGTTCGAGCTGGAGTCAATTTTTACGGAATAGCACGCGTCGTTGTTGGTGCCGCCGTAATAGCTCGACCAAACCAGATTGGATAAATTCGGCGTCAACTTAAAGAGCACACCATCCTGCATCCCCGCGTTATTGGCTTGAAATGCATTGAGCACAGGAAAATCGGTAGATCGAGAACAAGAAGCAATCAAACAGTTTCCAGATGGATCCAACATAATTTCACCACGAAACTGATCGCCATAATTCGATGTCAGTGAATCGTAGGCTGCAACAGAGGAATAGATTCCCGAAGATACTTTCGTGTTGATTCCGTCATTTTGAGTACCACCCATGTAGGTCGAAGCCATCAGATTTTGTCCATTGGCACTCAGCTTAGCCACATAAATGTCTGTTCCTTGGTTCGAAAAATAAACTCCGTTAAAATAGAAGTTGGCATTCGCTACACCACCACCGTGGGCAGATTGATAGCCATTGACAATTGGAAAATCCGTACTCGATGTCGCTCCGTAGATATATAAATTATTGAGTTTGTCACAGATCAAGCTATGTGCTGTCTCCGTGCCTTGCAAATCATCCCCACCGCCAAGAAAGGTTGTCCAAATCATGTTGGTTCCGTCAGGTGTATATTTCGACACAAAAACATCGGTAATTCCATAGGCCGTATTTGACGGAACGGTAAAATTTGAATTCACGTCAAAGGCGTTGTTATCAGGTGTAGGATACGCATTTCCGAAAACAGTTCCCGCAGAATAGGCTGTACCGTCGTACCCATAGGTTGCTGTCATCCCAAAATTATCCGTCACAGAACCTGAATAGGTAGCAAACACAAGAACGGGGTCAATTACCAAAATGGCATTCACATCGTATTTCCCCAGCTGAAAGGAAACCTCATTTCCAGACAAGGTGAAGGCACACTCTACATCGCGAATGGTACCATTGATAATTTGATAGGCATATGGCTTTTGTTCAATGATCTGTCCAAGTGCCGTGGAAACAACTAAATTTCCTTTTTTGTCCAAGTGAATTTTTTGTTGTCCTGCATAATTGAACCGAATGACATCCGCGGCTATTTTTGGCTGCACATGAAACTCATATTTCAATTGGGCATCCTTTTCAATCAATTTGAGGTCAATTCCGTTGTAAAATTGCTTGAGCACCGCCTCGCTGTATCCACGAACATTCGATTGCCATTTGCGTTCATCGTTTCCCTTGAAAAAGTTAAAGTAGTAGGATGAGGGAATTGATTTCTCTATCTGAGTGACTTCGTTTGCACCAGGAAAATTTAAATGAACAACAGTCTGCGGGACTATCGCTTGCGGTCCATTGTCTCTTGGTTGACCGTGCAGCGCTTTCAATGCCGAATGGTCTTGAAGGTGAAACACCATCTTTCGTTGCTGTATCCAAAGATTTCCTGTAGGCACTTTCGCTTTAAAAAGTACTTCCGGGAACCATTGTCCTTTATTTTCTATGAATGCGTGAAAAACATCGTGCTCGTGCGTAATCTCCTGCGCGAACAAGGAAAATGACGCCAAAACGAAGAAAAATAAACACCGGAATTTGCCCATGCAAGTGAATTTCAGTCGGAGTTCTAAATTAGTCAAATTTACGTCAAGACGGAAAAAAAATCGCGATGTTGCGTAGCACACAGTTGTCCGTGCATAAATTGACAGCACAGAAAAAAATAGCTCTATCAAAAACTGTAATTTCGTTCTTGGGACAATCTGTCCTGTTTTTTTGTTGATTTTTAAACGAGTAAGGAAAACATGAGCAATCGAATTTGCCGCCTATTTCACATTGAATACCCACTCATTCAGGCTGGAATGATTTGGTGTTCGGGCTGGGAATTGGCTTCAGCTGTTTCAAATGCAGGAGGACTTGGGATCATTGGTTCCGGATCGATGTACCCACACATTTTGGAAGAACAAATTGTGAAATGTCAGGCAGCGACATCCAAACCTTTTGCGGTGAATTTGCCGATGCTCTACCCCGATATTGACAAACACATTGAAACGATCATTCGCCTCAAGGTACCTATTGTTTTTACATCTGCGGGAAACCCAAAAACGTGGACGCAGAAACTAAAAGCGGAAGGAATTACCGTTGTACATGTGGTGTCGAGTTTGAAATTTGCTTTGAAGGCAGAAGAAGCAGGCGTTGATGCCGTTGTGGCGGAGGGGTTTGAAGCAGGCGGACACAATGGTCGTGACGAAACTACCACCTTTTGCTTAATCCCTTTGGTTGCAAAAAAAATATCCATTCCACTCATTGCCGCTGGTGGCATCGGAACAGGACAAGGAATGTTGGCCGCACTGAATTTAGGCGCTGATGGTGTACAAATCGGAAGTCGCTTTGTGGCAACTCCTGAATCCAGTGCGCATCAAAATTTTAAAGAAACAATTCTTCATACAGGGGAAGGACAAACGCAGCTCACGCTAAAGGAATTGACACCAGTTCGTCTCATCAAAAATGCCTTTTACGAAAAGGTAGAAGCAGCCTACGAAAAAGGAGCAACAACCGAGGAGCTAGTGCAACTTTTGGGGCGTGGCCGAGCGAAAAAAGGCATGTTCGAAGGAGACCTCATTGAAGGAGAACTTGAAATCGGTCAGGTCTCAGGATTGATTGAATCAATACTCCCAGCCGCAGAGGTTGTCAAAGAGATCATCTCAGAATACCACGAAGCATTGCACGAACAAAACACTGAAAAATATACATTCTAATGATTCACTACGAACGATTTACACTACCCAACGGTCTAACGGTACTTTTCCACAAGGATGCCACTACTCCACTTGCCGTGGTCAACACACTTTATGACGTGGGGGCACGCGACGAGTCGGAAGAGAAAACTGGATTTGCCCATCTTTTTGAACATTTAATGTTTGGCGGCTCCATCAATATCGCTGACTTCGATGCGCCCTTGCAATTGGCAGGAGGTGAAAGCAACGCCTTCACATCCAACGACATTACCAATTATTACAACGTGCTTCCGGCGGCCAACATCGATACTGCATTGTGGTTGGAAAGCGACCGCATGTTATCGCTTGCCTTTACACCAAAAAGTTTGGAGGTTCAACGAAACGTGGTGATTGAAGAATTTAAACAACGGTATTTGAACCAACCTTATGGCGATGTCTGGTTGGAATTGCGTCCTTTGGCTTATCACACACATCCGTACAAGTGGTGCACAATTGGAAAGGAAATCTCCCACATCGAAGAGGCTACAATGGAAGATGTGAAAGCATTCTTTCAAGCCCACTACCACCCGTCGAATGCCATATTGTGTATTGCAGGAAACTTTGAATTGGAGGAGATTAAGGAGAAAGTGACCCGTTGGTTTGGAGATATCCCTGAAAAATTAAAACCTGCACGCATTTTACCTGCTGAGCCCGAACAAACAGAATTCAGAGAAAAGATCATCGAGCGAAATGTACCTACAGATGCCTTTTACTATGCCTTTAAAATGGCAGAACGCCGCAGCGATGGGTATTACTTTGCGGATGTATTGTCGGATGCTTTGGGCCGTGACAAATCATCTCGCCTCTACATCGCATTGAAAAAGGAGCAAAAATTGGTTTCTGAAATTGGGGCATACATTTCTGGGGATTTGGACAACGGATTGCTGATCATCTCGGGAAAATTGAATCCAGGAGTTACCTTCGACATGCTCGACAAAGCACTTTGGAAAGCGTTGGATGATTTGAAGAGTGCACCCATGGAGGAAAATGAGCTTCAACGACTAATGATTAAAATTCGCACTTCACGGGAATTCCAAGAACAAGGATTACTCAATCGGGCAATGAATTTGTGCTACTTCGAATTGCTCGGAGATGCCGCAGGAATCAACGAAGAACACCTCATCTATCAGGCCATCGAACCTGCACATTTGCAAGAAACTGCTATTCACCTATTTCGCAAAGAGAACTGCTCCTTGTTGAAAGTAAAATCTTTATCCAATGATTGATCGTACAATCGCCCCTAACCTTGAGACAATCGAACACATTGATTTTCTGAAACCTCGAATTTTTGAGATTTCATCGAATGTTCACCTCTACTGGAATGCAGATGTACCTAACAATACTTCACGGGTTGACTTGTACTTCGACGCAGGAACAATTCTTGGTGACATCGGCATTGCTTCGTTCGTAAATGGACTTTTACTTTCTGGAACGAAAGATCGAACGTCTATAGAAATCAACGAATCCATTGATGCGCTTGGCGGATTTTTTGAATCAGGCGTGAGCAATGAAAACGCTGTGATTTCGATTTATGCATTGAAAGACAACATGCTGCCTGTGTTGCGCATCATTCAAGATGCCATCAATGGTGCCGTATTTCCAGAACATGAAGTGGATGAATTGCTCATTGACCGAAAGCAGAAATTCTTGGTCAGTATGGAAAAAGTAAATTTCCTTGCCCAACGTGCATTTCAGCAACGTCTTTTCAACAATTCGATCTACGGGCGTATTAGCGATGTCAAAGATTTCGATCGCATTTCACGAAAAGAGATTGTTGCATTTCATAGTGAACATTACCTCAACGGATTGAGTAAAATTGTTGTCGTCGGTGACCTTGGCCAAGATGCTGTTGATCATATCATTGACTTGTTTGGCGATTGGTCACACAAGCATTTGCCGAGTTTCGAAAGCGACATTCAAAATCTACGTGGTGCAGCGCATGTGGTGAAAGACGATGCAGTGCAATCTGCGATTCGTGTGGGTAGAATGCTCTTCAACAAAACCCATCCCGACTATCTCGATTTCACTATCTTAAACACCATCCTCGGGGATTATTTCGGAAGCCGTTTGATGTCCAACATCCGTGAAGACAAGGGGTATACCTATGGCATTGGAACAATGATGGCAGAGCTCCATTCGTCTGGCTACTTTTTGATCGCAACAGAAGTTGGTAAAGATGTGCGTGAAGCTACCTTGGTTGAAATTCAAAAAGAAATCGAAATCCTTCAAAACGAATTGGTGCCTGAGGATGAACTCGAATTGGTCAAAAACTACTTACTTGGACAACTCCTTAAAAGTGCGGATGGACCCTACTCAATGACAGACCTATACATGGGGGTAGAGCCGTTCAACTTGGAGATGGATTTTTACAACAAGGCAATCGAATCCATCAATGGAATTACAGCTGAACGCGTTCAAGAATTGGCAAAAAAATACCTCAACTGGAATGAGATGACAATCGTTTCCGCTGGATAGCAACGGTCATCAGTTTTCTGCGTTTATACTATGTGATGCGCTCTTGCGTTATACTTTGTCCCATGCGAAAAATACTCTTTTTACTGGCCTTATTCATTGCGCTGACAACAGCGTCAAGGGCTTCGCATGTTATGGGAGGTGAAATCACGTGGCAATGTACGAACGGAAACTATGTCTTTACCTTGGTGTTTTACCGTGATTGCAACGGCGCTGAAATCAATATCATCAATGAAAACTTACGTGTCTGGAACCACCCTACATTGACGTCTATTTCCTTGCCTTTTGTATCGCGAACCGACATTTCACCAACCTGCAATCCTGTAACGGGTTCACCACAACCGTTAGACTGTGGAAATGGAATCTCTGGCGGAAATGGTGTTGGGGCAATCGAGAAAATCGTTTACCGGAGCGCACCGATTTCCATACCTGGAGTTCCTCCTGCTGGCGGATGGGTGTTTACTTATGAGAATTTTTCTCGCAGCGCGAATTTGACCAACATCACGAATCCATCCAACTATGGAATCACACTGGCGGCAAAAATTTATGCTACACCAGGAACGAGCTGCGATTCATCGCCAATTTTCTTACAAGAACCCTACTTCGTGGCCTGCGCAGGAACGCCCTACCAGTACAACATGAATGCGGTCGATCCAGATTTGGACTCCTTGGCCATCGGCTTCGGCATTCCTTACAATAATTTTCCAACTGGTACTTATCAGCCACCTACGAACCCTATTCCCATCCCTTTTGACCCTGCATTCTCCTACACTTCTCCTACACCGGGAATCTCAATGAATGCGCTCAATGTTCCAGCAACGCTCAACCCATCCAATGGTCAGTTGAATTTTACGTCCATGAACATTGGAAACTATGTGGTCAAAGTCCTGGTCAAATCATACCGAAACGGTATCCTCATCGGCGAAGTCGAACGGGAAATGCAGATTGTGGTCACGGCATGCACGGACAACAACACGCCGCCCGTGATCAACGCGCCCTTTGCTGGTGGGTTGTTTGAAACAACGGTCAATGCTGGTGGACTGGTGAACTTTACATTGAATTCTGTCGATGTCGAAACCTTACAAGACGGCAGTCCGCAGCACAACTTAATGACTGCGTCAGGCGCTTTATTTGGAACGAATTTCACATCAACGACAGGATGCAACACACCACCGTGCGCTACCTTGAATACGGCACCGATCATTTCAGGTGTTCAAGGATCGACGGTGAATTTCAGCTGGCAAACAACCTGTGATCATCTTGTTGGTGCCGACGGAAATGCGTTGGATGTGGTGCCGTATTATTTTGTATTCAAAGTACAAGACGACTATTGCCAAGTTCCTAAGGTGCGCTATGCGACAGTGACCATCAATGTCGTCAATGAAGGTGTGATACAAGCACCAACAATCACTTGCATTCAATCGGATGCAAGCGTTGCCGTTACACTAAATTGGACACCGGTCAGTGATCCGACAGGCAGCTTTGTTTCGTATCAAGTGCATTCGGTCCAAGGAGGACTTTTGGCGACCATCAATTCCATCGGGACAAGCAGCTGGACATCACCGAGCGTCACACAACAAAACAATTATTTCATTTCGGTAGTTTCGGGCTGCAACGGAAATGCCATTCGAAACAGCGACACCGTTTCCAACATCTATCTGAATTTGGTCAATCCATCCAACGGTACAGCAGTGTTACAGTGGAACGATCCAGTTGCAAATCCATGGCCTAGTATGGATGATCAGTACTTCATTTACCGCGAATACCCAGCAGGAACCTGGACCTTGATTGACAGTGTGAATTATGGTGTAAATGCATGTATTGATACGATTGACATTTGCCAAGCGTTTTTGAGTTATCAAGTCGTGTTGAACAATACACCGTGTGACTTCACGTCCAACATTCAAGGCGACGATTTGGAAGACATGCTGACACCAGATATTCCTGTGATCTCCTCCGTGAGCGTTGATACGTCGAACAATCAAATGCAAATTACTTGGAATCAAAATGGTCAACCGGACACCTATGGCTATGTAGTCTATACCTTTGACGCCAATGGATTCCTTTTCGAGCTGGACACAGTTTGGGGCATCGGTAGCACCAGCTACTCCTATCCAGCAGATTTGAGTTCAGGCCCACTCACCTATTCTGTCGCTGCATTCGATTCGTGCTATACACCAGCTATTCCACCAACCTTTCAAACCTCTGCAAAAGCAGATGTGCACACAAGTATCTTCCTGACCAACGAATTGTTGATTTGCAGCAGTGAGGTTGAACTCAGTTGGACACCTTACCTTGGTTGGGGAGGAATCGATCACTATGAAGTTTGGGGAAGCCAACAAAATGGACCTTGGACAAATTACGGAAACACCTCCAACACAGCGTTCACCGTTCCAGCAGAAGATTTGATGGATTACTGCTTCTTCGTGAAAGCGGTATCCGATGCAGGAATCGAGTCCTTTTCGAATGAGCGCTGTTTGACCATCGTAGCGCCGACGCTCCCAGAAAATCATTACCTCAAAGTAGCTACAGTGAATGGTTCTCAAGTGGAACTTCGCCATCTGACAGATATTTCTGGTGGAGTTTCAGCCATTGCCATTGAACGACAAGATGACACGGGAACTTTTGTACAACTTGCCGAAATCCCTGTGACAACAGTGCTCATTTCCTATACCGATTCGGATGTAGATGTGACTGAAAAAAGTTATACTTACCGGGCTCGTGTAATCGACAGCTGTGGTCGACCTGGTGGGCTTTCAAATCTTGCACAAACACTACTATTGCGCTCAGAAAAAGATGATGTGCGCATGTTGTGTTACCTGCAATGGAATCCTTATCAGGCCTGGGATGGTCCAATTTTGGGCTATAGATTGTACCGCGGCATTGATGGGGTTTTCAATCCTACACCTTTGGCTTTCCTTTCCCACGATGTACTGACCTATCTCGATGATCTAAACGACCTCAACTTTACAGGTAAGGTATGCTATTACATCGAGGCGATTGAGGGGTCAAATGTTTACAATGCACCTGAACTAAGTCGGTCAAACGAAACGTGTCAAGTTTTCGAACCCATCGTTTATGTCCCAAATGCGTTCATCGTGACAGGCATCAACAATACCTTCTTCCCCGTCATCAGCAACTTTGATCCAACGGAATACCATTTTACAATACTCGACAGATGGGGACAAACCGTATTTCGATCAGATACTCCAGGAGAGGCTTGGGATGGTACAACGCAACATTCAGGAAAACCCGCGGAAACGGCAACCTATGTGTACATGGTGGAAATCCGTGACGGAAATGGCACTGAAATCATCAAACGCGGGCATGTGAGTTTGCTAAGGTAAGTATGAAACGTATTCTTGTCATACAAACTGCCTTTTTGGGTGATGTGATCTTGGCAACGCCAGTGATCGCTGAGTTGAAACGCATCTTTCCGACTTCTGAAATCTCCGTCTTGGTTAAAAAAGGAAATGAAGCATTGCTTGAAAACAATCCGCATCTTCAAGAAATTTTCACCTTCGAAAAATCAAAAGGAAAATACAAAGAGCTGCTCCGCTTGGTGCGTGCCTTCCGAAGACTAAAGTTTGACCTCGTCATTAACCTACACCGCTTCGGAAGTTCAGGATTACTAACGGCACTTTCTGGCGCGAAAAAAACCATTGGATTTGATAAAAATCCGTTTTCATTCACCTTTTCGAAACGATTCCAACATGCCATTGGCGACGGTACTCACGAAGTCGCGCGCAATCTTTCTCTTATCCAAGAATATGGTGCTGTTGTATTGCGAAGGCCTGAACTATACCCTAGTCAAGCGGCACAAGATCGGGTGAACACCTACACGCAAACACCCCTCTTTTGTTTTGCACCTGCAAGTGTTTGGTACACGAAGCAACTTCCTTTGGAAAAATGGATTGACTTGGCTAGACATAAATTGGGCGAAGGAAAAATCTATTTGCTTGGGGGGAAACAAGATTACGACTTGTGTGAACACATCCGAAACAAAGTTCAGAGCGATCAGGTTGTTAATCTTTGTGGAACATTGAATCTCTTGGAATCGGCAGCTTTGATGTCGAAAGCCCAACGCAATTTTGTGAATGACTCCGGTCCCTTGCACATTGCTTCTGCGATGAATGCGCCTGTAACTGCTTTCTTCTGTTCCACCATTCCAGCATTTGGTTTCGGTCCACTTTCTGAAGATTCGCGTGTTCTTCAAGTGGAAGAAAAATTGTCGTGTCGCCCTTGTGGATTGCATGGTCATTCCGCTTGTCCGAGGGGGAATTTCAAATGTGGCATGGACATCAATCTCAGTCACGAATACTAAATTCCTTTTGATTTCGTTTGTAGGAACTAAAAACTCCTCTTATGAAAACACAACTCCTTTTACTTTCTTTGTTAACTGGTTTAATGCTCACATCTTGTGTCACGCAGCGCAGTGCTTCCTACGCTTATGAAGGCGGTGCTTCAGGTGGTGTTTATCTTGAAGGGGAAAGTGATCTTTTCGGGCAAGATTTGGAGCAGCGTCAATCAGTCGATAAAAAGGTCATCTATTTAAGTAGCATTTATTTAACTGTTGAAAATCCTGATACGGCAATTGCCCGTATAACGAATATCGCGAAGCAGCACAAAGGATATGTTCAAGAATCAGGCACCACAAAATGTGTGATTCGCATTCCAAATGAGTCGCAAACCGCTGCTGCAGGAGCAATTGAAGCATGTGGAAAGGTCACCTATAAAAACACAACTGGTCAAGATGTAAGTGATCAATATGCAGATTATGAAATTCGGCTGGACAATGCGAAGAATGCACGCAAGCGCTATTTGGAATTGTTAGAAAAAGCATCAACAGTCGCTGAGGCACTGCTCGTTGAGAAAGAACTCGAACGACTCAATGAAACGATTGATTTGTTGGAAGGAAAAATGAACCGAATCGATCATCTATCTACCTATTCGACGATAACCATCTACTTGAAAGAGAAGAAAAAACCAGGCATCATTGGCTACATTGGAATCGGCATCTATCACTCTGTAAAATGGTTGTTTGTTAGAAACTAAGCGCTTACAAGTCTAGTTTCATGACGTAATCTTCCATGAGGTAACCGTGTCCAATGTCGATATCCTCCTCTTTGGCGATGTAAAAACCTAAACTTTTGTAGAAGTGAACTGCGTTGTTGAAACGATTGACATTCAAGGTAATCGATTTGATTTTGTGAATTTTAGCCTCTGCTATAGCGTGTTCAATGAACAACTTCCCAAAGCCCTTGCCTTGTTCTGATGGGAGCACATAGAGTTTATGTATTTTCAGAAAGTCTTCAAGGGGATAAGCCGGTTGAATGCCCATAAATCCAATGTGTCCAGATTCATTTTCGAGTACATAAAATAGATGTCCATTGTTCATTTGCTCAGCTAGTGTCGTTGGGGTATACATCCAATCGAGCATGTACGCAATTTGCACTGGCGTCAAAATGTCTTTAAAGGCATGGGGCCAAATCTGATGTGCCAAGGCAGTGACCGCCGCGGCTTCATCGGCATGAAGTTGACGGATATTCGGCATTACTGCTTGATAAACTGCTGTTGTTGAATACGCCCATTGAATTCTACACGCACCCAGTACGTTCCTGCTGGTAAATCTGCCACATTCACACTCGCATTTTGTACCGAACGTGTATGAACACGTCCCATCTGATCCACGATTTGAACCTTCGAAGGCAACTCATCAATCACTGTAAAACGCAAGTCTTTCAACACGGGATTTGGATAGACAGACCAATGCATTTCTTGCTCAATTTCTTCAGTACCAACAGTTACCAAAGCTAGCTTCACCGCGGCGTAGGCATTGATTTTTCCCCACCCCCATTGTGAACTTCCATTGGTGGGAATAATACCCGTGTAGGTATCTTCTCTAGCCGTTTGAATGATGATGTCTTTTACTTGTGCCGCTGACAAATAGGGATTGGCTTCTAGGATCAGTGCTACGATACCCGTTACCATAGGTGAGGCCATCGATGTGCCCGAAAACTTCGCAAAAGGATAGTTTCTTCCGTTAAAGGATACGGAGGCAATTTGCGTGTAGGTATTGTCCGTATAGGATGAAATGGAGGAAGCAACCGCAACCCCTGGCGCTGCGATTTCTGGCTTCAACACCCCGTCATAGCGTGGACCAATACTTGAGAAATTTGCTATGGCACCACCAACATGAGATCCTCCAGGAGTGTAGTACTCAGAAGCGTAAGCAGCCACACTAATTAAACTTGTGGTCACAGATGGTTCCGATACCCCATTTTGGGCATTACCGGCAACTGTCCCAACGCCATACACAGAGAACGGCATCCCCCAATTCCCCACATCGGTCGACAACTCCGTGACATTCCAATAATGCACCATTCCGCTATCCGCCTGTGACTTTAACATCACGCGAAAACCAGTATTTGTGCATTTGACACGTAAGCGCATCTGCGGCTTTCCGTTTTGTGGATGCGCAGCATCTGCAGAGATGTTGTACCAAACGGTATCCGCGTTCACCACCAAAAAGGTATCGATATAATTTGTCGTGGTAGAGGTTGAATAGTATGGACTTTCATTCACAAGAATTCCTGATGAATTATAGACCTGAATGCCTGAACTAAACTGATTCCCTTGTTCTCCCCACATGTGAATGCTTTGTCCCCACATGTTCGGATTCGATGCGTAGGAATAAAATTCAATGCGCGATCTCAATTCGTCTCCATTGAACTGTTTGCTCAGGTGAAAATTGACATTACCATTGTTTCCTCCAGAATTGCAAAAAACTACCCCTAGGTCTGAGTAGCTGTCGATGGCTTGACTCAACAAAGAATTTCCATCCAATGTTCCAAAATGATAAAGACCCCAGCTCATGTTGATTACCAAACGCTTTCCTTCACTCACAGATTTCTGATACATCCATTCCCATGCATCGAACACTGCACCTTCATCCACCAAGAACGTTGCAAAAAGGTACTGCGCATCGAACGCGACACCTCTGTATGGCGTACCCGCGCCGCTACCCCCTGCGATGCCAGCAACGTGCGAACCATGTGTCGCGTAGCTGTATATGTTTGCCGTATCTGCACCTGCGGCGATAAACTCTGGTTGAGATGAATATTCCGTTCCGTAACCAAATCCAACTGGTGCCGGTCCGCTCGTTTTAAATTGATCCCAAGCAGCAAGAATTCGTGTGTTTTGAAGTAAAGTATCGTAAAACATTGGTGAAGAGTAATCAAAGCCCCAGTCCGTTATTCCAATCAATACATTCTTTCCTGTGTATCCTTGTGGCAATCCGATTCCTAGTTGAACACTGTCAGCACGAACATCTTTAACCGCTTTGTCCAACGCTTGTCGGATTTTTCCCGACAATTGCAATTGCGCAATCCCCTGAACATTCATTGAAGGATTGAGTAACACGAGCGGGATTTTCAAACTTACCAAATCATTGACACTCGCCCCGACGATAATTCCCTCTGCTTCCAATTGATTTTTGGAAAACCCTGCACCTTTTTTACCGAGAAAGGACGCATAATCAATACCATTGAATGTGTTCACGGCAAAGCGTTCCTTGAGAAGTGGCGTTGCCACACCATGATTTGCTTTCACATCATTCAGAATCAACTGAATGTCAGCGCGAGAATTGGCAGGAAGTTGCGTTTGGCCGAACAAAACGATCGACACGAATGTTAAAATAGTGGTTAGAATTGTTTTCATTTCTGCAGGATTCGTCATAAAGTTAAGAAAATCATTTTGATGCAAAGCAGAGAATATCGCCGCGAAAAATAATTTTGAATGATTCAAAAAATAAACTAACTTTCACGTACTAAATTGATGCTATGTACAACGAAATCAGCGCAGGAGTAGGCATTCAAGTTGAAACAACTTTTCGACAAGATCTTTCAGACCTTGTCGAAGAGACCTATTTTTTCAATTACCGCATCACCATCGTCAACACCAATGATTTCTCCATTCAACTGTTGCATCGCGAGTGGCATATTTTTGATTCATTGCGTCCAAGAGAATATGTGAGCGGCGCTGGTGTTGTTGGCGAACAACCGATTTTACATGCTGGTCAACATTTCACATACATTTCAGGCTGTCAATTATCTTCAGATATAGGGAAAATGGAAGGCTTCTATACCTTTTTGAATATGCAAAGTGGTGTGCTATTTAAATCTAAAATCCCAAAATTTGACTTGGCCTATCCTGGGAAGTTGAATTGATTTAGGACAAAAGACCCGCGCGCTGTAAGACAAAAGACTTATTGTATTGACTATTTACGACCTGTTGTAATTTCCGAATTGCCGTAGGCATTAAATTCCCAAAAGGAGCAAATCTAAAATTGCCGTAGGCATCAAATTCCCAAAGGGATCAAATCAAAAATTGCCGTAGGCATCAAATTCCCAAAGGGATCAAATCTAAAATTGGCGCAGGCATCAAATTCTAAATTCCCGCAAGGAGCAAATTCCCAATTGTTGACAAATCTGCCGAGGCGGGCAAGGCATCAAATTCCCGTAGGGAGCAATTCAAGAATGAGATAAGAAATAACTACTTTTACAAAAATATTTTACCATGTCAAATGCAATATTCCATGTGCCAGTAGCGAAAAATGAACCTGTAAAAGGCTACGCTCCGAACTCACCAGAACGCGAAAGTTTACTTCGAAAATACCGTGAAATGTATGAACAAGACCCTATCGATGTACCGATGTACATTGATGGAAAAGAGGTTCGTACAGCACAGAAACACGCAATGACTCCGCCTCACGAACATGCCAAAGTCTTGGGGCATTTCAACATGGGAGATGCCTCACATGTTCGTTCCGCTATCGATGCTGCCATGGCTGCCCGTGAAAAGTGGTCAGCGCTTCCGTGGGAGGACCGTGCGGCAATTTTCTTGAAGGCCGCTGATTTATTGGCTGGACCGTTTCGTGACCGAATGAATGCAGCGACCATGTTGGCGCAATCAAAAAATGTATTTCAAGCCGAGATTGATGCCGCATGCGAGTTGATTGATTTCTTCCGTTTCAATGTGCAATACATGACTCAGATTTATAAGGAGCAACCTGAATCTCTTCCTGGAATGTGGAACCGTTTGGAATACCGTCCTTTGGAAGGATTTGTATTTGCCATCACACCGTTTAATTTTACCTCTATTGCGGCAAACCTTTGTGCTGCGCCAGCGATGATGGGTAATGTTGTGGTGTGGAAACCTGCTGAATCACAAGTCTATTCTGCTCAAGTAATCATGGACTTGTTCAAAGCTGCAGGTGTACCTGATGGCGTGATCAACATGATTACCGTTGACGGTCCTGTGGCTGGGGAGGTAATATTCACGGATAAGAATTTTGCAGGTCTTCATTTTACGGGATCAACGGCTGTATTCAAAAACTTGTGGAAACAAATTGGAAACAACCTCGACCATTTCCGCACCTACCCGCGTATCGTTGGGGAGACCGGAGGAAAAGATTTCATCATGGTGCACCGCAGCGCAGACCCAGCTGAAGTCGCTACAGCCATGTCAAGAGGTGCGTTTGAATTCCAAGGACAAAAATGTTCAGCCGCTTCAAGAGCCTATATTCCATCGAACATTTGGGCCGACGTAAAACGCATCTATGTCGAACAGGTAAACTCCTTTAAAATGGGAAGCCCTGACGACACAAGCAACTTTGTGAATGCCGTAATTGACGGTCGCGCATTTGACAAAATCGCAGGATACATTGACTTTTGTAAAACACAAGCTGATGCAGAAATCATCACAGGTGGATCTTACGACAAGTCAAAAGGATATTTCATTGAACCAACAACGATTGTTACGAGCAATCCGAAATTCAGAACCATGTGCGAGGAAATCTTCGGTCCTGTTCTAACTGTCTATGTATACGACGAAAACAAGTTTGAAGAAACGTTGGAAATGCTTGATCAAACTTCGGAATATGCCTTAACAGGTTCAATCCTTTCGAATGACCGTTATGCCATTCAGTTGGCAACTAAGAAATTGGAAAATGCCGCTGGAAACTTCTACATCAATGACAAGCCTACGGGTGCCGTTGTTGGTCAGCAACCATTTGGTGGTGCACGCGGATCAGGTACAAACGACAAGGCAGGAGCAGCGATGAATTTGTTGCGTTGGGTATCTGCACGAACAATTAAAGAAACGTTCGTTCCGCCAACAGACTACCGTTATCCTTTCCTTGGTTAGAAACACATTAAGCGCCCTTCGGGGCGTTTTTCATAGCCCTACTTATACGATGAATACGCTATCTTCCTCCTTCAAAAGCATTTCATTGGTTGCGGTGCTCGTGATCACTTCTATTTTTGTTGCGCAACGTTTTCGCTACAGCCACAACAATGATGTCAATGGATACAACGCCACCTCTTGGGATGCCCTCGGGTACTACATGTATTTGCCCGCAACATTCATCTATGATGATGTGAAAGAATTGAAATGGTTTACAGGAATTGATTCTACTTACCACGTTTCTGGCGGCTGGTTCTATCAGGCTATTCCGCTCGAAAACGGACAATTCACCTACAAATATTTATCGGGGGTGGCCATTATGGAAAGCCCATTCTTCGCGATTGGACACCTATCGGCGAAACTCACTGGAGCACCGCAAGATGGATTTTCAGCCCCCTACCAATATGCCATCCTATTTGGTGCGCTCTTTTGGTTTTTTATTGGCTTGTTTTTCCTTCGAAAAGTCCTTCTCCTTTATTTCTCCGAGCAAACCACTGCCCTCACCCTCCTATTGCTCTGCCTTTGTTCAAACCTCATCCAATATGTTTCCGTTGATGGAGCCATGAGTCATGCCTTTATTTTTCCACTCTATGCCTTGATTCTTTGGTTGACCATTCGTTGGCATGAAACACCAAAATGGAGCACAGCGCTGCAGTTGGGATTGCTCTCTGGCCTTGCTGTCATTTCACGACCAACGGAACTGATTCTCATCTTCATCCCTATACTTTGGGTTTGGGACAAGCAAAAACATGGTTTAACCAAGTTTCAGTTTTTAAAGAAAAAGCCACTTCATCTGGCCGCAGTTGTTGGTGGTGGAATCATCGGAATCTTGCCGCAACTCCTCTATTGGAAATACAGCACTGGGAGCTTCATTTATGATGTGGGAAGCAAATGGTTCTTCTTAAATCCATGGTGGCGCGTATTGTTTGGGCCAGAGAAAGGTTGGTTTTTGTACACTCCAATTGCACTATTTATGGTTGCAGGGTTCTTTTTCATGAAGAAGTACCCATTCCGCAAAGCCGTGCTCACCTTTTGCTTGTTAAACATCTGGATCATCATCTCTTGGTCGGACTGGAAGTATGGTGCAAGTTATTCCACACGAGCGCTCACGCAAAGCTATCCTGTTTTCGCCTTGGCTTTGGCGTGTGTGATAGACAGATGGTTTTCAATCGACCGGTTAAAATGGCTGTTGCCTGCGATTGGTATTGGATTGATTTTCCTGAATTTCTACCAGATAGACATCTACAACCAAGGTATATTGGAAAGTTTTTCACCCTTGCTGCGCATTTTTCATTGAGAAACCTCATCGAACATCCGAAATATGTACATTTACCCAAAATCTAAACCATGAAATACCTTATTGCGCCTTTGTTTTTGTTGTTTTTAGTGAGTTCGTGTGCGAAGAAAAAAGCAGAACAGCAGGCTAAAACCGATG
>JBDKGB010000176.1:0-2722 GCA_039798485.1 Bacteroidota bacterium
ACATTTTCTTTACCGTTAAATCAGCATTACCTGCGGAGAACAATACCTTTTTGATGCATCAGGAGCAAATCAGCTTTATTCTTGGAAAGCATTACCTGATTTCATTTCAAGCGAAAAGTTCCGATCACTTTACGGATGTAAGAGGGCGCATTGAGCACAAACGGGGGAAAATCAGAATGAAAGGTCCGGATTTCCTGTTGTTCCGAATGCTTGAGGCTATCGTTGACAATTATTTTGAGGTGCTTGAGTCCATTTCGGGAATGATTGAGTCTATTGGAGAGCGGCTTAAACTAAGTGATGAAAAAGGCAGCTTGAAAATGATTGAATTTGAGAAACGACGGTTGATTGAATTGCGAAAAATAGCGCTGCCGTTGAAAGATATCGCATTTCAATTGGAAAAGGTGCAGAGCATCTTTTTGGAGAATGACAATCATCCTTATTTTGCCGATTTGAAAGAACAGTGCATGTCTGTTTTGGAAGAGATAGATGCCAACAAGCAGATCCTTGAAGGAATGACAAATCTTTACTATGCGATTCAAGGACAGAAGATGAATGACATCATGCGCATACTTACCGTGGCTTCAACGATTTTTATGCCTTTAACGTTTATCGTTGGTGTGTATGGAATGAATTTCAATAACATCTACCTTATTGAAAAAAATCAATACGGCTATTTCATTGTATGGGGCATCATGATTACAGTGACCTTGGGGCTTTTGTACTTTTCATTCAGAAAAGGTTGGCTCAAGCGCAAATAAAAAACGCCCCGAAAGATTCAGAGCGTTTTTAATGTATTTATAATGGAATTTAAGGCTAGGCCATCACTTTAGGTGCAGCAGCTTTAATTTCATCACTTGTTTCAGCCGCATATTTTTCGAAGTTCTTTACAAATTTCGCAGCCAAACTATTTGCAGTTTCATCGTATGCTGATTTGTCCGCCCAAGTAGAACGTGGATTTAAAATCTCTGTAGGCACATTCTCACAGCTTGTTGGAATGGACAAATCAAAGATGGGCAAGGTTTCGTAAGTCACATTGTCCAGTTTGCCTGTAAGGGCAGCTGTAATCATTGAACGTGTGTGTGACAATTTCATGCGGTGACCAACGCCATAAGATCCGCCCGTCCAGCCCGTATTGATCAACCAAACTTTAATGTCTGTGCCATTCAATTTGTCACCAAGAAGCGTTGCGTATTTTGCTGGGTGAAGCGGTAAAAACGCCGCGCCGAAACATGCAGAGAACGTTGTTGTAGGCTCAGTGATTCCCATTTCAGTTCCTGCAACCTTTGCCGTATAACCTGACATAAAGTGATACATGGCTTGCTCTTTTGTCAAACGAGAAATCGGAGGGATTACACCAAATGCATCTGCTGTTAAGAAGAAAATGTTTTTTGGTGAATCTCCAATCGACGGAGTAGCAATGTTATCGATGTAATGAATTGGGTAAGAAACACGCGTGTTCTCTGTGATGGAACCGTCCGCGTAATCTGGCGTTGATGATCCTTCTTGGAATCCGATGTTCTCTAAAATTGCCCCGAAGCGAATCGCATCATAGATTTGTGGCTCTTTTTCACGAGAAAGATCTATGGTTTTTGCATAACATCCACCTTCGAAGTTGAATACTGTATTTGCAGCCCAACCGTGCTCATCGTCACCAATCAATCGGCGATTTTCATCGGATGACAAGGTTGTTTTTCCTGTACCTGAAAGTCCAAAGAAAACAGCAGTATCGTGACCTTCATTTCCAATGTTCGCTGAACAGTGCATGGAAAGTACATTTTTCTCATGTGGAAGCACATAGTTCAATACAGAGAAAATTCCTTTTTTGATTTCTCCCGTATAACCTGTTCCACCGATGATGATCATTTTCTTGGTGAAGTTCAGAATAGCAAAGTTATGTTGACGTGTTCCGTCAATTGCAGGATCTGCTTTAAAACCTGGCGCACATACGATGTGCCAGTCTGGAAGGAAGCTTTCAATCTCTTCATCACTTGGACGCAAGAACATGTTGTAAGCGAACATATTTGACCATGCATACTCTGTTACGACACGAATATTCATGCGGTATTGTGGGTCAGCACACGCAAAACCATCACGTACATACACATCACGACCATTCAAATAGGCCTTCATTCGGTTGTACAAAGCGTCAAACTTCTCTTGAGTAAATTTGATATTGACATCACCCCACCATACAGAGTTTTCCGTATTCTCATCGCATACCACAAAGCGGTCTTTTGGCGAACGTCCTGTAAATTCTCCTGTTTCAATCGCCAACGCCCCCGTGTCAGTAAGCACCCCCTGTCCGTTAATAATCACATCTTCCGTCAATTCGGCAGGTGTTAAATTCCAAAATTGTGTCCCAAGATTGTTTAATCCGATTGATGCATCAAGATTGTCATGGGTTCCTCTTTTTCCAAATACCTCCATGGTGTTGTTTTTTGAAAAGCGCTTGCTTTTATTTTAGACCACAAAAGTAGGTTGAACGAATAGAATAGCCACCCCATTTTTGGTGGAATTTCCCACAAATTTTAAGGCATTGTTAACAAAAAACCGCGATTTATATAGTGTCTAAAAGACACTAAGCTAAGTCGCGAAGTGCTTCAACAGCGGCGCGAATATTCTTGCGTACCTCGTTGATTGATGCGTCCATCATGTAGCATGGAGCAGTGATAATCTTATTGGTTTTGTCCACAAGGATTTCACGAACACTCTTCATTTCTGA
>JBDKGB010000177.1:0-5440 GCA_039798485.1 Bacteroidota bacterium
ACGAGTACAGCAAGGTAATCTTTGTTCAGTTCGATGTGGGGCACAAAGGTGGCATAGGCAATATTGCCCCAATCTTGATGGTATAAAAAAGGAACGACCAAATAGAAAAACAGGGCAATGCACATGTATTTTAAAATGGAGGCAATACGGTGGTAGGGCAGGTAAATGATCATCACTAAAAGTATGACGGTAAACATCACGCTGAAAAAGGATGCATCGATGGAAGGGAAGAGCATATTTCCCACCGCACCCATGCCTGCGATGTCTGCGCCGATGTTCATCACAATGCTCGGAAAACTGAACAACATCATCAGCCAAAGGATAGGTTTGGGGTAGTGCTGTTTGATCACGCCAGATAAGCCACGCTGCGTAACAATCCCAATGCGTGCGCACATTTGCTGCAGTCCTGCCATGAGTGGAAAGGCGACAATCGAAGTCCAAAGTGTTGAAAGTCCATATGCCGCTCCGGCTTGAGAATAGGTCGCAATGCCGGACGGATCATCATCCGACGCTCCCGTGACCAATCCCGGACCGAGAATTTTGAAGAATTTTTTAAATTTCGATTTCCAAGTGTTCATGGGAATAGGATTCGTATGGTTTCATGCTAAAGGTAGGGGAAAATGGGAAGAATATGAATTCAGCGTCAAGATACTTTCTTGTAAATTCTCCATTTTTTTGTCATCGCCTCTGAGTTAGTGATTAAATGAATTGCGATTTCTTCTCGTATGAGAAAACTTTTGCGAATTATTACTGATTTTCACTTTGACTTATCAAGGCTTTTACTATTTTTGCCCCCTAGTTCATTGAACACTTAGGTGGGATGGGTGAGTGGCTGAAACCACCAGTTTGCTAAACTGACGTACGGGTAACTGTACCGCGGGTTCGAATCCCGCTCCCACCGCAAGATTATTGGTAAGGTAAAATTACTGCGGGATGAGAACCCAAAGGGTTTCGTGCCGGAGCGCAGCGGAGACCATCGAAAACCGACATTAGGAGGTTGAGATAATCCCGCTCCCACCGCAAGATGGAATGTTTTTAAATGTTCAGTCAAGATTATTTGTAAAAGTCGAGAAAATGCTTACTTTTGCACTCGCCTTTCGAAAAACGATTCGGGGGTAGTTGAAATAAAAAGATGATTAGCTCGGGGCGTAGCGTAGTCCGGTCATCGCGCCTGGTTTGGGACCAGGAGGTCGCAGGTTCGAATCCTGCCGCCCCGACGAGGGGGATGAGCGATCATCCCCCTTTTTTTTTTACTTTTTTTTGAAATTTGAAAGCTCTTTTGATTATCCCTCGACATTTACGTCTTTTCAGACGGTGTCTCGGTCTTCGAAAGCTTCGCTTTCTCTGGTCCCGTAGCTCAGCTGGATAGAGCAACTGCCTTCTAAGCAGTAGGTCTTTGGTTCGAATCCAAACGGGATCACAAAAGCCTCGTATTTCTCGCGAGGCTTTTTTTGTGCGTTAACTTTAGTATTTGTTGTTCGAGAATGGACTCCTTCGAAGTGTTCTTTCTCAATTTGAAATAAAAGTCTAAGAAGATTTTTTTGACTTATAAAAGCAGCATCACCAATTTCAACGCACTCAATCCTCCCCACAACAACCACAAGTTGTGCATTGGAGAACGTGGTTTCCAAAAGAAGGCAATAATTCCCATCCCAACATAGGCGATGGTCTCGAGGATGGGGTCGTATGGGATGCTCGAATACAGCAACAAAGCCGGAAGTATGAGTGTCCAACTTTGTGAGGGCTTTTCTGCAATGAGTGGCTTTAAACTAAGCCACATCAACGCAATACTGAGTACCAAGTGGCTCAACTTGAAGATGCTCAACCATACACCATGATAGAGCAACTCCCATGCTTCTTGACTTACAAAAAGTGCCCAGAAAAATTCGTTGGATAGGAGGGCGAAAATACCATCGATCAGGAAGAGTGCGGTGAGTAGCTTAAATGCAGTTCGATTCCAAAAAAAGAAACGTATGGCAACGATGACAATTACGACTTCGTTGAGCGGAAAAGGATAGACAAAGCTGCCAAATTCAACGAACATGAGAAAGGCGAATCCAATCAATGTCAAGATACCAAGCAGTACAGCGCGCTCCTCGCGGATCATTTTTTCTTGGCCAATGCTTCTTCGATGTAATCGAACGTGGATAAAATAACGGGCTTCCCGTCAACAACCGCGATGTCATGTTCAAAGTGTGCACTAGGCAAACCATCTGCTGTAACTATGGTCCAATTGTCATCCAGTTGCATCACTTTCTCAGTCCCCATATTAATCATCGGTTCAATAGCAATCGTCAATCCATCTTGGATTTTCTTTCCACGACCTCTTCGGCCATAATTGGGCACTTGGGGATCCTCGTGCAAGGTTTTACCTAGGCCGTGTCCAACCAAGTCGCGAACCACACCATAACCGTGTTTTTCAGCATGCTGCTGTATCGCCCAACCAATATCTTCAATCCGATTTCCTACGACGCACTGCTCAATCCCTAAGTACAAACATTCTTTGGTGACCTGAAGCAATTTTCTTGTTTCTGGCTTTACATTACCCACCTCAAAGGTATAGGCGTGATCACCGTAATACCCTTTATATACAGATCCGCAATCCACAGAGACAACATCGCCATCCTCAAAAGGACGGTCTGTCGGTAAACCGTGAACGACTTGCTCATTGACGGAAATCAGCAAGGTGCTGGGACATCCGTACAAGCCCAGGAATCCAGGAATCGCATTTTGTGAGCGGATGTAATCTTCCGCCAATTGATCGAGAAATTTAGGGGTTACCCCAATAGCGATTTGTTCAGCAACTTTTCCAAGAGTACGACTTACCACCAAAGCGGCTTCGCGCATGATGGCAATCTCGTCTGCTGTTTTATAAATAATCATATTCCGATTGAATATCCCCACACTTGTCCTGCTCTCAACGATCAGCGTTGAACTTTTTGGGAATTAAGAAAGTACTTCCTTCACCAAGTCTGCTGCTTCTTGAAGCAACACTGCGGAATGCACATTCAATCCAGACTCATCAATCAAACGTTTTGCTTCTTCAGCATTCGTTCCTTGAAGACGAACAATGATTGGAACTGGGATATTCCCCATGTTCTTGTATGCATCAACAACCCCTTGAGCAACACGGTCACAACGAACAATACCACCGAAGATATTGATGAGGATCGCTTTTACATTTGGGTCTTTCAAAATGATGTGGAAGGCTTTTTCAACACGCTCAGCGTTTGCTGTTCCACCTACATCCAAGAAATTCGCTGGATTTCCTCCCGATAATTTGATAATGTCCATGGTTGCCATGGCCAATCCAGCTCCGTTTACCATACAGCCTACGTTACCATCCAATTTCACGAAGTTCAATCCTGCAGCGTCTGCTTCAACTTCTGTTGGATCTTCTTCCGTGGTGTCACGCATCGCAGCATAATCCGGGTGACGGAACAAACCGTTTCCATCCAATGTTACTTTCGCATCAACAGCAATGATTTTGTTATCTGATGTTTTCAAAACAGGGTTGATCTCGAACATTGACGCATCAATTCCTTCGTAAGCACTGTACAGGGAAACAACAAATTTTGTCATTTGCTTGAATGCCTCTCCAGACAGGCCAAGGTTAAATGCGATTTTGCGTGCTTGAAATCCTTGAATTCCAACGCGTGGGTCAATCACTTCCTTGTAGATTTTTTCTGGTGTATGTTCAGCTACATGTTCGATGTCCATTCCTCCTTCAGTGGAATAGATAATCACATTGCGGCCTTTTTCACGGTCCAACAATACAGACATGTAAAATTCAGATGTTTCAGATTCTCCAGGGTAGTATACGTCTTGAGCAATCAATACTTTATTTACCTTTTTTCCTTTGCCGTTTGTTTGCAAAGTCACAAGGTGACCACCAAGGATTCCTTTTACTTTTTCTTCAACGTGGTCGATGCCTTTCGCAAGAACTACACCATGAGAACCAGTTTCTTCAACTGTTCCTTTACCACGACCACCTGCATGGATTTGTGCTTTCACGACATACCAGCTTGTGCCAGTTTCTTCCGTTAACTTTTTTGCTGCTGCTACTGCATCTTCAACTTTGTCAACAACTACGCCTTCTTGGATAGCGACTCCATAGCTTTTAAGGATTGATTTCCCTTGGTATTCGTGTAAGTTCATCTGTTTTATTTTTGCGTTGTAAAAGTAGGATTTTTATCTTCAATAAATCGTTCTGTTGGGAATACTTTTTTCACTAGGAACGCATATTTTTCCAAGAGCTCGTTATTTCTCTCGACGCGAATTCCTTTGCATGACGTTCTTGTATTGAATCCCAAATTTGATCGATGCTATGGTGTAAGGCGTCTTGTTCTTCTTGCATGGCTGTATGCATGATTGTTGGATCGTTGAAATAGTGCTTCACAAAGTTGGTATCGAAGTTCCCACTGCGAAATGCGTCGTGCTTCAAGACATATTTCCCAAAATCTAGTGTGGTTTTAATGCCAGAAATTTGGTAATCATCAATGGCCTTTAACATGCGTTCGATGGCTTTTTCACGGGTTGGTCCCCAGGTTACTAGCTTGGCAATCATTGGATCGTAGTAGATTGGAATGTCCATGCCCTCTAAAAAAGCATCATCCACCCGCACATGATTTCCCGAAGGGATGCGGTAGCGTTTCAAGGTACCAATGTCTGGTGTGAATCCATTTAGTGTATCTTCAGCATAAACGCGCACTTCAATGGCGTGACCATGAATAGAAAGCTCATCTTGAAGCTTCGGCAGTCGCTCACCTCGGGCCACACGCACTTGCCATTCCACAAGGTCCAAACCGGTAATTTCCTCGGTCACAGGATGCTCTACTTGGAGACGAGTGTTCATTTCCAAGAAGTAGAAGTTCATGTCGGCATCCACGAGGAATTCAACCGTTCCTGCACCTTCATAGTTGCAAGCTTGACAGACTGCAACGGCCGATTCACCCATTTTTTGTCTTAATTCTGGCGTTAAAATCGCACTTGGTGCTTCTTCAACCACCTTTTGATGACGGCGTTGGATGGAACATTCCCGTTCAAACAAATACACAGCATTTCCATGTTGATCGGCAAAAACTTGAATCTCAATATGACGAGGTTTATTCACGAATTTTTCGATAAACACGGCATCGTCGCCAAAGGAGGAACGTGCTTCGTTTTGTGCCATGCGCATTTGATCGATAAAATCTTCTGATCGCTCCACGAGGCGCATTCCCTTTCCGCCTCCACCAGCAGAAGCCTTGATAAGAATAGGATACCCAACTTGTTCTGCAATTTTAATCGCCTCATTCACATCGGTAATGGCACTATCCACACCAGGAACGAGTGGTACATTGTAGCTTTTTACGGCTTGCTTTGCACTGAGTTTATCACCCATGACATCCATCGATTCAGGGGAGGGGCCAATGAGCTTCATTCCCGCATCTTTCACTTT
>JBDKGB010000178.1:0-3277 GCA_039798485.1 Bacteroidota bacterium
GCTAGCGTTTCCCCGCAGCAAACAATTGGCGTCACGACATGAGCCAAGGCGGCATTTATTTTTTCTTTGAGAAATTCATTTGACTCACCAAAGATCATCCGTCGTTCACTGTGTCCAATCAGAGCATATCTTACTCCCGACGCACTTACTTGAGAAATGGAAATTTCACCGGTAAATGCTCCATTTTCACTTGGGTGAAAATTCTGAATGCCTACTGAAACCTTTCCCTGCTGATCCATCAACTCCCTTACATACAAGGCTGGTGGAAAAACCAACACCTCACAATCATCTGCGCGATGGTCTGCATTCAATTGGGTATACAATTCAAGGGCTTCTTCGGGTAAAAGGTTCATTTTCCAGTTCCCCGCCACAATTTTCTTTCTCATCTTATTTTATCGAATGCTTCACGAACCACTGCACATTTGGCGTTGAACGGTGTGGAAATTTACTTGTCACGATACCATGTCGAATGACCAAAAGACAAGGATTTGATCGCGAAATGGCCTTTAATTCTGTTTCATCATTCAAGAATATGGGAATGCGCATGCCATACTTGGATCGGAATTTTTTGAGTTCACCAGGAGCAGCATTGGTAATCATGATGAACGGAATGTTTCTGTGCTTGCAGGCTTTGGCAATGGCCTTGTAACTCGCGATTTCATTCCAATCGGCATCAGACATGCGTTTCACCGAAAGCAAAACAACTTGATTGACTTGGGTAATGTAAGAGCGCAAACTGATTTCTGAAATGGGCTCCTCACCGTCTTTCACGTGGCGTGACAATTGTTTCTGCACTTCCTCGAATTCACGATCGGCTGAAGTCAATTCAGAAAGATTTAAAAACGGATCAAATTGCTCTGTAATTGTAGCCAAGCGAGCAGGAATAATTTCACGTTGAGATCCTTTGATAAATTTAAATTGCTTTGTGTCCCATAGGTTTTTGTTCGCCATGTATTCTTTTTGCGAATACACTTCCTTTTTGCCCGTTTTTACATTGCGCAGCACAAAGGTGCTTTCGTATTTCCCTTCAACACCGTCATTCATTTGCTTCCACAAATTTTTCCCAACGGCATACGGACGATAGTCTTTGAGCGGTTCGTACATCAATACATAGGTCGTTAGACACAGCAACATGACCGTATTGATCAGCATACTTCCGAAGTAGTTTCCAAGAAGCACGCCTCCGATTCGCTTGACCCAAAGCGCAAAAAGAATGAGCATGAATCCAAAGAACACGATAAAGTACCACGAAAACACCCATGAAAATGCGGCCATCAAAACGATAGAGGTGGAAACAAAAACAAGATTCTGTCGACTGGAGTTCGGCTCGGTGATCCATTGCGCAAGGAAAATCCAAAGCAATAAATACAACAGTACAAGATCCTTCCAAAGGGATTCACTTGGCGTCAATGAACGTCCCACCGAACCCTTCATTGCATCGCCAAAACATCCACAATCGGACACGCATTGAGGCGACAACATTTCGTCGACCACAAGTTCAGTATTTGTTTTAGAAACGAGACGAATGGTCTTCGTAGTTTTCATCTCGCTCAATTTCAGTTGTGCGCTGCCATCAGAAAATGCATAGGTATTGCGGTCTTTGAATTTTTTCTCTGCGTTACAATTGGCCGTGTGCCATGTCAAGAACGTGAAAAACGCCATCATGAATACTGAAACCCAAGTCACCAATTTTATCTTGCCACCAATAATGAGCAGCACACCCAATATGATTTCGATGATGCAAATGAGCACAGAAAGTGTCAATGCTGAGGAGATCAAAAATTCCAAGGAAAAACCTGGTGCGCCAAACAGTTCTTTGATGCGAAAAGCCAATGCACCATCCTCAAAGTACTCTTCCAATTTGTAAGAAAATCCGACAGGGTCATTTGCTTTTACAAGACCTGAAACAATGAAAACACTACCCACAAGTACACGGGACACATTCGACATCATCAGGCGACCACTGAAAATAAACAATCCAGCCGCAGCAATGGCAATGGTGGTGTATCCAATAAAACTAAACAGAAGGAAATACGCTTCAAAATAAGGTTGAGCGCCGAGAACAATGCTCGACAAGCCCAAAAGGTTGAGCACCACAAAGATGGCATTGAAAACAAAAGACCTTCCTCCTACCGTAGCTTTTTGCTTCATGATTTATGGGAATTTTGTTCCGACAAATGAATCAATGAGAAGACCGCGTAATTCAACATGTCAAAATAATTCGCATCTATCCCTTCACTGATGATTGTTGATCCATCGTTGTCCTCGATTTGTTTCACACGAAGTATTTTCATTAAAATCAAATCTGTCAATGACGTCACACGCATGTCGCGCCAAGCTTCGCCGTAATCGTGATTTTTCTTCGCCATCAAATCAAAAGCCTCGTTGGCATATTTATCGTACAAATCCATAGCCTCCTTCTCTGGCAATTCCATTTCTTTGAGAGAGGTTTCTTGCATTTGAATGAGTGCCATGATGCAATAGTTGATGATTGCTGCAAATTCGCCATCGATGGATTCACCAACTTTGTTTTCTCCAGTTTCCTGAATCGTGCGTATGCGCTGTGCTTTGATGAAAATTTGATCTGTCAAAGATGACGGTCTGAGAATTCGCCATGCAGTTCCGTAATCGCGTGTTTTTTTCCGGAAAACGTCCCTACACCCCTCAATAATTTTTTGATATGCTATCTTTGTTTCCATCATAATTTTCCCAATGTCACTTTTAAGGGTTGAAGATACACATTTTCCGAAAAACAGCTACTTCAAAATTGGGGAAGAAATCCTCGATTTGAAGCAACCTAGAATCATGGGAATCCTGAACGTTTCCGAAGATTCTTTCTATGCTCCGAGCCGTAAAACGGAAGAACAACAGATCTTAGAAACCGCAGGAAAAATGATCTCCGATGGAGCCGATATTCTAGACATTGGCGGGTATTCTACACGTCCGGGTGCAGTACACATTGACGAAACCGTTGAAATGAATCGTGTAAAGGCTGCTGTTGCCTTGCTTCGAAAGGAATTTCCTGACACCATCATTTCGGTGGATACCTTTCGCGGGACTGTTGCAAAAGCTGCCATCGAAGAAGGAGCAAATTTGATCAACGACATCAGTGGATTGCGATTTGACCCTTCCCTTAAAGCGGTGATTGCCCACTACCGATTGCCCTACATTCTCATGCATTCACGTGGCAATGTTGAAACGATGCACGACGCTTATCACTACGATCATATCGTGCGCGACGTCATTTCTACCTTGGCAACATCAGTTCAGGAATTGC
>JBDKGB010000179.1:0-4206 GCA_039798485.1 Bacteroidota bacterium
CTCGTCCATCTTCACTCATGAACAAGCGTTTCTCAATCAACGATTTATTGAAGATATCACCACGCTTGATGCCCAAAACAGTATCGAGGTAAGAGGATCTAAATTTGGTGTTTCCAATCCAGTCGATATCCCCAAAATAGTATTTGCCACCCTCATCGATGCGTATGTCAATCATCAAGTTTTTCGAGTCTTTGAGATACACGGTGTCAAACTCAATGTGCGCATCACGCAATCCTACGGCGTTGAACTTTGCCAACATGGATTCTTTATCCTTGGTGTTGGTTGCTTCTGTAAATTTCGAACGATTGAAAAAGCGCCAGAGCTTCTTTTCCTTGGTATCCTTCATGGCCATTTTCAATTTCCAATCGGGCACACTGACGTTTCCTTCTATATTGATTTTCTTTACTCCAATACGCGCTCCTTTGTTGATGTCAATCAAGAAGATTTCAGAATTGTTCATCAACGTATCCACCACACGGTTGATTTTCACCGTAACGCCATAGTAGCTCTTTTCGCGGAAGTATCCTTTGATCTTACTTTCGGTCTGATACACTAAGTTTTCTGTAATGGTCTTACCGGAGAAAAGGCTAATTTCTTCGCGAATTTTATCGGCTTCACGCTTGATGATTCCTTTGAATTTAAATCGAGATAACTTCGGACGAGGCTGCACTTTGATGACCAAGTAAATCACACCTGCCACCTCTTTATCGGCCATAATTTCGACATCAGAAAATAGTCCTTCTGCCCATAAATTTTTGATCGCCTTTGAAATCTGATCTCCAGGAATGTAAATTTTCTGTCCTTGACGAAGGCCAGCAATCAACTTAATGGCCTGGTGGTCATAGTTATCAGCTCCTTCTACACGAATTGGTCCGATCTCATATTGTTGCGGACTGCGGTAGTTGACGTCTGGACCTCCAAGCGAAACTGGTCCGCTTAATGTGTCTGGAGTAACAATTTGTGCTGTCGAAACCGAACAAATGAGCGCAAGAAATACAATGGTTAGCAGTCGCAAGGTCATAGTTATTAGGTTAATTGTTCGGATACCATCCCAAATCTACGCTCTCTTGATTGATAATCGAGCACAGCCTTGAACAAATCTTCGCGTTTGAAGTCTGGCCAAAGTACTTCGGTAAAATGAAACTCCGTGTAGGCAATTTGCCAAAGGAGAAAATTGCTTACTCTATGTTCTCCACTTGTACGGATCAACAATTCAGGATCTGGAATTTCGCGCGTCGTTAAGTAGTTCCCGATTAACTCGTCCGTGATGTCATCTGGGTTTATCGTGGTATCTTTCACATTTTGGGCAATGCGTTTCACGGCATTTGTAATTTCCCAACGCGCACTGTAGTTGAGTGCCAACACCAAGTGAATTCCTGTATTGTCTTTGGTGCGGTCAATCGCTTCTTGCAGCTCGTCAATGCATGACTTCGGCAAACCTTCAATATTTCCAATACTCATTAATCGTACATTGCTGCGCATGAGCTCTTCGATTTCACCAGAGATTGAACGCACCAAAAGATCCATCAATCCATCCACCTCTTCCTTCGGGCGGTTCCAATTTTCTGTTGAAAATGCATAGAGGGTAAGGAAATCGATCTTGAGCTCTTTGGCTGCTTTCAGTGTTTCACGCACAGATTCAACCCCAAAATTATGTCCATACAAGCGCATGTGCCCTTGTTTTTGGGCCCATCTACCATTCCCGTCCATGATGATTGCCACATGTCGAGGGGTGCGTTGAAGGTCAATTTTAGATAGAAGTTCCATGCGTTTGCGGAATTGTTAACGAAAATAAGGAAACATTCGTATTTTCATTCATTTGCCGTTTATAGACTTAACATACCTTAACAAAAAGAGGGAAATGGTTTCCCATGTCCCTCTTTCCGATCAAATTTATTTTTTTATTCTGCTAGAACAATAATTTTATCGTTCAGCATTTCCATAACGCCACCATTGATTTCCACATGGATGACATTTTGGTCTGTTGCGTCTTTGCGAATCCAACGTGCCATTTTTTCATCAACCTCAATCGGCGCTGGCATTTCTACCTTAACAACACCTTTGTTTAATCCAGAGATGATGGGAGCGTGACCTTTCAAGACCTGAAAAAATCCATCCAACCCAGGCAACATCACTGCGTTTGCCTCTCCGTTAAAGATTTTCGTTTCAGGGGTAATGATTTCTAAATGCATTGTTTTCGACTCTTAATAATACTTATGCGTTCGCTTCAGCAAGCATTTTTTCACCTGCTTCGACAACGTCTGCAATTCCACCCTTCAAGTTGAATGCTGCTTCTGGATATTGGTCATACTTTCCATCCAAAATGGCATCAAACGCCTTGATCGTTTCTTGAATATCTACCAATACCCCAGGGATACCTGTAAACTGCTCTGCCACGTGGAACGGTTGAGAAAGGAAACGTTGCACACGGCGCGCACGGTGAACCACCAATTTATCTTCTTCAGAAAGCTCGTCCATACCAAGGATGGCGATGATATCTTGTAGTTCTTTGTAGCGTTGCAATGTAATTTTCACACGTTGTGCACAGTTGTAGTGCTCTTCACCAACGATTTCTGGAGTAAGGATACGTGATGTTGAATCCAATGGATCCACCGCCGGATAAATTCCCAACTCAGCAATCTTACGAGAAAGTACTGTTGTCGCATCCAAGTGAGCAAATGTATTTGCAGGAGCCGGGTCAGTAAGGTCATCCGCAGGTACGTAAACCGCCTGTACAGATGTAATTGATCCACTTTTCGTAGATGTAATTCGCTCCTGCATCGCCCCCATCTCTGTTGCGAGTGTCGGTTGGTAACCTACCGCTGAAGGCATACGTCCCAAAAGGGCAGATACCTCAGAACCTGCTTGTGTAAATCGGAAAATGTTATCTACGAAGAAAAGGATGTCTTTTCCTTGTCCGTCACCTTCACCATCACGGTAGTATTCTGCCATTGTCAATCCAGAAAGCGCCACGCGAGCACGTGCCCCTGGAGGCTCATTCATCTGTCCAAACACGAAGGTAGCTTTCGATTCTTTCAACTCGTTCAAGTCAATTTTATCCAAGTCCCATCCACCTTCTTCCATAGAGTGCATAAACTCACTTCCGTAGCGGATAATTCCTGACTCAAGCATCTCACGAAGAAGGTCATTCCCCTCACGTGTACGCTCTCCAACTCCTGCGAATACTGAAAGACCACCGTGACCTTTCGCGATATTGTTGATCAACTCCTGGATCAATACGGTTTTACCTACTCCGGCACCACCGAAAAGACCAATCTTACCTCCTTTTGCATAAGGCTCAATCAAGTCGATTACTTTAATTCCTGTAAAAAGAACCTCTGTTGCTGTAGACAACTGATCAAACTTTGGCGCTTCACGGTGAATGGACAAGCCATTTGAGCTATCAATCGTATTGATCCCATCGATTGCTTCTCCAACCACGTTGAACAAACGACCACGGATTTGATCACCCGTAGGCATTTTGATTGCTGATCCTGTTGAAGTCGCCTCCATCCCACGGCTAAAACCATCCGTTGAGTCCATCGATACGGTACGAACAGCATTTTCACCTACGTGCGATTGCACTTCCAAAACTACGCGAGTCCCGTCTGGCTTGCGCACCTCCAATGCGTCATAAATGTTTGGCAAGGACATGCCTTTTTCAAAACTTACGTCCACAACTGGACCAATAACCTGGGAAATTCTTCCTTTAATTGCTGACATTTGAGTGTCTTTTTAACGATTTTACATCTAGTTGAGAGAAGCATTCACCTCTCCAATTTGGGTGCAAAGATATACCAATTATTCGGAGTGCAAATGAAAATTGAAAGGATTTTTTAACACTGTTCAGGATAACGAACTCAATTGCAAAAAAGTTCTAGCACATCGCCTTTCACTAAAAAGTGTCCTTCTCAAAATTGCGGCGCATGAGATAGCGAACAGGCAAATAGGAGAACAGCAAACTCAAGCCCGTGACCAATCCAATGATTGTAGTCGCATCGAGCAATGACAAACGAACGGGAAACGGCAATTCAGCTGCACCTGGCATCATCAACACCTTCCATTTAATTTGCACAAAACATACGAGGTATCCGATGAGTAAGCCAAAAAAGATGCCGCGCGCACAAATTAGCAATCCCTCAAACAAGAAGATGCGAAACACAAATGATCGCTCGGCACCAAAGGAAATCATCGTTGATAAATTGT
>JBDKGB010000180.1:0-6077 GCA_039798485.1 Bacteroidota bacterium
TTAACGTGATATTGCGGTGTCAAAAATAGGTCGATATTCTCATGATTTTCCTACCTTCACTCACTAAAATTTTTTTCATGAACAAGATTTTCCTTTTCCTTTTGACGATTTCTAGTTGTGCGACAACAATTGCCCAATCGACATTAAGTCCTGAAATTTTGTGGTCGATGCGCCGTGTTTCTGGAGGAACGGTTTCGCCAGATGGTAAACTTTTGCTCTACAGCCAACGGACATTTAACATGGATGAAAACAAAGGAAACACCGATTTATATGTCATTGATTTGAAAACAGGAGTGTCCAAACAGGTTACGAATACGCCAGTTTCTGAAATGGAAGCGCAATGGGGGAAAAATAACATCATTTGGTTCATGTCAAACGGTGATGATGGCCTCCAAATCCGTAAAATCAATGCGGATGGAACAAATATTCGCACCGTTTCGCGGTTCAAATCGATTGAATTGGAAGGATTTCGATTATCACCCGATGAGACCTATGCCATTACCATAGAAGCCATTGAGGTACGCGGTGATGTCACTTCTAAATACTCCGATTTGCCGAAAGCCAACGCGCGCATTGAGAATGATTTGATGTACCGCCATTGGGATCATTATGACGATTACAAGCGCCGCCATCTTTTTCTTCACCAAATCATGCAGGAAAATGGTTTGCCTGTGATGTACCAAAAAGCAATTGATATTCAGCGTGATGAGGTGTTTGATGGGGTTCTCCCTCCGTTTGGTGGTACGGACCAGTTTTGTTTTAGCGCGGATTCAAAAAAGGTCATTTACACGTCCAAAAAACTTCAAGGGAAGGAATTCGCTACAAGCACGAACAGCGATTTGTACGAGTACACCATTTCGACGCAAACAACCATCAACCTTACGGAATCCAATAAGGGGTACGACAACAACCCGGCTTATTCTTCACTCGGAGATTTGGCTTGGCTCAGCATGGCGCGCAACGGATTTGAAGCCGACAAAAACAATTTAATGGTACGCAAAGCAGATGGTTCTGTCGCTAATTTAACGTCAAACATGGACATCACAGTGGGGAGTTTTTGCTGGCACCCACTAGGAAAAATGATCTACTTCATTGCACCAATAAAAGGAACTGAACATATTTTTGAAGTGGAGGTAGCGACTAGTAAAATTCGCCAAGTAACAACAGGTCAATACGATTACGTGAGTTTGTCTGTGGTGGGTGATTTCATTTACGCAGGACGACAATCGATGGTGGCTCCAACTGATCTTTATGCCGTTTCCATAAAAGCCAAGGATAAAGTCACACAACTTACGAAATCAAATGAGGATATTCTTTCCACCATTGTGATGCCGAAGGTGCAAGAAAAATGGGTGGAAACTACGGATGGGAAACAGATGTTGGTGTGGATGGTCTTGCCGCCGAATTTCGATCCTTCAAAGAAATACCCAACGCTACTCTATTGTCAAGGCGGACCTCAAAGCCAGGTAAGTCAATTCTTTTCCTACCGCTGGAATTTGGCTTTGATGGCTTCTCAAGGTTACGTTGTGGTTGCCCCAAATCGTCGCGGTTTACCGGGCTTTGGTCAAGAATGGAATGATGCCATTTCAAAGGATTGGGGTGGACAGGCAATGCGTGATTATTTGTCGGCAATTGATGCAGCAACGAAAGAATCGTATGTAGATAAAGACCGACTTGGTGCTGTAGGTGCTTCGTATGGTGGCTATTCTGTCTACATGCTTGCAGGCATTCATCAAAACCGTTTCAAGACATTTGTAGCGCATTGTGGCTTGTTCAACTTGGAAAGTTGGTACGGAACAACAGAGGAATTATTTTTTGCGAATTGGGACCAAGGTGGACCGTATTGGTTGCCAGAAAACAAAGCCAACTACGAGAAAAATAGCCCTCACAAATATGTGGCGAACTGGAATACGCCGATGCTCGTGATTCATGGAGGAATGGATTTCAGAGTTCCTGAAAGTGAAGGCATTCAAGCATTCCAAGCTGCTCAATTAAAAGGGATTAAGAGTAGATATTTGTCCTTCCCAACAGAAGGACATTGGGTGCAAAGCCCACAGAATGGATTGCTTTGGCAGCGTGAGTTCTTTGAATGGCTCGCAGAGGACCTACATCCTTGATGGATGTTTTAACAGTTTTCTCCGTATTAATTTTTACTTTTACCCTCTTAAAGTGTAAAAGAATTAACCACCATGTGGCGTAAAATAGCAAATTTCATTCTTCGGAATCGTTTCTTTATCCTAGGAGTTATCACACTCCTTACTGTGTTTTTTGGTTATTATGCCATCACAGGGTTGAAACTTGAAAACAAGTACGGATTCGTTCTTCCCAAAACATCTTCAACAACACAGAACTACATGTTGTTCAAGGAGCGTTTCGGTGAAGATGGCGGAACCTTGGTCATTGCCATTCAAACGAAAAAACTATACACCGAGAAAAACTTCCGAAAGTGGAAGGAACTTGGCGATTCAATTCTGCAGTTTGATGGCGTTGAATCGGTCATTTCTGAGGCAACCTTATTTACGATCAAAAACAATAAAGAGGAAAGTAGATTTGATGTTCAAAAGGTGTTTAGCGACACGACCTATCGCGAAAAGTCAATCGATTCCATAAAGCAAGAAATCAAACGCAATCCGGTTTACCAAAAGTTGTTGTACAACGATTCTACGAATGTGTCGCTGATGATGGTGAGTGTGGATGAGCGTTACTTGAGTGACCAAAAAAAATCGAAAGTTGTTCTGGATATCGAGAAGTTGGCGGAGTCTTATGAGCCTTATTTCGGCAAGATGCACTACGCTGGTTTGCCCCACTTGCGTGTGATTATCGGGAAGCGCATTCAAAGCGAGATGTATATTTTCATCGCTTTGTCACTGACGGTTACTGCGTTGTTGCTTTACATTTTCTTCCGTTCCTTCCGTGTCATTATCGTTTGTTTATCGGTTGTAACAATTGCCGTGATTTGGGCCATGGGAACAATGGGCTTCCTAGGCTTCCGCTTGTCGATTTTGATGGCCTTGATTCCACCGTTAATGATTGTGATCGGTGTACCAAACTGTACCTACCTCATGACCAAGTTCCACCAGGAAATCAAGGAGCATGGAAACAAAATGAAGGGACTTTCACGCGTCATTCAAAAGATTGGTACAGCCACGTTCTTGACCAACTTCACAACAGCATTAGGGTTCTTGACTTTCGCCTTTACCAACTCACAAAAATTGATGGAGTTTGGTATTTCTGCATCCATCAATGTGATGATGGTCTTTGTCATTTCCTTGTGCATTCTACCAATTTTCTTGTCCTTTTCAAAAACACCTAAAGAACGTCACTTGAAGCATCTTGACCGGAAATTTGCATCTGGTTTGATTCGTGGTATTTTGTACCTCACACAGTTCAAGCGCAAATGGGTCTATGGTGTGACGTTGTTGATTATCGTCTTTAGCGTTTTCGGAATTCTGCGTGTGGAGGCGACTGGAAATGTGACCAGTGACTTACCGAAAAAGGATCCCATTCTCCTCGATTTGAAATTCATTGAAAAGAACTTTGGTGGATCAATTCCATTCGAGGTGATGATTGACTATAAGGAGCAGGGCCGTTTGATGAAGCGTTCAACACTAGAGCGCCTCGAACAAGTTCAACTCAACTATGCGAAGGATACCATGTTCTCGAAAAGTATTTCCATTGTTGATTTCATCAAGGTAGTCAACATGGCGTATTATGGAAATGATCCGGACAAATACGAGCTCATTGCCAATCGCGACAGAAAACGTTTGAAAAAATACCTTGACAATTTTGAAGTTTCCAATGTCAATGGTGGTGCATTGTCGGTGAAGGAATTGCTCGATACGGCACATACTACCTTACGTGTACGTTGTCAAATGAAAGACATTGGTTCGTATGAGGTGGCGGATAAAGTTGATTTGATCAAAAGCCAAATTGACAGCATCATGAATCCAGACCGCCCACAATTAGAGCGTTTGTATGCATTGGTGGAGAAAGGTAAAGCTGGATATATCGACTCTTTGGTATATGGCTATTCTGGAGTTTACAACACCTTGACAGATGATTTGGCAAAGGGGAATTCTGATTTGCAGTTCAAGTTCCAGAGTGACCCAGAACTGATTAAGGCCTATTACAAGAAGCCAGGATTCAAGAAGAAACTGCGGTTAGCAATCGATCGGGAGTATTTTGACATAACCTTAACCGGTACTTCGGTAGTTGCATCAGAAGGAACGCGTTACTTGGTCAACAACCTATTCTCAAGTTTGCTTTTCGCCATTGTCTCCATTTCAATCTTAATGGCGATCCTTTTCCGTTCTTGGCGAATGGTGGTTGTAGCTATGGTGCCGAACCTTGTACCTTTGATTGTGACAGGTGGAATCATGGGCTGGTTAGGCATACCGTTGAAGCCGTCGACACTTTTGGTGTTCAGCATCGCACTTGGTATATCGGTTGATGACACCATTCACTATTTGGCAAAATACCGTCAAGAATTGAAATTGAAGAAATGGACGTTGAAAGAATGTGTCTTGATTGCCATTCGTGAATCAGGTCTTGGTATGTTCTATACGTCAATCGTATTGTTCTGTGGATTCTCGGTGTTCTTGTTCTCCCAATTTGGTGGAACCCAAGCATTGGGCTTACTCATCTCCGTGACACTTCTCATTGCCATGATCACCAACCTTTTGATTCTGCCTTCATTGCTTTTGTCATTGGAACGAAGCTTGACAACCAAAGCGTTTGAAGAGCCTTATTTTGATGCCTACACAGAGGAAAGCGAGGTGGATTGGTCAGATCTTCAATTGTCAACCGATGAGGATCTTGGTCCGCACAATCAGTTGCCAGATGATGTGAAGCCTGATACGGAAGGTACAATAGAGAAGTAAGCCGTAACGTTCATTTGATTGATACTATGAAAGGAATTATTCTTGCTGGAGGTTCAGGAACGCGTTTACATCCATTGACATTGGCTGTTTCTAAACAGTTGATGCCTGTGTACGATAAACCCATGATTTATTACCCCTTGTCTATTCTAATGAGTGCGGGTATCCGTGAGATATTGATCATTTCGACGCCGCATGATCTTCCTCATTTTGAAAAGTTGTTGGGAGATGGAAAATCGTTGGGCTGCCAATTTTCGTATGCTGTGCAAGAGATTCCGAATGGATTGGCGCAAGCATTTGTCATCGGCGAAGAATTTATCGGTTCCGATAAAGTTGCTCTCATCCTCGGAGATAATATCTTCTATGGGGTTGGTATGGACGAGTTGTTAAAGGAGAACAATGATCCAAACGGTGGCGTTGTTTATGCCTACCATGTAAGCGATCCAGAACGCTATGGCGTAGTCGAATTTGATGCGGACATGAATGCCATTTCCATCGAAGAAAAACCAGCACATCCAAAATCAAAATATGCGGTTCCAGGCCTTTATTTCTATGACAATTCCGTGGTGGAAATTGCGAAGAATTTAAAACCTTCTGCACGTGGTGAATACGAAATCACGGATGTCAACGCAGAGTACCTGCGTCGCGGAGAATTGAAAGTCGCAGTGCTCGATCGCGGAACGGCGTGGTTGGATACAGGAACCTTCTCGTCGCTGATGCAAGCAGGACAATTCGTTCAAGTGATCGAAGAACGCCAAGGATTAAAAATTGGTTGTATCGAAGAGGTGGCATACCGCAATGGATTCATTTCGGCCGATCAACTCAAACAAAACGCTGAACCACTTGTTAAAAGTGGATACGGAAGTTATTTGATGAATCTACTCCACCATTGATGCACGCACTCGACAAGTATTCTGCTTTGATTGAACAAGAAATTGGTTCGATCGATTTTCCACAATCACCTTCGAATTTATACGACCCATTGCGTTATTTCATGACCCTTGGAGGAAAACGAATGCGACCAATTCTTACCCTCATGGGCGCAGAGTTGTTTGGCGCAGAACGAAATAGCGCGATGAACGCCGCCCTTGCTGTCGAAGTATTCCACAACTTTACCTTGATTCATGATGACATCATGGACGAAGCGCCTTTGCGCAGAAACAAGGAAACGGTGCACACACGATGGAATCAGAACATCGC
>JBDKGB010000181.1:0-21614 GCA_039798485.1 Bacteroidota bacterium
GCAAAGGCGATAGAAACAGGATTGCCTAAAATGCGCATTGAAGAAGCAGCAGCACGAAAACAAGCGCGCATCGATTCAGGAAAAGATGTTATTGTTGGTGTGAATCGCTACCAAGTTAGCAGCAACAGCAATACGTCCATCGACATTTTAGAAGTTGACAACACCAAAGTTCGCGAGTCGCAGTTGAAGCGTTTGGCAGAACTTCGTGCCAACAGAGATGAAAATGCTGTACAAATAGAGTTAAAAGCCCTTGAAGAAGCGGCGAGAGATGAATCTGGTAATTTATTAGAAATAGCCATTCGCTGTGCACGAAAACGCGCGACCTTGGGAGAAATTTCGATGGCCATGGAACGCGTTTATGGTCGATATACAGCGACAATTCGTTCAGTCAGCGGGGTTTATTCACACGAAGCAATGGAGGATAACGATTTTAAAATTGCGCGTGAACTTACAGAAAGGTTCAGTGCTTTAGAGGGACGACGTCCACGAATCATGATTGCCAAGATGGGGCAAGACGGACACGACCGAGGTGCAAAAGTTATTGCTACTTCCTTTGCAGATATTGGTTTTGACGTCGATATTGGCCCATTGTTCCAAACACCAGCAGAAGCTGCAAAACAAGCGGTAGAGAATGACGTACATATTTTAGGTGTTTCGTCGCTTGCTGCCGGACACAAGACACTTATTCCACAAGTTATTGAAGAATTGAAGAAGCTTGGAAGATCAGACATCATGGTAATCGCAGGGGGTGTCATACCCCAGCAAGATTATGATTTCCTATACAAAGCAGGCGTATTTGGTGTATTTGGACCTGGAACGAAAATTTCAACGGCTGCGCAAGAAATATTGCATTTGCTCATTCGAAGTGTAGAAGAGTGAAACTTTGTAGACCATTTATCGTTGAACAAATTGTTTTTATTACATTCGGCATAGATATTGAAAAGACGAGCCGACCAAATTAAATACCATGAAAAAAATTATTTACACCTTAATGCTTCTTTTTGTTGGACTTCAAGCTTCGGCTCAAGCACCTGATTATGATGATTTAAAAATCCTCTACGCTGATGGAAACTATGAAAAACTAGTCAAAGTTGCATTCAACTATACAGAGAAAGAAGATTTAAAAAAGGACCCACTCCCTAGTCTTTGGTTAGCAAAAGGTTTGTACAAGGTTTCCTTGTCTGGTACAGATGATGAAAAATTCAAAAATGCATACAAAGAAGCCATTACTGCGTTAGGAAAAGCAATGAAGCTTGATAAGGAAGGAACGATATTAGCTGATCATCAGGAGTTCATTGAGAAGTTTCAAGCATCAATGATCGAGTTAATCTCGAATGAAATAACTGCAGCAGATTACAACAAAGCTTCAGGATGGGTGGTTAAATACTATAAAATCACACGCAATCCAGTAGGTGCGAAATACATGGAAGGTGTCACTAAATTTGCAAAAGCTGATAAAGGTGGTGCTACAACAATTTGGAAAGAAGCTGATGCACTCCTTGCGAAAACTACCTCCATTGATGAGTGGAGTGAAGCGGATCGCGCAATGCTTCAAATGGGTATTTTGGAAACTGCAAAATGCTACGTGAAAGCAAAACAAAAAGAAAAAGCAAAAGCACTGATCGCTAAAGTTTCTCAATGGTTTGAGGAAGACGCAGAATTCAAGTCCAAAGTGGAAGAAATATTGAAATAATGAAAAGGCCCTCAAGGGGCCTTTCTTTTTCACATTGCTTTTCTGAAAACTATTTCAGCAAGACGAATGCATCGATGGATTCATCCTTAACTTCGTTGGGTGAAAAAGTGGAGCATCTATTTAAAAAACAAATTCATCCTAACAGGGATAGTGTTTCTTGTTTATATCCTTTTTCTAGATGATGTAGATATTTTTACCATCGTCAATCAAATTAGAAAGCGCAATAAAATAGACGTCGCCACCACTGAAGTAGAAGCCAAGTTAAAAGCTACCCGCTACACCCTCAGAAAACTGCATTATACCAGCGAACTTGAAAGCTTTGCACGCGAAGAAAAAATGTTTAAAAAGGATGACGAGGATATTTTCGTCATTTCTTATGAATAACTAGAATCGCTCAGAAGACTGCTTGAAAAAGTTTCTGTCTTGCTCATTGCAAACCACGGCACCAGGAAAATAGAATTTAATGATTTGATCAAAGGTATAGCCTGATCGTGCCATCTTCATCGCTCCTTCTTGACAAAGCCCAACGCCATGTCCAAAGCCGCGGCCGCGTAAAACAACATCATCCCCCTCCGGGTAACAACTGAAAAATGTCGATTTCAATCCAAACTCTTCCCGTAAATCCCTGAGTGGAATTCCGAGAGATGGATGAATGTAAAATGCTCTTCGTTGTGGCTGATCAAAGGTGTACATCATCGCCGCAAATGCACTGTCATAGACGGGATAGTTGTATCTAGACTCCAAGAAATCACTCCATTTCTTTTTGTTGATGCGTTTTTCCCAAGTTGCCTGCTTGGTATAAATACAGAACGTGTCAATAAAGGAATTTAAATAGGGAATTTCTTCGTTCCAAATGTATTGTGGCTCGCAGGTTTGTCCTCCACAATTCGCATGAAAATAAGATTCAATCATTGCCCCCTGTGCATCAACAATGACCAATCCTGTCGTTTGTCGAACGGCCGTGTCAATGAGCGAAGAGTAGCGGAGCATGTTGTGATAGGCTTGGCAATGCACTCGATCGCATAAATCAAATCCCTCCTTGGCATGACGTCCGAGATGCTTGAGTGCATAGGTTCTGCTGATCAAGGCTTGAACTTTGTAATATTCCAAGTGAGCGCCTCCTCCTCCTTCTGATTCCACAACGCCTTTTAGGTAATCATTCAATTCAACCAAATTCACTACAGTCAATTCCTTTCCTGTTACTGTAATGTCAAAGTCGCCAACGTATTTCCGCTGTTTCAGCGATGGGGACTTTGAGGCTATAACCAACGAGTTTTTGGGGTCGTTTTGCTGCAGAATGATTCGGTCAAACAGGCCCAATTCAACGGCACCTTTTTTAAGCAATACCTTTCCTTGTTCGATCGACATTTCAACAAACTCATTGGGAAGAATGGCACCTGCATTGAGGGTGTCGGCAAAGACGGTATAACTGCCTTCGTTGTATGCACACATTATCCGTTGAAGATCATGGTCGCGGTAGACCCCGATCCTCATTTGTTGCGCATAGGTTAATGACGCAAACAGGAAGGATATGGCAAACAAGATGCGCACGAAACAAAAATAAGTGTTGAGATTGGCTTAATTTCAGGCCTATCGAATAGTTTTCAACAAGGATTGTGCAACTTTTTTACTCGCACCTCCACCGCCTAGTAATTGTCTTAGATCATTGAAATCCTTTTCCATTTGAGATCTAGATGCGCCCCCAGGCAATATTTTGTTTAACTCAGCGCGAATTTGCTCTGCTGTGCAAGCACCTTGAATCAATTCTTTCACCACTTCGCGGTCCATAATGAGATTTACCAGCGAGATGTACTTGATCTTCACTAGTCTTTTGGCAATATGATAAGACACAGGAGAACTTTTGTAGCAGACCACTTCAGGGACATTGAACAAGGCCGTTTCCAAAGTAGCAGTTCCAGAAGTAACAACTGCTGCGATCGAATTGGCCAAAAGATCATAGGTTTGACCAAAAACAATTTTTGTATTGGTGGGCAAAAATTCAGCATAATAGGATTCATCCATGCTTGGGGCTCCAGCCACGACAATTTGATAGTCAGAAAGATGTTCTACCGCCGCCAACATGATTGGAAGTTTCTTCGCGATTTCTTGCCTTCTGCTGCCCGGTAAAATTGCGACAATAGGTTTCGCTGTAAGCTGGTTTCTCTCGAGAAAATCCACCGCGGTCTTTTCCTCCTCATAACGGTGGATAGCGTCAAGCAAGGGATGACCGACAAAATCTACGGTGTAATCGAATTTTTCGTAAAACGCCTTTTCGAAGGGCAAGATGACAAACATGTGGTCGACCACCTTCCTGATTTTGTATACCCGTGATTGCTTCCACGCCCAAACTTGTGGTGAAACATAGTAGTATACTGGGATTCCCTTTTCTTTTGCCCATTCAGCAATACGTAGATTAAATCCGGGATAATCAATCAAGAATAATGCATCCGGCTTGAAGGCTTCGATGTCGGCTTTGCATTCCTTCATGTTGCGCAAAATCGTTCGAAGATTCATCAGCACCTCCTGAAATCCCATAAATGCAAGATCTCGAATGTGTTTAACCACTTCTCCACCCTCTTGTTTCATCAGATCACCTCCCCAACAACGGATGTTCAAGTTAGGATCTTCTTCGAAAAGTTGACGGATGACATTGCTGCCGTGTAAGTCACCCGAGGCCTCACCAGCAATCATGTAAATTTTTCGAGAAGAAGTTGACGCAGTCATTTACATGATGAAGTTGACGTAAATGATGTAAGGAAGAAAAGCTATCGTTCCAACAATTACCCCCATTGCAATTCCATACTTTTCCCGATTCAAGAAGGTGTAAAACCAAGCCAAATTTGAAATAATTGCAATCGACATGATCTTGCTTCTTGTCATTGGGTCAATTGAAAACATGTGCCACATTTGCTCAAATTGAAAATTCTGAACCCAGCACAGCAAAAGGATCACGACAGGAATAAAAACCATCGGAGACAGCAACCCTAATATCAAACCCTTCGTATGGGCCATCGACCAATTTCTCAAATTCATAAGTTCCATTTTTTAAATTCATCCATTACAGCATAGGCCGTCATATCAAATTGCGTAGGCACCAAACTCGCATACCCTTCTTCTAAAGCTTGCAAATCTGTATCCGCTGAAGGATTTTGATTCATAAATTCACCCGTCAACCAGTAATACGGTTTTCCGAATTGATCGAACCGTTTGTCAAAACGATCTTCCCAAAACGCATGCGCTTGTCGTGCCACTCGAATGCCTTTAATTTCCTCTGGTGGAAGCTTTGGCACATTCACATTGATACAAACATTGGCTGGAAATGTATGTCTAAGCATGGCTGCAATCACTTGTCGGGCAACATGTTGAGCACCTGAAAAGTCTGCCTCCGAGCTATGGTCACACAGCGAAAAACCCACCGATGGAATATTCTCCATTGCCCCTTCAACGGCCGCAGACATGGTTCCGGAGTACAAGACATTGGTCGAAGTATTTTCGCCGTGATTGATGCCTGACAGGATTAAATCGGGCTTGCGTTTCAACAACTCATAAATACCCAACTTCACACAATCAACCGGAGTTCCTGAGCATGTATACGCATTCAACCCTTCAAAAAGTCGCGATTTATCCAAGCGCAAAATGCCATTTACTGTTATAGCGTGTCCCATCCCAGATTGCGGTTTGTCTGGCGCAATAATGCACACCTCACCGAATTCTTCCGCCACGCTGACTAAAGAACGAATCCCTTTTGATGAAATTCCATCATCGTTTGTAACAAATATCAATGGGCGCATAACCTTCCAAGAACTAGGATAAGCACGAAAGTAACACTAATCCTTCTTTTTTGAACGATTCGAATCAATTATTGTCCGTTTCTATCTGCTTTGTGGGTGGAAAGGATTATTTTTGGTTTCGCATAAATCGCTATGACATCAAAAGAACTATTATCCGAACTACGCACCATCACTGAACGAAACATTGACACAATTCGTCAGCGCTTCAGTGACTTGTCTGAACAGCAAAAAAGATGGAAAAAGGACAGCAATTCGTGGTCCATACTAGAGGTGTTTGCGCATCTCAATGCCTATGCGAACTATTACCACCTTGTATTTGCAAATCGCATAGAAACCACCCGTTTCAGAGACCCTAAAGACAATTTCATTTCGTCACCTCTGGGTAAATCTGCCTGGAAATCAGTGAAATTGGGAAATGCGAAGAATGTAAAGCGCCGCATGAAATCCCCGAAAAGTTTCAATCCAACTTTTGAATCTAACCTAATTCAAGGAACTGACATCGAAACATTTGAAAAGGATCAATTGCACTTATTGACGATACTTACGAAGGCCGAAGAAGTAAACTTGCGCAAGGTAAAAGTGCCCATCTCCATTTCAAAAATCATCCGACTTCGACTTGGAGATGCCTTGCAGTTTGTCATTTACCACAATGAACGACACATGCAACAAGCACTCAACATCATTGACAATAAATCATTTCCAAAAAATTAACCGGTGAAATTAGCGTATTGCGCTGTAAGTGTTAGCCCTGTTCGATCTGAACAACGTGACGCATCTGAAATTGTCACTCAATTGCTTTTTGGCGAAATTGTCACAGTTGAAGAAGTCGCTGCACCATGGTCTAAAATTGTAACCTATTCAGACAATTATGCTGGATATGTCGATGTGAAACACCTTCGCTATGTATCACAGAAAGAAGTTCAACGTTGGCAGGACGGCATAGGTTTTCAAACAGCGCTTTTGCAGAAAATTTCAACACCTTGGGGAGCGCAATTGACCTACCGCGGTTCATTCATGCCTACTCAGAAAACAGATGAATTTCACATTGGCAACGATTCTTTTTTCATCAATGAACGCATCGATGAAGCAATTTTTTTGTCACCGAGTGATGCCGCGAATCATTACTTGAATGCCCCTTATTTGTGGGGAGGGAAATCCCCGTTTGGGATTGATTGTTCAGGATTAACTCAGCAGGTTTTCCGTTTTTTTGACATCAACCTACCTCGTGATGCCGCTCAGCAAGCGGAATGTGGTGCTTTGGTTAACTTTGACGATCGCTTGGAAAATGACCTCGCTTTTTTTGTCAATCAAGCCGGAAAAGTAATCCATGTTGGAATCCTTTGTGGAGACGGAAGTATCATACATGCAGCAGGTTATGTGCGTCGAGACACCCTGACTGCTGAAGGCATTGTTCATTCAGAATCACAATCGATTACCCATAAATTGAGTGAAATCCGCAGAATGTAAGCGATTCAGAAAAATTAATCCGATATTTGACCCTATGAAAGCTATGAATATTCTCATCACAGGAGGCGCCGGTTTTATTGGCAGCAATCTATCAAAACGACTTGTTGACGAAGGTCATACAGTAACGGTTGTTGATTCCCTTTTGCGCGGCAACAAGTTGGATAAAGAAACATTCTCAAAGGTGACCTTTATCAAAGGGGATGTGCGCGATGCAGACCTCATCATGAAGGCAGCAAAAAATTGTGACATTATTTTTCACTTTGCCGCAGTTTTAGGTGTGGATATCGTAGCTGACAATCCCGTTGAAACGATGGATGTTGAGGTGATTGGCACACGCAACGTGGTTGAAGCAGCCAATGTGAACAACGTAAAGAAAATCATGTACGCATCAACAAGTGGGATTTATGGTCATTCCGCAATTGAAGATGCATTGACTGAAGAAGTTCTTGTGGATCCGCACACCTCTTACGCCATGGCAAAACGTTACAATGAAATCTACCTGGCTTCTCACCACGAGGAAAAAGGGTTGAATGTTGTATCCTTACGCTTTTTCAATGTGTATGGGCCGAATCAAGACAACCGAATGGTAGTGCCACGCTTTTTTGAGCAATCCATTAAAAACGAACCAATCACTGTATTTGGCACAGGAAAACAAACGCGTGATTTCACCTATATCGATGATACTGTCGAGGCGTGTATTCGTTTGATGCACCTCGAGGGTTGTCACATTGTGAACATCGCCAATGAAGCAGAATGGTGTATTCTTGACCTTGCTGAGCAAATCAAAGAGATTACGCATTCATCCTCCGAGATTCATTTCATTGAAGCACCAAAGAATCGCTACGACTATGAAGTAGAACGACGTGTTGGTAGCTCCGATAAACTTTTTGGGTTGACAGGATACCGTCCGATGACCTCCTTAGGTGAAGGACTTCAACTCATTTATACAACAAATCATTCAAAATAACAGCACACTATGAATCAGGATCGGGAAATTTTCGATTTGATCGAAGAAGAAAATCAACGCCAGTTGCATGGCATAGAACTTATTGCATCTGAAAACTTTGTCAGTGACCAAGTGATGCAGGCAATGGGGAGTGTGTTGACCAATAAATACGCTGAAGGCTTGCCAGGAAAGCGCTATTATGGAGGCTGTGAAGTGGTGGACAAAGTCGAGCAATTGGCGATTGACCGCTTGTGCGAATTGTTTGGTGCAACGTGGGCAAATGTTCAGCCACACTCTGGTGCTCAAGCCAATGCAGCCGTCTTTTTAGCATGCCTTCAACCTGGAGATAAGATCCTTGGTTTCGATCTTTCACATGGTGGACACCTTACCCACGGTTCTTCAGTAAATTTCTCAGGAAAACTTTACAAGCCTTTCTTCTATGGTGTTTCGAAAGAAACCGGTTTGGTTGATTACGATGCGATGGAAGAGGTTGCTCTACGCGAACGTCCTAAAATGATCATTTGTGGTGCCTCGGCCTATAGCCGTGATTGGGATTATGCACGCATTCGCAAGGTGGCTGATGAAATCGGCGCTTTGGTACTTGCTGACATTTCGCACCCTGCAGGATTAATTGCTGCGGGCTTGTTGAATGACCCGTTGGAACATTGCCACATTATTACAACAACTACACACAAAACACTTCGAGGACCGCGAGGTGGAATCATTATGATGCGTCACAATTTTGACAATCCGTTCGGCCTCAAATGGAACAATGGAAATCCAAAATCTATGGCTGCATTGCTCGATGCTGCTGTATTCCCTGGAATTCAAGGTGGACCGTTGGAGCATGTTATTGCGGCAAAAGCTGTTGCCTTTGGTGAAGCACTTTCAGACGGTTATAAAACATACATGCGTCAAGTGAAAACAAATGCCTCTGTTTTGGCGGATGAGTTCATGAAGAAAGGCTATCAAATCATTTCGGGAGGAACAGAAAATCACTCCATGTTGATAGATTTGCGTTCGAAAGGAGTTACAGGTAAGGATGCTGAAAATGCTTTGGTTTTGGCTGATATTACGGTAAATAAAAACATGGTGCCGTTCGATACAGAATCGCCATTTGTAACTTCTGGGATACGCGTTGGAACTTCTGCGATTACTACACGGGGCTTGAAGGAAGGTGAAATGGCTCAAATCGTTGACCTGATAGATCGTGTGTTGATGAACATTGGAAACGATGCTGTCATTGCTCAAGTACGCAGTGAAGTCAACGCCTTGATGTCTTCTCGTCCATTGTTTCAGTGGTAAGCGCATAGTCAGTGCATGACAACGGATTTTTTTTCAAAGCTGAAAAGGATTGGAAAACAGCTTTGATTCCATGGGTTTTATTGGTGATTTTATCAATACCTTTCGTCTACTCAGCTTATCAGCGTTTCTGGTCTGATTGCCTCATTCTATTGGTGGCCATCCTACTCCAACAATCTTTGTTTTTTGCTTTATTTCGAAGTACCCACTACACACTAACTTCAGAGGAATTGGTTTGTCGCAGTTTGATCTTTAAACGCCGAATTCCCTACACTTCCATTCGCAAAATTGAGCATTCGAACAATTTGTACGTTGGATTGAAAATGTCTACCGCTTTTCGGGGGCTTGTCATTCATTACAACACGTATGATGAGTTATTTATCACTCCGGCCGAAAAGGACCGTTTTATTGAAAGTTTGAAACTCAAACATGAGGGTATTATCGTTAGCTGAGTTTTTTTAATTCAACACCAAAAACACTTCATTCTACCTTAGGCCCGAGAAGGACATCTTTCGTGAACCCATGCCAATCCACAGAAACATAGGTCATTCCAAGGGATGAATTCATAGTATTTTCCTGTCCTTGATGGAGCAGGTTGTCACCAATGGATTTGCCTTCAGGACATCCCAATGCACAAACAATCCAACATTTATCCTTGAGGTAATACAAGCGTAACTCTCGAATCATCGAAAGTGATTCACATTGCATGGACCAATCTGAAGTATTAACTACTTTTGACAAACCGATTGCGTGCAAAGCATCTCCATTGAAGCGCACGTTTTTCTCTCCATAATCTGTCGATGTTGTCAAGTAACTCATCCGTTCAAAGGGTTTAAATCCCTTCAATTCCAGTGCTTTCTTGTACGCTGAATCAAGGTATAACTGCATAAAAGCTAGGTATTCTGATTTCTGTTCAAGGTCTTCAGGTGTGCAAATGCACTCAAGAAATTCCAGCATTGACGTGACTTCATAGAGCGTCCTCAGTGAGTCTCCCGATTGAATCGCTAAAGATAGTTTTCCTCCCCAAGAATAATCTTCAAACTCTTCCTCGCAATGTCGACTTATTTCGAAGACAGCACATACTGCTTTATTTTTAACCACACCTAATGGGAAAATACGGTGTTGACCGGCTCCACAGCAGGCATTGGCGTAATCACTGAAAAAACACAAAAAAAAACCAAGCACGAAAAGCCGTGTCATGTCGCGGATTGTTTGCGGATAATTTTCCAAAATAACCCAGGAAAAAATCGCTTGAGCGTAACAGCTTTGATTTCCTTGTTGCCAATTAAAACTTCCTTTTTACCGTTCAAAACAGCAGTCAACATGATGCGCGCACATTCTTCAGCGGGCATTCCCGTTTCTTGGTTGTGGTCCATAACCCCATGGCTTTGTCCAGATGAATTCAGCGCATTGACAGAGATGTTGGTATTGATTTTTCCAGGACATGCAATGGTTACTTTGATTCCATTTGACTCTTCCTCCAACATGAGACTTTCATAAAATCCATGTAAGGCATGTTTCGACGCACTATAGGCGGAACGTAAAAAGAAGCCAAATTTCCCTGCGATGCTTGAAAGTACAACGATGTGCCCTTCTCCCTGGGATCGCATAAAAGGTAAAACAGCTTTTGCCAGAGCGATATTTCCAAAATAATTGACTTCCATGATTCTGCGATCTACGGCCTCATCCGTTTCAAATGCAGTTCCACGCTGACTTATCCCACCATTGTTAAACAGAAAATCGATGCGATGCACTTTCTCGATGACACGTTGAGCGAGTTCCGAAAAGTTGCTAGAATGTTCAAGATCTAGTGGCAACACCAAATGCTGGTCAGGCCGATGTAGCTGAGAACAAACCGCTTCCAAACTCGACGTATTTCGACCGGAAAGCACAATGGTAGCGCCAGCAGCAGCACATTGTTTCGCCAACTCAGCACCAATTCCTGAGGAAGCACCTGTAATCCAAACTACTTTGTTCTGATAACTCTTCATAACCATGACAAAAAAAATCCCGGCATTTAACCGGGATCCATTTTATTAAAGATCTGTTGGAACGTATTCTTTCAGGGCCTTTTGTTTCGGCTTTAACTTCTCAATAAAAATCACTTTGAACTTTTCATTGTCCGCTGTATAAATCATTTCAGAAATACCAGTACCGCTTATAACCACTGGTTCGTTCTTTTTCTCATTGAAGAAAGGCTTTTCAAACTCACCATAAGTTCCATCATCATAGTAAAGATCGATGTGAGTGATTCTTCCGTTTTCAACACGTACTCGTCCTGTAACACACGAAGAAGTGCCATCACTGTTGAAGAAGCTCAAAATAACATTCGTGTGAACAGCGTCACCAACCTCATAGGCACCACGCTTCAGGAATGCCTGTTCGAGTTTAGTGTAGCAACTTTCCTGCGCTTGGGAAAGAAATGAAAACATCAGAATTACGATAAATGCAAAACTTTTTCTCATGGTATACAATTTAAATAAGCGTCATTAGGTGAACTGAATTGTAGTGGCTCATTGAACCAATAGCTTCAGTAAACGGTGTAAAAATAAGATTTTTGTTGGCATATTGAACACCCGAAGCATCATCTAAGTGCCAACAAGTGAATGTTAAATCAAAATTTTCTTCTTTTTCAAAAGGAGCAGCAGAAAGATTGCTCGATAAAATCAGTGATTTATTGATCATTTGACCACTTGTTTTTGGCTTCAACTGGTCTATAAATACGATTTTAAAGGTCTCTCCTTTTGCAGAGTAAATCATTTCAGAAATACCATTTTTAATGATTGGGGCTTTTTTCAGTGTATTGTAAAACGGATCTTCATACAACACATAAGAATCATCCGAGTATTGCAAGAAAACTGCTGTGATTTTTCCACCTTCCACACGAACTTTCCCACAGTAGCAGCCCATTCTTTCTTTGTTAAAGAAGCAAATGACCACATTTTTGTGCATCGCGTCAGGAACAATGGTTGCACCACGTTCAGCAAAAGCTTTTTCAAATTTTGAGAAGCATTCGGATTGGGAATGGGCAAAAAATAAGAGCCCAAAGAAGAAAACAGAAAGCAGTAAACCTCTATGCATAGTCCAAGTTTACGGGGTTTACCCTGTTTTCAAATATAAGAAGAATCGCATAAATCCTCATATCGACTGAAATATTTAATTTTGATAAAAAATTCAACGTGATGCGCACCTTACAAATTGCAGACCATTTTTCTGAAGCCGCTATTGTTCTCTCAGCATTCAGCAACATTGAAAATTTCGAGAAAATTGAACGCGCTGGTGATTTAATGGTTACATCCATTCGCGGTGGCGGAAAAATCATTAGTTGTGGAAATGGTGGTTCGATGTGTGATGCAATGCATTTTGCCGAAGAACTTACGGGACGCTACAGAGACGATCGTCAAGCATTACCCGCACTGTCCATCTCTGATCCCAGTCACATGAGTTGTGTAGGCAATGATTACGGATATGCCCATGTTTTTTCGCGCTACCTTGAAGCCATCGGAAACAAAGGAGATGTGCTACTTGCCATTTCTACCTCAGGAAACTCTCAAAATGTGCTGAATGCCATTGAAGTGGCGCGAAACAAAGGGATGCTCATTGTTGGACTTACAGGAAAAGATGGTGGAAAAATGGCCTCCTTGTGTGATGTTGAAATTCGTGCACCCCACAGCAAGTTCGCAGATCGAGCTCAAGAGATTCACATCAAGGTCATTCATTCCTTAATCGATCACATTGAAGATCAATTTTCAACAGATTCTGAAAACCGTTGATATCTTTTCATAACGGGGATAAAATTCAATGACTAGGATGGATAAAATCGCTAATTTTACACCTTCGATTCGTATTTGATCGATGCTATGATTAGTCCTGATCTACAGTCAACAGTAAAAAGCATTTTTTCCGCCTATCTGGAACAAAATGGTCACCGAAAAACACCGGAACGGTTCGCTATACTCGAAGAGATTTACAATTACCAAGGACATTTTGATGTAGAATCACTCTATATCAAGATGAAAAATCAAAACTATCGGGTTTCACGCGCTACACTTTACAACACCATTGAGTTGCTATTGGCCTGCAATCTTGTTCGAAAGCACCAATTTGGAAAAAACATTGCGCAGTTTGAAAAATCGCACGGTTCCAAGCAGCACGACCACATGATTTGCACGGATACTGGTGAAGTGATCGAATTTTGCGACCCTCGTATTCAAAACATCAAAGCAACCATCGAAGAATTGTTTGGTGTGACGATTCATCACCATTCACTCTATTTTTATGGTGTGAAAAAGTCTGATAACGATTTACCGAAATAGCATGAGCATCACATTTACGGTACATCAACGCCAGCAATTTCAAGTCATTTCGCTCAAAGGTAAATTAATGCACGATGCCGATATGGCCAACCTTCAAACGGAACTGTCGTCTGTGTTGGATCAAAAAGAACAACGCATTATCTACGACTTAGAGCATCTTGAACAAATGAACTCATCAGGATTGAATTTCATCATTCGGTCATTGACAAAAACACGCATAAACGGTGGTGACCTTTGCCTATGCAAAGCGCAGGGCAATGTAGCAACATTGTTGACCATCTCAAAAGTAAACGAAGTAATTACGGTATATGGCAATCTGGAAGAGGCCATTCATCATTTGAATTGATACATTATGAAAGTAGATGTCTTGCTAGGACTACAATGGGGTGACGAGGGAAAAGGAAAAATCGTCGATGTTATCACACCAAACTACGATATTATCGCTCGATTCCAAGGAGGGCCAAACGCTGGTCACACATTGGAATTTGAAGGAATTAAGCACGTTCTACACACCATCCCATCGGGTATTTTCCGCGAAGGTGTCATCAACCTCATTGGAAATGGCGTTGTCATAGACCCTGTTGTCTTCAAAAAGGAAATGGAGAAGTTGGAGCCCTTTGGTTTTGACATTCGCGCTCGACTAGTGATTTCAAAAAAGGCACACCTTATCCTTCCGACACACCGTTTACTTGATGCAGCATCTGAAACAGCAAAGGGCAAGAATAAAATTGGGTCAACGCTGAAAGGAATTGGTCCAACTTACATGGACAAAACCGGTCGAAATGGTTTGCGTGTTGGCGATATTTTCACACCAAACTTTAAAGACAAATACGATGCTTTGGTAGAAAAGCACCTTGGAATTTTGAAACACCATGAAGGATTCACCTATGATCTTGCAGAGCTTGAAGGCCCTTGGATGGAGGGTATTGAAACCTTGCGTGGACTCATTGCAGTGGATAGCGAGCATTATTTGAATGAAGCATTAAAAAGTGGAAAAAGAGTTTTGGCGGAAGGCGCACAAGGAACGATGCTCGACATCGACTTTGGCACCTATCCGTTTGTGACATCATCCAATACAGTTACCGCTGGGACATGCACGGGACTTGGGATTGCACCTCAAAAAATTGGTAAGGTCATCGGGATTTTTAAAGCATATTGCACGCGTGTGGGCAGCGGTCCTTTCCCAACTGAGCTTTTGGATGAAGTTGGTGACGCGATTCGTAAAGAAGGCCATGAATTTGGTTCAACCACAGGTCGTCCGCGCCGCTGTGGCTGGGTAGATTTGCCACAATTGAAGTATGCCATCATGATCAATGGGGTTACTGAGCTAAGCATGATGAAAGCAGACGTTCTTGGAAACTTTGACACGATTCGTGTATGCACACATTACCTCATCAATGGTGAAAAAACAGACCGTTTCCCTTACGACATCACCGACGTGGAATTGGTTCCTGTTTACGAAGACTTGCGTGGATGGAAAGCAGATTTAACGGGATTAACTTCCTACGATGATGCTCCAGATGCCTTGAAAGAGTACGTTTCTTTCCTTGAAGCACAATTGGAAGTGCCAATCTCCGTTGTATCTGTCGGTCCAGACCGAAACCAAACATTAAGTCACGAGTGATCTGCACTGGAGTACATAGATTTTTGAAAATTGCGCTTTATACAGGCGCATTTTTTTTCGTTTCCTATTTTTCCTCCGCACAAAACAAAATCTTAGAATTGCTTCCTGGATCTGAAAAACTAGGATACAATGAAAAAACGGGGGCGCATCGCCTTGTAGGTAGCGTAAATTTCGTCTATCAAGGAAACACGATGTACTGCGATTCTGCCCATTATTTTGATAAATCAGAGGAAGTTCGCGCCTATGGAAATGTGCACATCACCAAGGATGGCATCAATTTGTTTTGCGACTCACTCTATTACAACGGAAAAACCCGCAAAGCAAAACTTTGGGGACATGTCAAAGTGCGTGACATGGAATACAAACTGACTACCGACACCCTGGAATACGATGCAAAGAAAGGACGCGGCACCTATTTACATGGTGGGAAAATTGAGAGTATTTCCTCTAACGAAGTGTTAACGAGCCGCATCGGTTACATGTATCCGGATTCTAAAAACTTCTTTTTCAGCGGAAAAGTAAAGTACAAGAACGATGATTTGACCATGTCAACAGACACCCTTCAATACACTTACTCGAAGCAACTCACCCATTTTTTCGGTCCAACAAAGATAGACAAAGGGAAAACCCACATGACCTGTGAACGAGGATGGTACAACGTGCAAACGGAAGAAGGAAGCCTCATTAAAAACGCAGAGATTCTCGATTCAACACGCATCATTCGTGGCGACACACTCTTGTACATGCCTAAAATAGGGCGATCCATTGGAAAAGGTCATGTGTTTTATACCGACACCACACAGCAGATGATTTTCGAGGGAAATTACGCCCTATCTGACGAACAAAAACACATTGCCTTTATCACCGGAAATGCCCTCGCCACCAAAGTGCAAAAAGACGACACTGTGTTTATTCATGCTGACACCTTAATGAACATCACCGACAGCATTACGGGAGAAATCTTGACCAAAGGCTATTATGGGGTAAAAATCTACAACCGCAGTGTTCAAGCCATTTGTGACAGCATTTCATACGATGAAGAAAAAGGACAAATGCAGCTGTTCAAACAACCGATTATTTGGAGTCAGAATGCAGAGCTACGTGGAGCGCGGATGACCGTTTGGATCAGTGACAGTTTGATCCGCTATGTCGAAATTAAAGACAGCGCGACAGCCATCATGGAAATCGATTCGGGAAGGTATTACAACCAAGTGGCAGGAAAACGCATTGATGCCTATTTTAAAAACAATGAACTCATTCGGACAGATGTTGGTGGAAATGCACGCACCATTTTTTATCCAGAAAATGAAGAAAAAACAGATACAACAGTTACTGTGAAGCGGCTAGGAATGAATCGTTTATTTTCTCGTGACTTGCGCATCTACCTTGATAGTGGTGAAATCACTGGTGTGACCTATTATGAAAAACCAGATGGTATCTTCTATCCGATGGATCAAATAGATGCGGAAGAACAGTTTATCCGAGAATTCAAATGGACACCATTGTTGCGTCCAAAAGATCCTGTTTCCCTTACTCTCCCGGATTGAGGTCTTCCTTTTTATCCCAACGAGCCACACGCTGAACCCCCTCGACCTGTTCAAACTTGTGCATCAGCTTTTCTAGGTGATCCAAGTCGTACACCAAAACGTTGATTTTCCCTTCAAAGATTCCGTCTTCTGTCTCAAAGGATATGGATTTCATGTTCACATTGTACTCTTTTGAGATGATCTCCGTGAGTCGATTTACCAAACCGATTTGGTCAATTCCGTTGATGCGGATTCCAGCAACGCGTTCCACCATTTCTTGACCCGTCCAGCGCGCCTTGATGCAATGCGTTGCCATTTTAGACAATAAATGTTCGGCATTTGGACAGTTGATGCGGTGAATTTTAATGCCCTCACTCATTGTGATATATCCAAAAACATCATCCCCAGGAATCGGGTTGCAACAGCGGGCCATTTGGTATTGGATATTTTTGAAGTCCTGACCGATAATGATGGTATCGTCCTTTTTATTGATTTTCGGAATGATTTCGTTTTCGTGTCTGTCTTTATTTTGTCCTGACTTTTTATCAAACTGAAGCGTACCACCAACATTCTCAATCTCACGCAAGCGCGACAAGTCCAACTTGCCTTTTGCGATTCGGAAATAAAACTCCGTCGTTGAAGGCAGCCCAAAAAACTTTTCTAAAAACGAAATGTTTTCATGCGAAAAACGGATGTTGAATTGCTTCAATTTTCGTTCTAAAATCTCCTTCCCATCGGCCGCAATCGATTTACGGACTTCATTCAACGAAGATTTGATCTTTTGCTTGGCACGCGCGGAAACCACAAAACGAAGCCATTCATCGTTTGGCTTTTGTTTCGACGATGTGATGATTTCTAGCTGATCACCACTTTGCAACTGATAGCTTAAGGGTACCAATCTGTTGTTTACCTTGGCGCCAATGCAACGGTCACCAATATCCGTATGAATGTCGTAAGCAAAATCAAGAATGGTAGAGCCAACAGGCAATACACGCAACTCACCTTTCGGTGTAAACACATAAATCTCATCTGCAAAGAGGTTCAATTTGAACTCATTCACAAAATCCATCGCATTCGAATCTGCGTTGTCCATCAAGTCGCGAATTTCAGCGATCCATCGGTCAAACTTACTTTCTTCGCTTTTCGATTCTTTGTACTTGTAATGTGCCGCCAAGCCTTTTTCTGCAATTTCATCCATGCGCTTCGAACGAATCTGCACCTCCACCCATTTTCCTTGAGGAGACATCACTGTTGTGTGCAAGGATTCATAGCCATTGGCACGCGGTGTAGAAATCCAGTCGCGCAAACGATCTGGATTCGGCTGGTAAAAATCTGTAACAATGCTGTATATTCTCCAACAATTTGATTTTTCCAAATCTTGTGGGGTGTCCACGATAATCCGAACCGCGAAGACGTCATAAATTTCTTCAAAGGGAATTCCTTTGTTGTTCATTTTCCGCCAAATCGACGAAATGGACTTTGTACGCGCTTTTATATCGAACACATATCCTTCTTGAAGCAACGCTTCTTTGATGGGATGCACAAAGCGACGAATAAAGCGGTTACGCACATCCTTCGTGGACTTCAAGCTTGACTCGATCTTGCTGTACATTTCTGGCTCAGAGTACATCAAGGCAAGATCTTCCAATTCACTTTTTACTGAATACAATCCGAGACGGTGTGCCAACGGAGCATAGAGGAATTTCGTTTCAGAGGCAATTTTCAACTGCTTATCACTCCGCATACTGCCCAGCGTTCGCATGTTGTGCAGGCGATCGGCTAGCTTGATTAAAACCACACGAATGTCATCCGAAATGGTCAAGATCATCTTACGGAAATTCTCCGCTTGGATGGAGGCATTCTCATCAAATACCTCAGGAATTTTCGTTAGTCCATCAATAATGAGACGTGCTTTTGCGCCGAACAAATCCTCGATATCTTGCAAAGTGATGTGCGTATCTTCCACCGTATCGTGCAGCAAAGCACAAGCGATGGCCGTGGCTCCTAGCCCCATTTCTTCTGCACAAATACGCGCCACAGCGATGGGATGATAAATGTAGGGTTCACCCGATTTTCTGCGTACATCGCGGTGCGCATCCACAGCGACATCAAACGCCTTGCGAATGAGGCGCGTATCTTCTCTAGAACGATTTTTTGTTGCACGAAGCAGGCCTTTGAACGCATTGAGTATTTCTTTGCGTTCCTGTTCTAAATCGATATGTATCGGTGTTTCAGCTGGATTCTTCATGGCCATTATTTCGCAGGCAACACCTTCGTGCTGACCTCACCAAAACCTAAGCGAATACCATTCAACTCGCAATGACCACGCATGATCACGGTATCTCCATCTTGAATGAATTTACGTTCAGTACCATCAGACATTTTAAGTGGCTTTGTACCTTTCCATGCCAATTCTAGCATCGACCCGTACGAATCCTCTGTAGGACCTGAAATGGTACCAGACCCCATTAAATCTCCACAACGAATGTTACAACCATTGACCGTGTGGTGCGCCAACTGTTGCGCCATGTTCCAATACATGTATTTGAAATTGGATTGACTCACGGTAGTTTCCTCAGCACCTTCTGGCTGAATGGCCACTTCCAAGGAGATGTCATAGGATTTTTGACCTGTATATTTCAGGTAGTCCAGCACTTCAGGTTCTTGTTTTGGCGTGTCTGTTTTAAACGGCTGCAAGGCATCAAGCGTCACAATCCATGCGGAGATGGAAGACGCAAAATTCTTCGCCAAGAATGGTCCCAGTGGCACATATTCCCAAGTTTGAATGTCGCGTGCAGACCAATCGTTGAAGAGCACCATACCAAAAATATAATCTTCAGCCTCATCTGTACTGATGGAATCACCCAATGCTTTTCCTTCGTAGGTAATGAATCCTGTTTCCAACTCAAAATCGAGATTCCGGCAAGGTGAAAAAATTGGATCCGCTTGTGGGTCAGGTTTAATTTGACCTTTGGGGCGGTGAATGGCTTGTCCAGAAATAATCACGGAACTTGCGCGACCATGGTAGCCAACAGGAATCCACAACCAGTTTGGCAAAAGCGCATTGGCAGGATCTCTGAACATGGTTCCAACATTCGTTGCGTGTTCGCGGCTTGAATAGAAATCCGTATAGTCCCCAATTTGAACAGGCATGCACATCGTGATTTGTTCAACCGGAATAAGCACCTGATCAACGTGATGTTGGTTGTGTTTTAAATCGTCATTGGCTGTACTTAAGAGCTTGGAAATGCGGTTGCGCACATCACGTGTCACCTGCTTCCCTTTGCGCATCATCCCATTGAGGTACGGCGCATCAAAGTCAGACAAATCGACAGAAATATTCTCAAAATAACCCAGCACAAACAGAGATTTCAAATCCAGCACATGGTCGCCAATGCGAACACCAACGCGCGGTGTTAAATCTTCCGTTTTGATGATGCCAAACGGTAAATTCTGGATTGGAAAATCAGATCCTTGAGGAACATTTACCCAGGATTTCAATGTTGGATCATTTGCTGCAATTGCTCCCATGACGGTTATCTCTTTAATTCGTGTATTCGTTATACATTGAAGCGGAAGTGCATGATATCGCCATCTTCCACCACATATTCTTTTCCTTCAACCTTAAATTTACCAGCATCTTTCACTGCAGATTCAGACCCCAAAGTCACATAATCGTTGTACTTCATGACTTCAGCGCGGATAAATCCTTTTTCAAAATCTGTGTGAATCACCCCAGCTGCTTGAGGAGCGGTCATCCCTTCTTTGATGGTCCATGCCCTCACCTCTTTCACTCCAGCCGTAAAATACGTTTGTAGTTTCAGCAAGGCATACGCAGAGCGGATCAAACGGTTTACACCCGGTTCTTCCAGGTTCAACTCATCCAAAAACATCTGACGCTCATCGTAAGTCTCCAATTCCATGATGTCGGATTCGATTTTAGCACCAATGACCAAGACCTCAGCATTTTCATCTTTTACAGCTTCGCGAACTTTATCTACGTAAGCATTGCCTGTTTTCACAGACGCCTCATCCACATTGCACAAGTACAGCACTGGTTTTGTGGTGATGAGTTGGAACTTATTGGCAATTTCCATTTCCTTTTCATCAAAATCAAGGGTTCTTACAGATTTCCCTTGCTCCAAGGCTTCTTTGATGCGTGTGGCAATGTCATTTTCCTTCACCAACTCTTTATCACCTGATTTCAACATCCGGGCAATTGAAGCGATGCGTTTTTCAATCGTTTCCAAATCCTTCAATTGAAGTTCGATGTCAATAATTTCTTTGTCAGAAACAGGATCAACACGCCCATCTACGTGGATAATGTTGCCGTCATCGAAGCAGCGAAGCACATGGATGATGGCATCTGTCTCGCGGATGTTCGCCAAGAATTGATTTCCCAGACCTTCACCTTTAGATGCACCTTTCACGAGTCCAGCGATATCCACAATTTCCATGGTTGTTGGTACCACGCGTTCTGGTTTCACAATCCCCTCAAGCGTTTCGAGGCGTGTATCTGGCACTGAAATCGTTCCGATGTTTGGTTCAATCGTACAGAATGGAAAATTCGCCGACTGTGCTTTTGCATTCGACAAACAGTTAAATAAGGTGGATTTACCGACATTCGGAAGTCCTACGATCCCACATTTTAATGACATTTGCTACTTTTTTACGCAAAGATAATCATTCAAACGATGTATGAAGTACCCATGTCGTTTCTCATTTTCTCGTATCTTCGCCTGACTGAAAAACAATTTAACCATGTCATACCTGCTTATCTTTTTTCTTGGACTATTTACTTTTGTCGGCATCCTCGCCATAATTGGTTGGCTTTCTCCTAAAGAGATTCATGTTGAATCGAGCCGACACATCAAGGCCGATGTTGACAAAATCTTTGTTCAAATGGCAGATTTTGAAAATTTTGTCAAGTGGAATCCTTGGGCGTTTAA
>JBDKGB010000182.1:0-3909 GCA_039798485.1 Bacteroidota bacterium
AAATTGGCATAGTCACAAGATGCTGTCTTTTCCTTTCGACTTCTTTTCTTTCTTTCCATGTGTTCAAGTTTAAGATTATTACTCCTAATTTTTACCTTGACACACTTTTTAGAATACTACCGGCTTTTTGATATAAACCTTACAAAAACTCAACTCACTGGTTTAATCACCCCAATCTTCGCTTTCATCATAAGAATCATCTGAGTAATCACCACCACCCATGTCGCCTCCATAATCACCGCCCATGTCCATGGATTCTTCCGGCGCTGGTGGTTCATTTTGAGCAGGTGCAGAAATACTCACTTTCGGCTTTTCCTCTTCGTCTGATTGCTCAGCTTTTTTCTTTTTCGCCTTCAATTCGGCTTTAATTTCTTCTAGTCGTTCTTTGTCCTCGCATGAGCCCAAGCCCAATGTTGCGATGCATAAAAACATGATCAAAATACGTTTCATAATCAAAGGGTATTATTGGTTTTTAATCTCGAATTTAATTTGGCAAGGAAAACAACGATCACGCCGATAAATGCGAACAAAAGGCTGCTAAAGATCAATTCACTTGCAGATTCACGGTTTTCCTTACGTAAAATTTCACGTGCCTTTTTCTCCAAATTTGCAGCTTCAAGCTTGTTCCCGAAAAGGTCTTTGTACTTGTTGAATTTATTTTCAACATCGTCTTTCGTGAAGTCAATTTTTCCACTCATGAAAAAATCATCGATGCATTGCATTTCCAATTCATCTACAGACTCACCTTCCTCTTTGTATTTGGAGAAGTCTGTTTTCATGGCACTTGCGACAACATTCAACACAACAACTGTATCCTTGATTTTCTTTGTTTTCAGTTGTTTTACCAGCGCATCCAACTGTGTGAAACGCGCTTCAGTGATTTCTCCGTTAGCCGCAGCTTCATACATTTTAAACAATTCTGTTTGACGTTCTTGAGGTGAATTTGGTGCTGTCAAACTGAACACTAAAGGCGTCTTAGTTACACTTTTGTGCAATTTCTCTACGGCCTTGATCTCCTCAATGGATAGATCTTTAGAATTTACCAATACACTCTTGAATTTATCCACCAACAAGGTATCCAAACCTTTCTTGTCGGTCATGTCCATGAAGTGCTCCATCTTCTCGACAATGCGAATCTTTGTGTCGAAATCTGTAGAATCTGTATCATAGCCCTTCAAGATATCGTCCATAAATCCTTTCATTGAATAAGGAAATGTGATGGTTTTTGTTGGCTCTGCCGGATCTGAGTACAAGTAATCTGGAGGGGTAACACCATATTGAATGTAACTGTAAAGGAGACTTGTTCGCGCTTCTTTGGCATCCAAGTACTTTTGGTATTCCACTTGGTATTCTGCGTCCGTCATTTCTCGTTGCGTCAATTTCCATTCAGCTTTCGGAATTTTTCTAGACAACGCTTTGTATTTTGCATTGAAATCTTCGTAAGTAGCCTCACTTTCAACCTCATCGGTTTGAGAAAGATCTTTATTGATCTTCCCTTTTTTGAGTTCTTTCTTACTGATCGTCACATGTGGACGGCTTGACTCAAGGAAGTTTAAGGAATAATACACCGCGCCACAAAGGAGCACAGCCGTCATTACCAAAACCGTCCAACGCCAAGTTTTGACGTTGTAAATACCCTTCGCGAGTTGGGTCAGTTTGTTTTTCATAGTAGCATTTAAGTTTAGTTTTCCTACTCTGTGCGCTTTTCGGATTCCGCGTTTTATTGTTGTTTGTTCTCTTTTTCTTCCTGCCACTTCAACTCAATCTTGCCTTCCTCCGTGAAGAAGTAGGATTTTATCGCTCGGTTGTATTTGATGGGGGCACCGAATTCATTTTTTAAGACATCGAGGTAGTTGTACACCATCCGCTCGGACACATGGAGCTTCTTGGCGATTTCTCGCGCATTGCCCGTCGATTTTTGTTCGATGGCCTCTATAAGTCGCTGTAGGTTATCTAAGTACATGTTCGATTGCTCGATTTTTTTTGCGAGTGTAAAATAAGCTCTACCGACTGAAATATAAATTCAGTAAAAAAGTTGAACCAACTATTTCTTGACCCACTGCCAATGTAGCCTCCCTGGCCGCTCAAATTGGTAGGATTTTCGGTACTTGTTGAATTCGATGGGCGCCTTGAATTCATGCTTCAACAAATGCACGTAGTGGTAGATCATCCGTTCGCTCACATTCAATTTTTCTGCGATATCAGTAGGTGTCCCAGTACGTTCCTTTTCTACCAAATGAATGAAATACTTGATCTTTTTAATGTTCATGGCGCAGTGATTTATTGGTTTGTCGTTTAATTCGTTGGTTTGTCCCGACACTCCACGTATTTTTTTACAAAAAGTGTAACTTAGAAATCTGAATGCTCGACTCACAAACATATTGGTCCAAATTTCTAAAAGGTGACGACAGTGCCTTGGGGTCATTGTACCATGACTTGTTTGAACCTTTGGTCTTTGTTGCCTACCATCGGGTAAAAAATATGGAAGTCGCTCGGGACATTGTGAGTGAATTGTTCGTCTCTCTCTTAGCAACAAGCACAACAGTGAGAATAGCAAAATGGGAAAACATTGCGTCGATTCAGGCCTACCTTACCACAGCGGTAAAAAACAAAGCCATTGACCACATCCGTGCGGAAAAATCTCATGTAGACATATTAATGGGGCTTCCGCAAGAATCTTTGCAAGCAAGCGACTTGAGTGTCTTGGAAGAATTGGTCCATTTACCACAAAAGGAAACGGAGTTGTTTCAACTTCATTTGGATGGTTATTCCAACACTGAAATTGCTGAACAGACCAAGGTTTCGGAAAAAACGGTGCGCAACAAGCTGAGTTCTACCCGCCGAAAAATGGCCTTGATGTACAAATCCTTGACTCTAATTGCCTTATGGATAATCGTTCGTTGAGTTCGCTCTTGGCGTTGTTAGATCAACCCACCCTACTGCGGCTGCATGTCGCCAGTCTCCGTGATCGAAAAGACTTGGATGAATCGGTGCTCGGATTTATCGCCTTGTACGATGACTGTGCTGGAGATTGTTCGCAAATTAAAAAACAATTGAGTGCCACAAAGCAGTCCGTTCTTTCTCCGTTGGTTCCCAAGAAAAAGTCAAGTGTACATCTTCTGAAGTATGCAGCCATCTTCATCGTTTTAGGATTGAGTGGTATTGGTGCAATTCTGCTGATGAATTCAAATCGGGTTGAGCTTTCACCCACCTTTACCGATCCAGGACTTCCCAATTACATGGGGGCTTCAGCAGGTGTAGATTTATCGGATGCGCAATTTCACCGAAAGAAGAAAGCGTACGACTTGGCCAGAAAGGACATTGAAAAGGTGTTGATGATTCATCCAAATAACGATACGGTGCTGTATTATAAGGCAGTTATTTTGTTTGAAAATGAGGAAACCGAAAGTGCGTTGAAGGGGTTTCAATCGATTGCCAAAAGTAAAAGTGCCTTTGCTGACCGCGCTAACTATTTCATTGCCATTCAAGCCGTTCAGGACAATCAATTGAAAAAAGCCAAACGCATTTTTAAGATTCTGACGCATTCAAGCGACGAACAAGTTCGTTTCTACGCCACCAAGCACCTAAAAGCGTTGCACTAAGATCCACCCAAAGTAGCAACCACCACTGCATGGGCACTTGTTCAGGTTCATTCGAAATATACTGAATTTTTCTGCTCACCACCAATTGAAAAGCATCCCAGTACTTTGGGTGTCGCATGCTTGGGTTCGCCTTAAAAAAGGCATTTCGAGCTTGGAACACCGCATCTTCAAAAAATACACCTTCTGCAATTTTCTGATAGAAAACACGAAAAAATTCTGAAGAGAAATAGTCGTCCGCTTTGCTTGGTGAAACGATCACAGAAAGGGCACCGTTGCTCATGATCCGCATCGGAATGGTTTTATTGAA
>JBDKGB010000183.1:0-9241 GCA_039798485.1 Bacteroidota bacterium
GGAGTTGTAAATGTCGTTGTTGTCACACCAGTACTCGTCCATGGTGCTGCTCCTGTAGGAGAGGATTGCCACAAATAAGTCAACCCAGTCACCCCAGCAGGAATGTCAGGTAAAGAGAAAACTCGCGTCTGACCATTACAAACAACTGCAGCTGGTGCTGCTGATGAGCTGTATAAACTAACCCCCATTACATTGAGTGCCGTCGCAGCACCATCTGTTTTGGTGATCAAGATACTTGAAATTGTTTTTGTGTAATTTGCGGCGCTTAGGTTAAGCAGAACATCGTATAAACCTGGCTGTGTTGCGCTACCTTCGAGTACGTTGGTTGCAATAACAACACGTCCCATGGCAGCAAAGGCATAACCTGATCCGTACCAGTCAGCAACCGAGTTACCGGTAAACGTTTGACTCGTACCATCCGAGAAGTTGACTTGCGCATTGAAGGTAGATGTACCGCTACCAGAACTCACCAACAAGCCAATTCTTCTGGCTGTGGTTCCATTGCTCAAGGATAAAGTCCCAGAAGGAGTGGCAGTTACCAAACGTAGGGAATTGTTCAAATTCGAACTTGCCAATTGGTACCTTACTCCATTGTTTGCAGCACTGTTTACAATACCAGAAACCGGCAACGCATAGGTCGGTGCTGCACTGGCTGCTGTCGCTTTGAAGTCCGCAGACACTAGAGCGTAACCTGCTACGTCGAATTGTGTTGAGCTTGCGCTTGCATTGCCAACGCCATTCGCAATCACATCGGCGTTGTATCCTGTCACCAAAGCTGGCGACCACGTGAATGCATCACCTGGAGAAGTTGGTCCTGAACAAGCAACCAAAGTGACTACACTGAACGTATAATCTTCATATTCACCATAAGTGTTTGCATCGCAAGAATTAATTACTGTTCCCAAATATTGTTGAGCAACCCGCATTCTGTAGTTTCCATTTGGCGTTCCTGCTGGAATATTGATTGTTCCTGTATAACTGCTTGCAAAGGTTGTATATGAAAATATGGTCTCATTCGCATCAGCAAAATCAAAATCATTGTTCCAATCAATCCAACAGAAAAAATAACCCGTAGATGAACTTTGACTGAGGGTAATCGAAGTACTTACTCCAATTGAATTCGAACAACTTTGCGTCGCTGTAAAATTGGAATATCCGCCGGCTCCTGCACCTGTAGCGTTCGAAATATTGGTTAATCCGCCTGCAGTGACAACATTGGACAACCAATAAGAGGAAGAGGTAGTAAAGCCTGCAGGTTGACAATAAGCCGTAATCACAGTCTGAGTTGCTGTATTTACTGACTCACAGCCACCTACGGCGCGCACTCTCCAATAATAGGTGGTACCAGCAGTCAATCCCGTCACCGGATATGTCAATACGTTTCCTACATTTAAAGCATTAAACCCAGTAACAAATGAGGCAAAGGTACTGGATGATGAAACATCCAATACATACGAAGTAGATCCAGCACTTGCTGTCCAGTTCGCCGTAAAACCTGTAGCTGAATTGTTTGTTGTCGTTGGAGTTCCTGGGACAGGTGGGAAAGAGGAGAAAGTAAAGGTCTGTGAACTTGTAGCTGTTGCACTGGTAGTAACCGTAACAGTACCTGTTGTACCCGCTCCGGTAACAACCACTAATTGTGTTCCTGAATTTGAAACAATGGATGAAACTGCAGTTCCACCGAATTTCACATTCGCCGCAGACACACCTGTTAAATTAGTCCCCGTTATCGTAACATTCGTTCCTGGACAACCTGAAGTCGGAGAAATGGATGTAATCGTAGGTGTTGCAGCTGGAGTATATTGAAAGCGAATTTGAGGTTTTGTCGTATTCACTGTGTTTGTGCTTACTCCACACTGTGAACCTACAGCATCAGCGCGAACATACCTTGATCCATTTGCTGTAGACGCCGCTAAAGTTCTTACTTGACCGTAAGGGCTAGTGTATGGATTGGCACCATCTGAACAAATATCAACAAGAATATTCGAGGTACCATTCCAAACAAAATTCGTCGTAAACGTTATCATATCAAAACTACCAGCGGCAGTTACAGTAGGATTGTAATTAAAAGAACTTTTAACTTCTGTTAATACCGAAGCATCATGAGCCGCAGAATTTGCTGCACTTGTATGCGCCATTCTAATTTTATATCCCAACAGGTTTCCACCTGCATAGTCACCATTGATTGAGAAACCTAATGCAGTAATCGTGGCACTTGGTGTCATTCCCGCAGCCGTCAACTCGGCAGCGGTGTATACCACTTGATATCTGAATGAGTTGAAATATCCATCAATTGGATCACTACCAGTAGAAGTTGTTGAATTTGTACCTGTTCCGATTACAGCAAAACTCTGACCATACAATCCGCTTTGTGATGCAAATAACAAGCAAAAAGCCAGAAATAAGGACTGGATAAAAGAAAATGAACTAAGTCTTGAATTAGTTCGTTCGGGGGTAATACTCCCGTGAAGATTGTAACGTCTTTCCATAGTTTAAAAATTAGCAAGCACCTGTGGTCTAATTCAGATGATTATTCTGGCCAAAAATATCAAATAAACGATAACTACAATGTTAATTTTTTACGAAATTTTTAATTGATTGAAATGCAATGAATTACAAGAGCAAAAAAGTCATTAAAAACGGAGTCTATAGGTGAAATATCGTGTAAATGTTACTATTTATTGTGTATTCAGTGGGATTATTTGGAATTTGGCACGCTCGAAATTTTGAATTTTCACCCATTGAGAAACACCAATTTGATACGAATGCAAGTTGATTTCTGAAAAAATTTCATTGATAAACTAAAAATTAAAACTTTAGAATTTAACGAGGAATTTGATGCTAAAGTAATTGAGAATTTGACCCTATCGGAATTTGATCCCTGCGGGAATATGTTGCTAAAGCAATTTGATCGCTGCGCGAATTTAGAATTTGATTGCTTCCCAAACCCCAACTCATAACTCGTAACTTATAACTAGTAACTAATATTTAATATCCGCCATTTGCTTCAATTTTTTAAATTTGCACCACATTTAAACACCTTATAAAGAAATGAGTACAGCATTGGGCAACCACATCTTGGTCGAGTTTATGAATTGCGACCCGAAAATCATGAACGATGTGGCTGGAATTGAGCGCGATATGGTCGCTGCAGCACAAAAGGCAGGAGCTACTGTCATCAACTCTACCTTCCACCATTTTTCTCCTTGGGGAGTTTCTGGTGTTGTGGTGATCCAAGAAAGTCACCTTGCCATTCACACATGGCCGGAATACGGCTATGCTGCAGTAGATTTATTTACTTGCGGTGAAATGGATGCCTGGATTTCGTTTGACCACCTGAAAGAGTGTTTCGGATCTACAAGCTATTCTGCGCTCGAGATGAAACGTGGTTCAGTAAACTTGCTCACACGCAATGACTTTGACATGACCTCAATGCGTCAACGTTCCATCGATGCGGATTGGAAGAATCCAGATTTCTACACGCGCAATGTGTGGTTTACCGATAAAGATGAAGATCAAGCACTTTCGCTTCGTTTTACGGGTGAGGTATTCTATGATGTTCAATCGCCTTTCCAACGCGTGCGCATCATCGAATCGTACAAGTACGGAAAAATGTTGGCCCTCGATGACATGGTGATGACAACCATCAAAGATGAATTCCATTACCACGAAATGATTTCTCATCCGTCAATGTTCACACACGGAAACGCACGCAACATTTTGGTGATTGGCGGTGGTGACGGTGGAACAGTGCGTGAAATCTTACGGCACGAAGGTGTGGAGAAAGTAACGATGGTTGAAATCGATGGCGAAGTCATCAATGCGTGTAAAGAACATTTACCGCAAATCGCAGCTGCTTTTGATCACCCTAAATTGAATTTGATCGTTGATGATGGTATTGCCTTCATCAAGAATGCAGCGCCTGAAAGTTACGACATCATCATTGTGGACGGTTCAGATCCTGTCGGTCCAGCCGAAGGTTTGTTCTCTGTGGAGTTCTATACAAATTGCTACAATGCTCTAAAGAAAAATGGAATCTTGGTAGCGCAAGGTGAATCGCCGAAGTTCAATGACAAGGCATTTGCTGAATTGAACCATACACTACAAGGTATTTTTGGGAAAGACAATGCTCCGGTTTCCTTGTTCTTCGTCCCTACCTACCCTACCGGTATGTGGAGCTTCCAATACGGATTGAAGAACATGGATCATCCGAAGCACGTGACGAATGAATCCATGATTGATGCTTTTGTTGAAACGCAGGGATTGCGCTATTACAATTCAGACATTCATAAAGGAAGTTTCGCTACACCTAATTTTGTGAAACAGCTTCTCAAATGATTTGATCCCTTCGGGAATTTAGAATTTGGTCGCTGCGCGAATTCAGAATTTAATCCCTTCGGGAATTTGATGGCGGAGCCAATTCAAAATTTGATCGCTGCGCGAATTGCTGAAGGCATCAAATTAATTCGTAATTAGTAACTCGTAATTAGTCATTCGTAATTCAATAACTATGAGCTTTGACCCAAACGGTGTTGGTATATCAAACGGAAATGTTTTCGGCTTCCCGGTCGCTGAAGCTGAAGCAGACATTGTCATTATTCCTGTTCCTTGGGATGCTACGGCATCATACGGTAAAGGTACAAGCGATGGTCCGAAGGTTATTTTGGAAGCATCGACTCAACTTGATTTCTACCATCCAAAATTGGACGATGCATACACGACGAAAGTGTTTTTGACACCAATTCCTGAGGAATGGAAGAAAATCAATGACACACTTTGTGAAAAAGGGTTGGATTACATTTCTTTTTTGGAGGATGGCGGTCAGTTAGAAGATAATGAAGCCTTTCAAGCGGTCGTGAATGAAATCAACGAGACCCAAATTGCATTGAAGGAGAATTTGCGCGAACGGGCATTGGAACTTATTCAAGCTGGAAAAATTGTTGCCGTGCTCGGAGGTGAGCACTCTACCCCACTAGGCTTGATGCACGCCTTAAACGACACCTACGATGATTTTGGAATCTTACAGATTGATGCACATGCCGATTTGCGCGATGCCTATGAAGGATTTCAGCAATCACACGCGAGTATCATGTTCAATGCATTGAAAGAATGTGATCACCTCTCTAAATTGGTTCAGGTGGGTATTCGCGACATTGCACAATCGGAGGTTGACCTTATTCGTAAACATTCCTCTCGCATCACCACATTTTTCGATTGGGACATTAAAGAAGCTGGATACAACGGTCTGAATTGGTCACAGCAAGTGGAGAACATCATCAGTGAATTGCCACACAACGTGTACATTTCTTTCGACATTGACGGTCTTACCCCTGAACTTTGTCCACATACAGGAACACCAGTTGCCGGAGGATTCAAATTGGAGGACATTACCTATTTGATCTTTAAAGTAGCCGAATCCGGCAGAAAAATCATTGGCTTTGATTTGAATGAGGTAGCTCCCGGGCCGGAAGGTGATTGGGATGCCAACGTTGGCGCGCGTGCCCTTTGGAATTTGGTGTGTGCTACGGAGAAAAACCGTCGAGCGAACACAAAGCTCTCGCATTAATCTAGAAATCATGAACGTACTCGCATTGTCACATAAAATTGGCCGGGGTCTGTTTTTCCTTTCGCTGATTGGATTAGTGTACAACATCTATCAAGTGTATCATCTCGATGCGATTGTACCCTTCGGCTTCCAAAGTTTACTTTTTCTGAATGCCAGTATCGTTTTGTTTGCCTTGATCTATTTGGAAGATTCTCATCTTGTGTTGCATTCCATTGGCGGTATTGTGGCACTCGCAAGTATCGTAATTTCTACGATTTGTTATTTCGACATTCATCATTTACCCTTGTACTGGAATTACCTCATTTTCGCCACAGCCATTGTCATCTCACTGACGATCTTTGAGCGACTCCGAAAAAAGAAAGGAAGTTTGGCTATTGTATCTATGGCATTGTGCTTTCTGACATTACTTTCCTTTGGGCTCATCTTGCTGTTGAAACTTCAAGAAGGGTTCATTCTGATTGCGTTTTGGTACCTTGCCATTTTAAGCATCTCGCTCAGTGCGGTAGCCATCGTGTTTTATGCGCAAAAGAATCAATCGACAAAGGTTCCGTAACCTTTTAAGCGCGACTTCCAGTAATCGGATGAATCAATGGCTGTGCGAATAATGCCTTGAGAGGAACTTGCATGGATCATCACTACAGGTTCTCCTTTCTCCGAGATCACCATACCAACGTGCGATACCCCTGAGCCATTGTCGAAAAATACTAGGTCACCTTTTTGAACGGATCTCTCTTTTATTTTTTTGCATGCATTGAATTGATCCACAGCACGACGTGGCAATTCTTTCCCCATCGATTTGTAGACATAACTGGTAAACCCGCTGCAATCAAATCCACTTGGCGTCTCTCCTGCCCAAACATAGGGTGTTCCGATGTATTTCTGAGCATATTCCACCAACTGCTGTCGTTCCTTTGAAGAGGCACCCGATACCACTTCAGATGCATCAACCGAAGCACCGTTGCCTTCCGGTACTGCATCGATCGAAGCAAGATTATCCAAAACTGCATCAATAAATTGCTGTACCTCTGCGAAATCTTTCTTTTTATCCTGGCGTTTCAGGTCCTCGGCCCAAGAAATCAAATCCCGTTTTAAAAAGGACAATTCATGGATGTGTGCCGCAAGGATTTTTTGTCCGTCTTTATTTTTGAGAAGTGCCTGAAATCGTTCCTTTGCTTCTTGTAAAGCTGAAGGATGTGTCTTGCGCCAACGGTTATTTTGCACCAATTGCACAGTAGCGATTGCCGCATAAAAGGAGGGGACCTGCGAATAATCGTACTCGGGATTATCTAGGAACCTGTTGGCCTTGCGAAGCACCATTTTGTAATGCTTTTGCGCATAGAACATTTCCAGTTGATCAAACTCCTTGACTTGAGCTTGTGCAACTAAGGAAAGCAACAGAAACACGCTAAATAAAAGTACTGATTTCACCATTTTCATTGTATTCGAAATAACAAAGAATCGCTTTTGCAAAATGTATATGCCGCTGAAAGCTTTACACAGCTTACTGTTTATTCTTTTTATTAACAAAAATTAATTGTCCCTGTTACGATTCGAAGTCAAAATGCGTATTTAATGCTACCTTTAATTTCTCCAAAATCAGGACAGACTATGAAACGCTTTTTTTTCCTCACCTTATTTGCTCCAACCCTTTTAATGGCTCAAGTCGACCCATCTAAAATTGGAACCACACAGAAGTTTGATGAAGTATTGACCTTTATCAACCAGATGTATGTCGATCCTGTGAATGATGAAAAATTAACTGATGAAGCAATCATGGCGCTATTGGAAAAATTGGACCCCCACTCCACCTACATCTCCAAAGAAGAAGTAGCAGAAGCCAATTCTTCAATCAACGGAAGCTTCGTCGGAATCGGCATTCGCTTTCAAATTTTAAAAGACACCTTGATGGTCGTTGCGACGATTCCTGGAGGGCCTTCTGAAAAATTGGGCATCTTGCCGGGTGAGAAAATCACAAAAATTTCTGATGTTAACGTTGCCGGTATCGGATTGAAAAACAATCAGGTCCGCGAAAAATTATTGGGTGAACTTGGAACGAAGGTAAAAATTGAGGTCCAACGCAAGAACATGCGCAAACCGATGGATTTTGTCATTACACGAGACAATATTCCCATCAACTCTGTAGATGCGGTCTATATGGTTACGCCAGAGATTGGCTACATCAAACTCAACAGCTTCTCTCGTTCTTCGATGGAGGAAGTAGAAAAGGGCATTGCAGATTTAAAAAAGCAAGGCATGAAGCACCTTGTGTTTGATCTTCAAGGAAATGGAGGTGGTCTGTTGGATGCAGCGCAAAAGTTGGCAGACGAATTTCTATCCGGCGATAAATTGATCGTCTATTCAGAAGGTCGAGCACAACCAAGAAGCAACCTGAAGGCATACCGCACTGGAAAATGGGAAGATGGCCAATTGATCTTGTTGACCGATGAGTATTCCGCTTCAGCGAGTGAGATTTTGTCTGGTGCCATCCAAGATTGGGACCGTGGACTCATTGTAGGTCGCCGCAGTTTCGGAAAAGGATTGGTGCAACGTCCAATCGATTTGACGGATGGTTCTCAAATACGTTTGACCATTGCACGTTACTACACACCTACAGGACGGTTTATTCAAAAGCCTTATGACGATATGGAGGCCTATGAAAACGACCTTACACAACGTTATTTGAACGGAGAATTTTCACATGTGGATTCAATAAAATTGCCAGATTCTTTAAAGCACCAAACATTAATTTCAAAACGCACGGTCTATGGTGGTGGTGGAATCATGCCAGACATCTTTGTGCCGATTGATACTTCTGAAATTACAGATTACTTCCGCGATTTGGTGCAAGGCGGTCACGTCATGAGTTTCTCCTTAGATTATGTGGACAAACACCGTGATAAAATGTTGGCAGCCTACCCTTCTTTCGCCGACTTCAAATCCAAATTTGTACTGGATGAAAAATTCATGAAAGAATTTTTCGAATTTGTGAAAGCTGCCGATTCAAAGTTGGAGTATAACGCGGAGCAATATGCGACCTCTGAAAAATTATTGAAAATGCGCATTAAAGCAAATTTAGCGCAGGACATCTGGGGCTATGACGAATTTTATGAGATTTTCAATCAATCCAACGAAGCACTTACACGCGCCGTTGAAGCCATTCAAAATGGAGAAGCAAAAAAACTTGGTATTCGCTATTGATTGAATCCTCCTTTTTAATTTTGTAAAAAAAAACGATGAAACGGATTTTCACTTTTGTATTTTGCAGCGCATTGCTTGCCTCTTGCGCATCCAACAGCAATGATAAAAACGCTGAGGTTCAATCAGCCATTGAGGCCGATGAAGCCAGCGAAGCAGACTTGAAAAAAGAACTTTCGGACATTGACCGAGAAGAACGTGAACTGCAAAAAGCAGAAGAAGCGACTAAAACCTCCATGTCTTTTGACAAAATGAAAATTGACTTCGGAAAAATCAAAGAAGATTCCGAAAATGCAGCGACCTTCATCGTAACCAACACGGGTAAAAATCCATTAATCATTGAACGTGTTGACGCAAGTTGCGGATGTACCACAGCAAAAAAACCAGAGAAGCCTATCCTTCCTGGAAAATCTGATAAAATTGAGGTCGTTTTTCACCCGAAAGTAGGTCAGTTAGATACGCAAGAAAAAACGGTTACCG
>JBDKGB010000184.1:0-3758 GCA_039798485.1 Bacteroidota bacterium
CGAATTTGTGCAATCAAATCCAAGCCGTTGGTCGATACGTCATCCAAACGTCCTAAGAATGGAGAAATGTATGTTGCTCCAGCTTTTGCTGCAAGCAAGGCTTGACCAGCTGAAAAGATCAGTGTACAGTTTGTTTTGATTCCTTTGGCGTTGAAATATTTTATGGCCTTTATACCTTCTGGAATCATAGGGATTTTAACCACAATATTCTTGTGTAACGAAGCCAAATGTTCCCCTTCGCGCACCATGCCGTCAAAATCAGTAGAAATAACTTCCGCACTCACCGGGCCATCTACAATGTTGCAAATCGCTACATAATGATCAAGAATATTTTGTTGTCCAGTAATGCCTTCTTTTGCCATTAAAGATGGATTTGTCGTTACACCATCCAAAATTCCGAAGTCATTTGCTTCAGTAATGTCCTTGAGGTTTGCAGTATCAATGAAGAATTTCATAGCTTAATTTTTTTTATTCAAAATTAAACCTCACTTCCAAATCAATGGGTATTTACTTAAACGATTTATACATCTTTTTTGAACAAATGGCGGAAATAGTGTTGATGGCTTGTAGTAGAAAATTTCAGTACGATTGCTAGAGAATAGTGCCTATTCAGCTTTTGCATCATCAGTACTTTGCACGATTCAGTTGTGAACAATGGAATAGTGTGCCCCTACACGTTGCTACCAAACACTCAACTAGCGATGATTAGGTTAAAACAATTTCCTACCTTTAAATGAACTGCGATGGTGTGATGAAAGTTTTCTTGATAATTGTATTCTTTATTTTTTGTTCGAAGGGCTTCGCGCAGTTCAATCAACCTTCGAATTTCGATCGTCCAGAAAACAAACCCATTGAATTCCCAAGTATTTACATTTCCGTAGATGGACGGTTGAATGCGGTTGATAAAGTGCCGGCTACCTATAGATTGGGCGATGGACTTGGCTCTTGCGCCATTGAGATGCATGGAAACTCAACGTTGAATGTTCCAAAAAAAAGTTATGATTTTTCATTTCGTTCTGAGGGCGGATTATCGATTTCAGGTAAATTTCCTGGATTGCCTTGGACCAAGGATTTATTGTTTGTTTCGAATTTCTATGACCCCAGCATGTTGCGCAATGTCTTGGCATATTCAACGTGGGAGGCGCTTGGACATAAAACTCCGGGGTACTCATTTTGTCATGTCTATGTAAATGAAGTCTATGAGGGCATTTATCTTGTTGTAGAGAAAATCAGGTCTTTGGATCAATTGATGGATAAGTCTCAATGGAAACCAGAAAGTCCAACCTTAAAGCAACCATTTTTTATGCGGATTGATGGGGAAAACGAAGGTCAAGTTCCTCTTCTTGGAATGCGATACTATCCCATCTATGCGGAATTGCTGGATCCAAAACCTTACAAAAACGGGATGTATGATCCATCGTTTCGGATATTCTTTGAGGAGGTTAATGCTGCTTTAACTGCAATCGTGAGTAATGAGCTCAATCCGAAGCCATATTCTGATTGTATTGACATTGCATCTTTTGTGGATTTTTTCCTGTTGAATGAATGGACAAAGAACCCCGATGCCTACCACTCAAGTGTATTCTTTTATTCTGATGAAAAGGGCAAACTGACGATGGGGCCTGTATGGGATTTTGACTTGGCTTTTGCGAATTCGTTGAACCCCGAAGACGATGACGTTGAGGGGTGGATGTATCAGAAAAAGCTTCCGAAGTCAGCAATGAAAACCATGCCTTCGTGGTGGTACCTGTTGATGTGTGATTCAAGTTTTCGAAGGATGTGCCTTGAACGTTTGGATGTCATCGAATCGTGGGTGAACTCCGATTCTTTTTACGAGTCAATGCGAAGTCAAAGTAGGGGACTTGAAGCAAAAATGGGTTGGGAAATAAAACGCTGGGGTAGACCTTCAGAATTTACGACCATCCCAGGACCTTTGCTTAAAACCACCGAAGAAGATTTGACGGAAATACTTCAGTTTCTTCGCGAACGCCTTGTTTGGATGAAGGGCAATTTGCTGAATCAACCGTGTATTTCTCCATTTTCGGTCTTGGCTGAATACGATGGATATATTGAGGTAGTTCCAGACACCACAAACCGTCAATTTAAAATTGACTTTGATAAAGATTTGAGTGGCGGCCTGCAGCTTCCGGGAAGTCGCTATCAATACTATTCCGATTATACCTATGTGCTGATGGATGATCGGGGTAATGAACGAGAATCAGGTGTGGTCATTGGGACATCACTATCATTGCGCTATGCAGATTGGCCCGTTGGAACCTATTATTTGGTGGTTACAGAGCGCTCTGGGAATTCAATGATCAATTCATCAGCACCATTGTTAATGCAGCAATTCAAGTACAAATTGATTGTTCCCAAAAAATGAATTTATCAACGCTTTCCAATAAGTGCTTTTGCTGATCGAACCAACGTGACAAATTGTGCGCGGTAGTCATTTTTTTCATCTCCCAAGGCGTTTCCTGCGGTTTCAATCACATGGTCGAAATTGGCTTGGCCTTTGAATTCTGAGTTGCGCAGTAAGAGCCCAAATTCGACCACAGCAGTAACAAATTTCATGTCCGTTGATGTCGCATTGAACGGAGTTATACTTGCTTGAACAGGAAGCGTAAACAATTTCGAAACGACGCCAGCAGGAGCTTTGTAACGCACTTTTACTGTCATCAACTCGTTGCCATAGGTGCCATTCGGAATGGTTGAAGATTGATATTTCAATGAATCTACGCCGGGCAATTGTTCAGATGATCCTGCAGGAATAAGTTCATAAATGGCTGTGACTGAATGTCCCGCTCCAAGATCTCCTGCATCAATTTTGTCATTGTTGAAGGCTTCATCTGCTAGTGTTCGATTTTCATAGCCGATAAGTCGGTAACCTTTGACAACGGTAGGATTGAATTCTACTTGCAGTTTTACATCCTTTGCCACAGTAATCAAGGTTCCCCCCATTTCTTCGACAAGCACCTTTTTCGCTTCCAAAATGTTGTCGATGTAGTTGTAGTTTCCGTTTCCTTTATCCGCCAATTGTTCCATTTTTGCATCTTGTAGATTTCCTCTTCCAAATCCTAGGACAGACAAGAAAATGCCCTGCTCACGTTTTTCTTCGATGAGTCGAACGAGATCGCCGTCGCTAGAAACCCCAACATTGAAATCTCCATCCGTTGCCAAGATGATGCGGTTGTTGCCATTCTCAAGAAATTGCGTTTTCGCAATCATGTATGCGAGTTCAATGCCCTCGCCACCTGCAGTTGATCCACCAGACGTTAATTCTTCGATGACTGATTTGATTTTGTCTTTCATCATCCCACTCGTTGGAGGCAATACAATTCCTGCAGCACCAGCATAGACAACAATGGAAACCCTGTCTTCTTCACGCAGTTGGTCGACGAGCATATACAAGCCTTTTTTAAGGAGTGGGAGTTTGTCCTCTGAACTCATTGAACCTGAAACATCGATCAAGAATACCAAGTTATTCGGTGCTGCTTTCGATGCTTCAATGGATTGTGATTGCAAGCCGATTTTTACCAATTGATGTGCAGGATTCCAAGGACAGTTGGTGTATTCGGTATGTACGGTAAAGGGACTTCCATCCGTTGGTGTTGGGTATTGATAGGGGAAGTAATTGACCATTTCTTCAATGCGAACTGCATCGATTGGAGGAATGTTGCCATCTTCGATAAATCGTCTGACATTGCTGTAGGAAGCGCGGTCGACATCGATACTAAACGTTGATAACGGATCTGCAG
>JBDKGB010000185.1:0-2571 GCA_039798485.1 Bacteroidota bacterium
GTTCCTACATCGATCACCACCGCTCCTTCTTTGACCATATCGGCAGTAATGAAGTTGGGCTGTCCTATCGCAGCGATGAGAATATCTGCCGTTAAGCACAATTCTCTCAAGTTTTTTGTACGGCTATGCGCCAAGGTCACCGTACAATTTCCTGGAGAAGTATTGCGTCCGAGCATGATGCTTAAAGGTGTACCTACAATGTTTGAACGACCGATGATGACACAATTTTTCCCTTCCGTTTTGATGTGATTTCGCTTGAGCAGTTCCATAATTCCTGCTGGTGTTGCAGGCAAGAAACCGGGAACATTCAAAATCATTTTTCCTAAGTTTTCAGGATGAAAGCCGTCCACATCCTTTTTCGGATCAATGGCCAAAGTGATTTTCATTTCATCGATGTGCGCTGGAAGTGGCAACTGTACAATAAACCCATCGATACTTTTATCTTCATTGAGTGAATGTACTTTAGCCAATAGAATGTCTTCAGGCACCGTTTCATCGTAACGGATCAAGGTACTTTCAAAACCAATTTGATCACAGGCCTTCACTTTCGCACCAACATAGGTCAACGAACCGCCGTCATTGCCTACAAGGATAGCCGCCAAGTGAGGAATTTTCTTCCCATTTCTTTTGCGTTCCTGCACTGCTTCCGACAATTCTTTTCGAATGATTTCTGCTGTTGCTCTACCGTCAAGGATCTGCATGTTGTCAAATTTTTCGGCAAAGATACATGGGTTGAGATGGAAACGAAAACAGAACTTTCATTACTTATGCACAAAATTCGTCTACATTTGTCCAAAAATTGACAATGAAACGCTGGATACTTATTCTTTTTGGGACACTGACTTTTTCGAGTTTTGGACAATCTTCTGTCGAAGCCATTGAATTGGGATTAGATGGGTATTTTGGCGCATCGAATTTTGGAGGCGCTTTCGGTGTCGGTCCAAAAGTAGGATTCAGAATGAATGAAAATTTTATTCTAGGTCCGACATTCCGTTACCAACGAAATTGGTCTTCATACTACGGGACAAGCTTCAGTATCAACAATTTTGGTGGCGGTTTCTTTTTGCATGGACGTTACAAGAACACTGTTTTTGGAGGACTTGAAGCTGAGGTAATAAAAACGAATTACTTGTGGGACAAAACAGCCGTATTCAAGAAATTTATTCCAACAATATTCCTTTGCGCCGGATTCTCACGCGAATTTAAAAGCACTATCCGCTTAAACGTTGGACTTTACTACGATGTCATAAACGGTAAAAACAGTCCTTACCGCGACTCATACCTCATTGCTGTTAAAGATCCGACAACAGGAATGGTTGTGAACCGTCTTCCTTTGATTTATCGTCTTTCGTTTTACTTCACCCTTTGGAACAAGCCGGAGCGTGTTGAAAAGGAAGAGGTTGAAGATACTTGGTAGGAACTACCATATTTTGAATGCAATAAGCTGGGATTCAATTCACCTATAAGAATAACCTTTCAAGAATCCCCATCAACGAATAAGGGTAAAGTTTCCTGTCAGACCATGCCATTTATCACAAAAATCTCGGTATCGAATGATGTAAAAATAAACTCCATCGTGGCATTCATCCTTAACTTGATTTTTACCATCCCAAGAAAAATCATTTCCATTAGTTTCGTACAAAACATTCCCCCAACGATTGACAATGGTTATTAAACTTTCTTTGACATTGAATTTGGTTAATACTTGAAAGTAATCATTCACCCCATCATTATTCGGTGTAAAAACATTCGGAAGTACATACTCTGAAAAAGAAAGCTGTTTTGAAATATCCGTTTGAGAAGCAGCGCCAAAAACACCTCCACTAGCAACACTATCACAAATCACAGTGCAGTAAGCATTTTCAACATTAACATCATACATTGTCCATCCTTCAATAGCTACAAGTTTGCATTCATCGGCGGAGCAATCGGAAGTGCCTAAAGTAACCAAACCATATACTCCAAACAACGGAGTATTCATTTTTCCAACCAAGGTAACATCAAAAACATCGGTGAAATTGTCATTTATTTTAAATCGTATGAGATCATTATTCACTTTGGACATATAGTAATATCCTTTGTAAAAAACCAAATCTCCTGAAGAGCCATAGAACAAGTCATTAACACCAATTTGATCGATTTCACAGGAATTGAGGTTAACTTTATAAACTCCGTTAGCAATGGTACAAAGTAAAAAATCATCACTGAGAGCAACGAGATTATTAATCTCATTCGAAAATGGAGCATTGAGTGTTGAACACAACAAAGAATATGCAGCTGTTATTGTATCGAATTCGTAGATTGTTCCTGATTTTATGCCAAAAAGTCGTCCAGAAGGTGTCATGGCAAGATCCCACATCGTCCCGATGGTAGTTGTTGCCCCAAGCACTTCGTACGCACATCCATTCTCATGAATTTTTATAAAATCGTAATTTACACAAGACACATACACACTCCTTTGCGCACTTGAAAAGGTCGTTGTAAAAACTATAAACAAACTCGTGATACAGAAAATTTTCATCGAACATTAACTTACATTCAAAGCTAGATTATAAATGCTGAATTTAATAA
>JBDKGB010000186.1:0-14512 GCA_039798485.1 Bacteroidota bacterium
GCAATTTAGCAATGCGTTTATCAAACAATACAGAACCAACAACAGCATGTGCCGAAGCATAAGGAACGGTAACACCTCTTGCTCCGAAGCTTTTAAAAGAAGTATACGTGTACCCAGCGGATAGCGTTACCCCGGGGATGGGCATTTTCATGAATCCCGCTCCTGCGGTGAGGGTATTTTCCGAGAGCTGATTCAAACTCTTGGCGGTGGTCGCAATAGGAACACCTGTAAGATAAACACCGAAGTTTTTACCCGTTCGCTCGTAATATTGTGCATTGCCCATCATCACAATCAGCAACATGCAGCCTAATACTTTTCGTTTCATCATCTTTTTTCTTCTTTAGTTTAACCTTCTGTAGCCGAGAATGTACGCCTTTGAAAAGGGCATCACATTGACTTCATCGTCCTGATTGCCACCTAAACCTATGATCATTCCATTCACTTCACCCAAGTAAATCACCACATGACCATGGTAGGATTCTCCCCAACCGAAGACGACAAGGTCACCTATCTCTGGTTTTTCTACCTTTTCACCAACTCTCAACCATGACCTCGCCACTGCATTTTTCGGATAGTCGTATCCATTCAGCTTTGCACAATACATGATAAATGCACTGCACCAGTGGGTTTCATCGTTGTGAATATTTCTTTGACCAGTGGCTTGAAAAAATTCTACAATTTTTGGATTATTCTCAACGCCAATAATTTCCTTAGTTCCATACAAATCAACTGCTGAGCGAATCATTGGATGGTCAAATCCGTTAAAGTTACTTAGCTGATAACGCAAGACATCTGCTCGAAACTGTGCATTAACTCCAAGGATCGCTGGAATTGCGTTGCTCGTTTGCTGATTGGAAGAAGTAGGCGCTTGATTGCCCAAATTGAAGCGGCTTTGGGCAGCTACCGCTGTTCGAATTTCTTGGTAATAACTTTCTATTTCTGCATCTTTCATTCCATCGTTAAAAACCCGATAAGTCATTTCCATTCCAGTGGATGTTCGCACTTTTAGCAATGCATTTTTCTCATTGATTGGGATAACAACCCTTGTCTTTCCTGTTATCGAGGAGTTTGTATACCGCACTGAATACGCCTTTGCATTCACCTCACCTATCGGTATAACCTCGGCATGTGAAATGGACGTTCCTTTGGATAGAAGCAGTTCCATTTGGTCTTTAATATGGACCTCACCCTTTCCCGGAAGTATCCATGTGTATTCTGAATTTTCACGAGATGGAGCACAGTATGGAAGGCGATTAAATTCAGATTTTGAAAGGGCGGCTTCGAGATGTTGGAAGCTCGAATCCTCCGGGAAATGCGAATGAATCATAATTGCTGGATCGACATTCATCCAGCGCTCACTTAAACTAATGTCAAACAACTGTTCGGCATTTCCAATACGTGCACTATTCCAAAAATGCTTGGTTTTATTTTGTGTATTTACCACTAAATCAGCTTTCAATTCCCCTTTTACAACTTGGGCTGGTACCCCAGCAATGTTCAACATTTCGGAAAATAGTTGTGCTAAACCAGCGCTTGCCGCTTTGCGCTCCTGTCCAGAAAGTAAATGAGTCAATTCATCTTCATTGTCCGATTCGTCTTGAATGAAGCGAATATTTTCTCTAAGGAAAGAAACAATAGCTTTAAGTTTAAACTTTGCCTCCGTTTCACCCTGCACAGCGTAATGCACCACGTCATTCAAATTGACATCCTCTTGAATAGATTCGTTCGTGACAATACGACCATTCTCAGGATCAATAAAGTATGGCTGATTGTATTTCGATTTGGCCGCACTGCGCAACACAAATTCCTTTTTCATAAAAAGTGCACGGAAACGATTGTCATACACCTTACTGTTATCCACAAACAAGGTGATGTCGTACAGTTTACAAGGAAAATTTTTCTCCGTGCAAGTCAATTTCATTTTGCCACTTTCCAACGCATATTTACCGGTATTTTTTAGCACTTTGTAATAAATAGCATCGCTTAACCCACCTTTAAATGTGCGGTCTGGAGAATAAATCAAGTGCTCAAAAGACTTGTCTTGATACAAACGAATGAGCTCAATTTGATCCGTTTTTTTAGTATGTGGTTTGAAAACGCTCCGTAAAATAGGCTTTTTCTGTTCCGAATTCGTTGCGGCTTGACTATACGACAAGTTGAGCAACGTCAAGAAAATGACGAGTTGGTATTTCATATGCTAAAGTGTTTGGGTGTTTGTTGCTTGCGACAGCTACAAATCCAATACGTCAGCTTTGAAAAAAGGTAACAGTAGAAATAAAATGGTTTACACCTATTTGTGGCTTATTAAGTTTTCTGATACCAGGGTCTGTTCACCTGAAAACCGGTATCCAACCAAAAGTCCGCCTTTAGCAACACTAAAATCAATACAGCAGACATTTGCCCGTTGAACATTGATTTCAGTATGATTCAACCAATAATGACCAAAAAAAACGGGCTTTTCATCATGACCATAATGCAAAACAAAATCGTCGGCCTTTGAAATATAAGGTTGATGAAGACTTTCTGGTGGAATTGAGGCAAAACACTCTCCCATTGTAAAACCTCTTTTTTCAGCCCACCATTTGATTCGACCTTCCTTCCTTACTTTTCCCTCTTTATCGGGAAATTGGAACTCTTCGTCGAGCTCCAATTCGTCTCCTTTCAGCACAATTTCATAAGCAAGTAGCAGCTCTTTATCGTCATGTATTGCTAACAATCCTTCTTGGTCCAACTTTGTGATTCCCCGTTCCTGAATCAATGTTAAAGACTTCTTATCCCAGTGGGCATGGACTGCTCTTAGGTATTCATTTTCAAATGTCAGTGGCAATTCTGACATCCAATTGATGTAAGAGATTTTTTCTTCAGCAAGTTCCTGATCGGTCAACCTCTCCCCATCTGACTTTTTGTCCTGATGACGAAATGATTCTCCAGCTTCATTGGTATAGTGATAACACAGAAAATTGAACTCATGATTCCCCATGATGGCTATGGCATTTCCATTCTCCTGCATGGTGCGGACGATTCTTAAGGTCATTAAAATTTCTGGACCTCGATCAATATAATCCCCTATAAAAATAACCTTACGCCCGTCTGGATGAGCATAATTGTACTTTTCAATTTCCTTATAGCCCATCGATTGAAGAAGCTGAACGAGCGCACTACCATAACCATGGATGTCACCAATAATGTCGAATTGTGAAAAATTTGAGAGTTCGATTGAATTCAAAATGAAAGATTTAGCGTGTTAAAACAGGATTTAAAGATAGTTATTCGTCGTGTGTTTATCCAATTTGAACAAAAATCTATCTAAATAATTAGGAGTTCATCTATTTTTCATGCCATAGATGTTTGGTTTGTATTGATTGAATAGCAGTTTACTTCTGCCCGTTTTTTCGTAAGTTTATACGCACAACCTTATGTAGTTCGCACCATGAGTACACTTCAAGAATCAGAACAAACAAAAAAACGTCTTTGGATCACGGTGATTGTTATCGCTGTTTTATCGTCCTTAATCATATTTCTACTCTACAAAAATCTGAGTGATGAGGACCAACTTCGCCGCTCTCAAGTTCAAGAAATGCGCGAAGAAATCAATGAGCTGACATCGAGCATTAAGGATTTAAGCAGAACAAAGCGAGCTCTCACAAAATCACGAGATTCCTTGCAAGAAAATGTAAGTTATTTGTGGCCAATGCGCTCGTTGGTATACAATGCCAAGTTGCGCGATAAAGTGTTGGCCGATTTGGAATTGAAACCCGGTGATGCTTGCCGTCGCAAAGCTGACTCTAGCATCGTTGTCATTACCGATGTGATTGTTGGAGGAAATCAATATACCTACTTCGTGAATTTCCGAGCTCGCAACAAAAAAGGTGAATCCAACGATTATTCACCTTTTGAACTTGAGCCATTAAAGAAAAAAACCGAAGAATAACTGCTCCCCCATTTCAATACGCATGAACCAACCGTTCAAAACACCGGGCCAGTCTTCCACAACCATCACTGAACTGATGATCCCATCTTACGCCAATTTTGGCGGTAAGGTGCATGGCGGAATAATCCTGTCGCTCATGGATAAAGTGGCTTATGCCTGTGCATCCAAACACAGTGGGGCATATTGCGTCACAGTAGCTGTGGATGGCGTAGAGTTCCTGAGTCCAGTTGAAGTGGGCGAACTGGTCTCGTTGACGGCTAATGTACATTTTGTTGGAAACACGACGATGATTGTCAACATCCAAGTTGAATCGCTACAACCGAGAACTGGTGTTGTTAAACATACCAATTCATGCTATTTCACCATGGCGGCAAAAGATGAAAATGGGGTGTTAATCACTGTTCCTGGACTTAAAATAGAAACGAAAGAAGATCTAATTCAATTCTGTGAGGCCAAGAGCATTCGTGAAAATTCTAAAGTAAATCGCGCGCTCTTGGCGAATGATATGCAGCATTTAAGCACCGAAGAACAAATCGAATTTTGTGGAAACGACCGCTGTCTCATTCAGCTTCACGACTAATTCTCAAATTCCTTTTAACCATCTGTTACAATCGAATCCATCTCTCGTTAGGTGGATTTTAATTTAAAATCAGATGTCATGGGAACAAAAAAAATCATTCAAACACTGCAGGTGTTGCGCCAAGGAAGCATTTCCTTGTTACTGATTGGTGGCGTTTTTTATTTGAATCGCTTCACAGGAGGTGTTACGATACTCACCATTGGTGGTCTAAGTTTGGCCGTTCATTCCTTTTTACGCGCCTTCTCGCCTATTCATGAAGAGCCGAATTGGGAACTGGTATATCCTGAATTGGCTTTGGGTCACCATACGTTTGACACCAACGAAAACGAAGTAATAACGGCTAAAAAAGACGAACAATGAAACCAGGAAGTAAAGCATGGATGCATTTCATGAAGAAAATCTATTGCTTCAGCGAGGGATTGTTGATTTTGTCACTTGTTGCTAAATTTTTACAATGGCATGCGCCTGAATTGAAAAGTCCATTTATGGTATCCATCACGAATGTATCCCTAATGGCTGGAGTTTTCAACTTAGCCATCATGCATGTTCTAGCGATGTTTGAGCCCGTTTACCACAAACCAAATTGGGCGGCTGTTTACCCCGAACTTCGAGGAGGAAAAGCACGCAATCGAACGCGTAAGCCATAAGCGATGCAAAGAAAAGGTCACCCCAAAAGGTGACCTTTTTTCATTAACGATGAAGCAATAACGTATACGTTCCTTCCAACACAATCCAATCGTCTTGAAACCCAATAATCGGCGAATGATCCTGAATCATGTCCTCTTTTTGAAACAAGTAGTTCAGCGACAAATCAACCAGTTCTGAATTCGAATCATCACGCAACTCAATGATTCGTTGGGAAAGAGACTTCAGATCATCAAGCAAATCATCGTAAGAGGTTTCATTAAAAAATGAATCGTGCATCCTCACCAAATCCTCAAAATCATAAATCACCTCAACACACGATTTGAGTAAGGTAAGAAACGCTGAATAATTGCAATTGTATCCGTGTTTCAACAAATTCAAAGAGACTGAATCCCCCTTTCGCTCCCGATCAAACGCATTCAACAAAAGGAATAGTTGGTCATACGAAATTACATTTTCTATTTCCTTGTCCTTTAACAAAGCCCGTATCCAATCCGATAAATCAAAATCAAAAAGTGAAGAGATCAATGCCAATTTTTCCTCCAAAGATTTTTCTTGGATTAAAAATTCAGTATAGTTCGTCGAAGCGTAGGCCGGTAATTGACGAATCGTTAATTGGTACAATAAAACATCCGCATATTCCTCGGTATGATGCTCGAAAAGCTTCAACGTAGATTGGACGGTTTCGGGTAAAACGCGCTTGTGATAAAGGGAATTCTTGCACAATCCCAACGCGTGTGTAACATCGCTAGCAAAAAAAGAAAGAGACTCATTGAAATCTTTGTAATTCGCGTCATCATTCATGATTTTAGATCCTAAAATAGCCACACCCTCATTCCTTATTGTCGCGAAAAAATGAAGAAACGCCCATTGAACACTGAAGTCGTGGAAGGTGTTTTCAATGGATTGACTATGCTTTCGGTGGGAAAGAATAAAATTTTTGGACGCTAAAAACTGAGCTCGATTTTCCAAAGCAACCTGAATATCCAAGGCATGAATCATCTCATGCAAGACGGTCTCGTGCAAAATCTTTTCGAAATCAATCGATTGAAATAAAATCACATTGAAATCAAAAATGAAATTTCCATGCTCGGACGCACCAAAATTGAAGGCAGCAATCTTTTCATTGACAGCATCGAAAAACAGATTGACATGAATGCAAATTTTCGAGTGAACTGCCGTAATCAATGGAAACAAACGTTCAAACTGTACCGTAAAAACTGAAAAAATCTGACGTTCGACTTCATGCCATTCAAGATCCAATGCACCATTGCCTTTGAACGGATTACTTACCTTAATCTCAAGCCTTTGGGTTAGATCGGATGCCATTTTATGATTTTGATACAGAACAAAGATACATGTTGCATTAATTTTCGCTTCATTTGTTATGGATTTGGAATTTTAGCGTCATAACAGGTTAAAATAGACTTTTAAAATTTAAACTATGTCTTCTTATTACAATCAAAAAGAACATATTCTTTGGATTGGCGAACATGCAAAAGCATTGTTTAAAGCCACAAATCAAAGTGTCCTCAACAAATATGAAAATCACCTTCTACTTTATGAGCAAGACACAAACGAACTCTATACGAATGCCACCTATCTGAATAGCACTTCTAGCGAGGATGAGTTGGATTACGATTTGAATTCGATGAAAGAACCTGTTTCCAAATACCTGAAAAAGATTAAAGCGCATTCGAAACCGGGCCTATTGATTGGAAGTCCATTTGAACTGTTGATGCAATGTGTCATTGATTCAGCCCATGTCCCACAAGTGAATGTACTCAATGAGTCGGCACCTATGCTTTTCGAAAAGGTGCACCGATCGATACCAAAAAACCGTCACCATTTGATTGATTTATCCAATCAAAATGTACTTTTCCTAAAGTCAGATGTTCCATTTCTAGATTTAAAACGTGAAGCTTTAGAAACGTTTAAGAATGCACAACAGTGTCTATCAAGCACGATGACGGCTGATGTAAATATGACCAATCTCAGTGAGTTCCTATTCAGGTATCAAGAAAATCATGATGATGCAGTTAATGAAACTGAAGGAATTGCATTTCTTTAAATAGTTGAATTGGAACAATGAATCGAGAACTTCTACTTAAGGAAATCTTACATCGACACAAAAGATTGATCAAATCCGTCATACGTCAGTATTTTAAGGATGACTTTTCGGATGATGTGTATCAGGAAGTTAGCATAAGTTTATTTAAAAAAATTGGTGAAGAAAAAGAAGCGCTGCTTGAACGCTGGACCACCGGAAATTTCGTTGCTGTCGTTGTGAGGAACTTTTGCATTTCAGAGACACGCAAAGCAAAATCTAAGAATCGGATTCAAACAAAAAATTTCGAAGACGACGACGCACTTATCAGAGCCGTTCACGGATCAACCTTTACTGACCCTGAGGAAATGGATTATTTTCACACTTCAAAGAAAATAAATGTCTTCGAAGCGCTTTCTCAATTAAACGACAAGGACCGGGAATTTATCATGCTTCGCTATTTCCAAAAAAATTCAATTGCGGAAATAAACGATATAATGGGAGTTACCAATAGTTCTGTCTACATTGACCGCGCTGTGAAAAAATTGAAAAAAATCATTGGGGATTTAGATGACAATGATTCCTATGAAATTATCGATGGTGATCCAGAATAACAGGTTTTAACAGCTTCAATTTTTAAAGCGATATTCTATTTCTCGGAAAACTAAAATCACAGGAATCAATTGTTCTTCTTTGTTTTTTTATTGAATTCCTGCGCATCAACCCGCTTTCGCAGGTTGAAACACAAGTGTCGAACAATGGTAGTCCTCCAACTTTCTTAAACACCATTCTGGGTCAGAAACCTTGTTTGATCTTACGGCTTCGCGCAAGTCTGATGCCGAACTAATCACCGCAATTGGGAATTTTAATCCCGTTTGATTTTGTACAAACACAATTAAGTTTCCTGGAAGTTCTTGAAATGAACGCACGATGTGATGCAATTCACTCGCAAATTCGGCTTTTTTTGGTGATAAAGCATAGGCTTTACCGGTTTTGTTTTTGGGATTTTCTCCGACGATCACTTTCTCGAAGCTCAAACGAAGTGTTTTTGGCGTTGCGCCAGTTGAAACAATGATTCTTTTTTTCATGTAATGGTTTTTAAAATGATTGATATTTCTGCCGGACAGTTCGGATATACCTCTCCCATCTGACTTCCATTCAATTTTTAATTACCGATTACACCTTTAAAAAATCATCATTTTTCGTTTTAATGTTCACGTCCTTAAACGCAAGTGGTACCAATTTATAACATTTTCAATGAAAAAAATTTCTTTTTGTGCCATTTTGCTCGAAAAAAAGAAAAAAATCAGATGTCGATGTTATGCCGTTTGAAGACTTCCGTAATTGACATGAAAACCAGACCCCATGCAGAAAAAAATCTCCATTTCAAAAGCAACACCTCGCGTTGCAAAATCTCCTGAAGCAGAAACAAAGAATAAGAAAATTACGCCGCTAGATGCGATCAATACCATCTATTTTGCGTCAAAAGAATCTGCGCTACACGAAAACTTGATTCCGAGTCTAAAGAAAGAACTAAATGTGCTGTCTAAGTACTTATCGTGTACTCAAACGGAAGCTTTTTTATTCGCAAACATAGCTACGTTGAATCTGTTTGGGGACAAATCAGACATGGTAGATTTTTACCGATTCTTTGAAGTAACCCCTTTTCAGTTTATACCATTTGTACCGGCATTGGACTCGTTGTACGAAAAACGTTTGATTTTCAAAAAGACACAGCGCCATCGCTCGGATGATGTCATGCGAAAATACCACTACAACGCTGCACCTGATATCATTGATGCACTTATCCGCAATGCTCCTTTTCCAAAGTCGGAGAAACGCGAGATGAATGGAACAATTGAGGTGTTGGAAGCCATTTATGAATTGGCAAGTTCGTGTATGCAAGGTGAAATTAGTGCCAATGATGTATTGCCTGAAGTAGAGCAAATTCTCAATGCACAAAAGAAGTATAAATTCATTCGCACTGTTCGTGATCTGGACTTAACGGACAAAGAACGTGTGATGTACATCTTCGTGATTTGGAAAACACTCATGGGAACGGCCGCTGTTGACATGGATGACTTTATCACTTCATTTTTCCCAATTTCATCTCACCGGGTACGTTACATTCAGAGCATTTACAGCGGCGAAAGTAAGTTGATGAGTAACGAACTCTTGGAATACCGTCAATCGCGATTTTTCAATGATATCGAACTTCAAGTCACTGAGAAAACGTCAGAACTGTTGGAAGAGGATCAAATTGCCATTTTCAAGCAAAAGAAAAAATCAAACACCATAAAACCAGAGACAATTGGTGCGAAAACTCTTTTTTACAGTGAACATGAGGAAACTCAAATTTCCACAGTTCGTGAAATGGTGATGGACACAACCTATACGGAGCTGATTGAGCGTCTGAAAAGAAAAAACCTACCACTTAACTTGAACATTCTTCTTTTCGGCGCTCCGGGAACCGGAAAAACAGAAACTGTACTTCAATTGGCCAAAGCCAGTGGACGCGAAATCATGAAGGTTGAAATCAGCCAAACAAAATCCATGTGGTTTGGTGAGTCCGAAAAGAACATCAAAAAGATTTTCAAAGAGTACGAGGAACTGTGCAAAAATTGTGACCTTACACCGATTTTGTTTTTTAACGAGGCAGATGCAATTCTTTCCAATAGAAAGAGTGGTTCGAATAGCAACACGGCACAAACGGAAAATGCCATTCAAAATATCCTTTTGGAAGAATTGGAAAATTTCAAAGGCATTTTCATGGCTACAACAAACCTTGCCGACAATCTCGATAAGGCTTTCGACCGAAGATTTTTGTTTAAAATCAAATTTGAAAAACCCGAATTGAATGCTCGGACAGCCATTTGGATCGATAAAATCGCTTATCTATCAAAAGACGACGCCTCATTTTTAGCTGAAAACTTTGACCTTACTGGAGGACAAATCGACAATATTGTCCGCAAATGCGAAGTCAAATCGGTCATCGAGGGCATAGACGCAGACTTTGAGATGCTCAAAAGTTATTGCATTGAAGAACTGGTGCTTTCAGCAAAATCCGGAAATTTCATTGGTTTTCAAAAAAGAGCCTGATTTTTTATCCCGAAACATCGTTATCAGATGTGCGATGTCGAACTATTTTGCTCGGATGATTCATTGCGAAAACTAATCACTAACTTAGTGCTTTCACGGACTGAAAATCATGTACTTCGTAAATCTTTTTGGCATTGGCATCCGTTATTGGATATGTGACATTCCTGGGGAAACTTATGCGGCTATGGATGCGGAAAGAATAAAACTGGACGCCCAATGGGAAACGGTGATGTTCGACACAGATTTTCTCATGTCCTTTGGTGTCTTGCATTGGCAACATCTCTGTGAAATAGGTGAAAAACGTGCATTTACACTATCGAGAGAAAACCGTGTTGAAATTAAACACAAGTCAAAGTTCATTGCGAAGTTCAAATCTCTGGAGTTACTCAACGATGAATTGCTCTTTCCAAAGTACACTACGGTCCTATTGGAAGAAGATGTTCCACTAAAGGAAGGTTATCAACGTATGGTACTTGTGCATTACGAAATTGGACAATTCGCAAAATATGAGTTTGAGGCACCTACATTTCACGTAGACAATTTGCGCTTCATTATGGTAGATCCCATACCTGGAAAAACCCAACAATGGCTCTATGGCATTGAACTAAATGGCTCCCCACTCAAGAGCATTCAAAATGACGTACTATTCAGAGGATCAACTGTCTATTTGCCTTGATCGATGAACCATTGACCAAATGCAAAATTCTTACACTTCAAAATTTACTAACTTCGTTACCACTAAATCTGAACTACTATGAACAAACTGCGCGGTTTACTGAATTTCATTGAGGAAAAAGTCCTATTTCGTTTTGGAAAAAGAAGTTGGCAAGTCATCTCCATTCTCGCCATTGGAACACTTGTGTATTCCCTTTCACTTTATCTATGGAATGCCGTCCCCTCATCACGAGAGGAAGTTAAAATTTCTAAAATGGAATTCGATAAAAATGAAATCGATACAGACTTTGATGAAAGCAACAATGTGGATGCGTGTGCGAAAGCGGATTATCAAAAAGTACTCGATAGTTTAAAACGTGCAATGCCGAATGCTGAATGGAAAAAATTAGGCGATTCAGTTGAAGTAAATCGTTACCGCTGGGAGGAAGTGTATGATCCATATTGGGACTTCACCTATCCTCAACAAATTGAATATACGGAGATGGAGTACCGAAGAAATCCTCAAGCCGTGCCAAATATCCTTGACGATATCTTTGAATACAAAGGAATAGATTCGACACAGTTTTGCCAACGCATCAAGGTGCTTCGCATTTTGATTGAATTGAACAAGTATACAAGCAAAGAACAAGGAACGAATTTCTTGCAGTCCTACCATAGAAACACGCTCATCTACAATGGTCATTTGAATTTGTCAAACATTAAATCCATTGTCAATATCTATGAAAAAATAGAAGGACATAAACCACGATTTAAAGAAATGTATGATGAAAAGGATGATCTCAATCAATTTAGTCGCTATGTAGATTATTTCCGAAATGACTCAATCACTTCGTCACGTGTGGAAACAATCAACCAAACCTTGAAGAAAATCAAAGGGAAAGGAATCATTAAAACTGCTTCCTTCAAACATTCAATCATTGAAAAAATCCTAGAAAGTAGTTTAAGTGATGTGGATATTAATGCAGCGTGTAATGATTTCTTCAGTTCTTCAGAATTTAAATACACCGATAAATCTGCAGTTGGTATCTTTTACAAATACCACCGTTTGTATGCCCGAAAAGTAAGGCTTGCCGAAGAACTATTGGCTGAAGAGCAATTTGAAAAAGAAATGAATCGCGAACATTACTATGAACTTGGAATATTAAGCTTTGCTTCTGTGCTGAGCATTGCGACAATTCTCTTGCTCTTCTCTATCCGCGGAATTTTGAAAGAAAAGAATCAACCGAATGCATAACGATAGAAGCTCCGAAAGGGGCTTTTATTTTGACGACTTCTTCTCAAATTTCGTTGCGTGTACTCTAGATTCAACGCCCAATTCATTGATCCATTATGACAAATAACCGTATCTCAAAATCTATTTGTTTGGTCGGGCTTCTTTGTTGTTTCTTATCCCTATCCTGTCAATCCAAACAAAAAGAGCAACATAAAAAAACAGCAACTTCGTTCAAACCAAAAAGGGATGTGCAAACAGATGCAACTACTCCCTGGCAAGTGGTAAAATTGATGGAGACCTATCCCGAAATCGTTATTGGTTACACCAATGGCAACCTGATTTTTAGCGATTCAAGCTTTATACAATTCGACGACCTTAAATCGAAGACAAACCAAGAATTGCTCAATAGTGCCGATATCGAAGACATGTTTAGTGAGCAATACAGCAGAGGCAGCACCATAATTATTCCGAACAACGATGCTGGCCGAATTCGCAATGAAGCGTTTTTTATGACCGTGTATGGAAACACGAAGGAAAAAATTAGATCCAATTTGATGGAAATCGTCTGGTGCCCAAAACTTGTCAATCAGCGCATCCTGGTGAATAAACGAAATGGGGTAGCAGAACATTTCATTGCGTTGTCGAAAGAGCTGGATGAGCATCCGGAATTCAAAAAATACCTTTCAGAGATAGGTGGAACATTCAATTTTAGAAAAATTGCTGGAACAAATCGTTTGAGCATGCACAGTTTCGGAATTACCATTGACATTAACATTGCCCACTCCAACTATTGGCAATGGGATTGTGGTTGCGTAAATGAAGACGGTGTAAAGGGCTACAAAAACAGAATTCCCATTGCACTGGTTCAAATCTTTGAAAAACATGGATTTATTTGGGGTGGGCGTTGGAAGCATTACGATACCATGCATTTCGAATATCGGCCCGAGCTATTGGATTGAATTGGTGCAAATAAACATTAACAAACATGTAACAAAATACAGCGGAATCGATTGATTTTCGCGTTTAGATTTTTGTAATTTCACACTTCACGATTTTAAATACCTCACTATGGCCAACAACGTTCAACTTCAAAAAACCCTTACCTTGGGACTTCGTGTACTGCTTGCCGGTATGTTCTTTTTATCAGCAATTGCAAAATTGTATCCAAGTGCACCCTTGGCCCTTGGGACGTTTGAAGCGAAACAGTTGATCCCGATGGGATTTGATGATTCTGTCGCACAGTATTTTTCGCGCATCTTGATTGGTTGTGAATTGGCATTGGGATTTGGACTTCTACTCCCCCATTATTTTAAACGCTTGGTCTTGCCACTTTCATTTCTGATGCTGTTTGTATTCTCATCGCAGCTCACCTATGAAATCATCACCATTGGGAATAAGGGGAACTGCGGTTGTTTTGGTGCATTGTTGCCGATGACACCTGTGCAAGCTCTTGTGAAAAATATTTTGGCGATGGGAATGCTCATCTACCTTTACATCGTGACGAATAAAGACGATGACAAACGAAATCCATTCTTCATCTTAAGCATTATTCTTGCTTCCATCCTTGCCATTTTCATGGTTGGACCAATGCAACAAAAAACAAAAGTAGCACCTGTTATTCAAGGGACAATCAATGAGGCAGATACTACGGCTACTGTCGATGCAGACACTGTATCAACAAATAATGGTCCGAAGGAAACCACTGACACTATTCCTGAAGTCAAAGAACCAAAAGCAAAAAAATCTGGGTTTAGCAACCTGTTTCCGGACATCGATAAGGGCAAGAAGATTCTTTGTTTTTTCGCCCCAGGATGCGACCATTGCAAGGAAACAGCGCGCGAATTGACCAAGATGAAAAAGCAAATTCCTGGATTCCCAGACATTCGCATCGTATTTATGGATGAAGAAGCTGAGTTGATTCCTGATTTCTTCGCTTTTGCGGGCAGTGAATACACCTATTTGGTGTTGGATGTCGTTTCCTTCTGGAAGACATTGGGCAGCTCCAAAGACACGCCTGGTGTCATGTATTACTGGAACGGAAACCTCATGAAAGAATACAACGGCATCGCGGAGAAGAAGTTTAAAGAAGGAGAATTTAGAAAAGTGGTGGTGAAGAAGTATGAATGAAGAATTAAAAATTAAAAATTAAGCATCTGTGATTAGCGAATCGATTATAATGATGTTGTATTGATTTTATGTCCCGAAAAAATGGTTGCAAATAACAGGAAAAAGGATTTTTTTTCTTATATTTAATTAACCACTCTTTCAATTATGGCAGAAAATATAGTTCTCGAAAAAAGCTTACAATTCGCTATTAAAATT
>JBDKGB010000187.1:0-24536 GCA_039798485.1 Bacteroidota bacterium
CACGGAAACTTACGGTTCAACGTCCAGATGGAACCATAGACGAAATCACGCTTCCTGCTGGGGTTGAATACAAACTGTTCAAAGAAGGAGCGTTTCCAGCGACCGGACTTCGTCACAAATCGACTGTGGTAGATTCAGTGATGCCGAAAACTCCAGCCCTCAAAGCGGGACTAAAGAAAGGTGATAAAATCCTCTCCATCAACGGAACAAACATTGAATATTACGACCAAATTCAAAGCAGCCTGTATGAGGCGAAAGGAAAAAAAGCGGTGATTGTGATTCAGCGTGAAGGGAAAATGGACACCTTGACATCAATGGTATTGCCTGCTGGCACCATTGGATTTGCGGTGGATAAAGTGAAGTTTTTGGACGAAAAAGCTATACATACTGTTCACTACAGCTTTGTAGAAAGCATTGGTCGTGGTACAGAACGTGGGTTTGCCACCTTGAGCAATTATGTGTCACAGATGAAATTTGTTTTCACCAAGAAAGGAGCGTCTTCGATTGGTGGATTCGGTGCTATCGGGAACTTGTTCCCTCCAATGTGGGACTGGCAAATTTTCTGGGCGAACACGGCACTGCTCTCGATCATTTTAGCTTTCATGAACATCTTACCGATTCCAGCACTCGACGGTGGACACATTGTCTTCTTGTTGTACGAGATGATTACTGGTCGTGAAGCACCTCAGAAGGTATTGGAATACGCACAGTATGTTGGTTTCATCTTGTTGATGGGCTTGCTGTTGTATGCGAATGGAAATGATTTATACCGGTATTTCACAGGGGGGTAAATGAGTTACGAGTTATAAGTTGCGAGTTACTAATTACGAGTTACCAATTACGATTTACTAATTACGAGTTACTAATTACTTTAAAAATTTTAAATTGCATAGCATCAAATTCTAAATTGCCGAAGGCATCAAATCTGAAAACGCCGAAGGCATCAAATTAAACCATATGAAAAATCTATTTATTGCATTTTTAACGATTGTCGTGTTCACTGCACAAGGACAAATCACTGAAGGACATGTGTCGTATAAAATTGATTGTGTTTCGGACAATCCGGACATGCAAATGGCAGTAACGATGCTCCAAGGTTCAACGATGGAAATTTATTTCACTGAGGGATTGACCCGTTCTGAAATGAAGATGGGTACAATGATGAACATCAGTACCTTGACGAATGAAAAATCAGGTGACTTCCTAATGTTGATGAGCGGTATGGTTGGAAAAAATGCTGTTCTGACCACCCTTGACGAGATGAACAAAGAAAAAAAGGACACCCCAGAAATGGAGGTTACCCTTGTTGACGAAACGAAAGTCATTATGGGCTATGTTTGCAAGAAGGCCATCATCACCTCTGAGGATGGATCTGAATCTGTGTTTTGGTACACGGAAGAAATCAAGGTGGCGTCAAAGGGCCAAAGCTATTTGAACGAGAAAGTACCGGGCTTCCCTTTGGAATACGAAATCAACAACTCTGGACTTAAGATGGTATTGACGGTAACGGATATCGAAAAGAAAATCAAAAAAGCCGGCGATTTATTCGACTTTAAAATTCCAGAAGGCTACAAGCAAATGACCATCGATCAGCTGAAAGGCATGGGGATGTGATTTAGTTACGAGTTACCAATTACGATTTACGAATTACCCTTTAAAACGATGTGGTGACTGTGGCATTCACGAAATCAAGTCTTAACCTCTTGATGTCTTAATATCTTGATGTCTTAATATCTTGATGTCTTTAAGTCTTTTCTCCAATTTAATCAATCTTGACCAACGCAATGGTTTCCTTGCCTGAGGCTTTATTGATGTTCACGAAATAATTTCCAGCTTTCAGGCCATGAAGTTCAAACGGAACGTGGTGTATGCCCTGTGCTAGGTTACTGTCATACACTTGTTTGATTGGTCGACCGTTGGTATCGATGAGCTCGAGCTTCACGCACTCACTCTGGCATTTGAAACGCACCGTTGCATTGTTCAGCGCAGGATTCGGATAGACGATTCCTTTGTTGCGTTCATCCACCAATTCATCCAAACCTACATTACACGCACCAAGTACTTGGTAATAGGTGATTGTCTGCTCAAAAAGTGGCTGAATTTCCGATTCGGGAACTTCAAACCAATCCTTTAAAATGGAGGCATAGACATCCCTAAAATCGATTTGCATTGGGACAGCATCTTGTGCATTTACGGCATTTGAGATGACTGGATTTGGGCCAATGATTCCTGAGTTGATACAAGATCCGAACAAGAACATTGGTGCGGCATCTCCGTGGTCAGTTCCAAAACTCGCATTGGACGCGATCTGACGACCAAATTCAGAAAATGTAAAACCAGCCACACGGTTCGCGATGCCCAATAAACCAAGGTCATTTTGAAAGGCGCTTACTGCATCAGAAAGTTGTTTCAATAAATCTGCATGTTCTCCAGCAATTGGATTGGTGGAGGAAACTTGAGAATCGTGGGTATCAAAGCCACTTACATTGAGGATATATACCTTCGTTTTCAATCCGCCTGAAATCATTTTCGCCACATTCCGCAACTGCATGGCCAAGGGATTATTGGTGTCGTACATGATTGAGAGCGAAGATCCGGCATTGGCTGCAGCATTGATGGTATCCGCATATTGATTCGTTTGATTGATCAAAATGGACAGGTACTCCATGTGAGAGCCATAGTAAGTTCCATCGTTTGTTGTACCTGTATTGACCAAATTGACCGCTGCAAAAGGGTCACTCACCGCATGCGAGAAGTTTGCCATGAGTCCTTGACATGTAGACGACACCTCGTATCCCATACTGATGGCAAAAGGATCCGGATTCGTCGCATTTGGATACCCATCTGGGTAGTTTGGATAGACCCCATCAAAGTAGCGTCCGAGCCATCCCCGTGTTTCCGCAACATCCATCATTCCAGTTGACCAAATGTCCATCGATCTGAAATGCGATCGGTTTTGTTCTGGGTACCCTACATTTTGAATAATTGTCAGTGTTCCTTCATTAAACATCGTATTCATACCAGTCATAGCAGGATGAAAGCCAATCTCTGGTGTTACTTGAATGATGTTCGGTTGTGGGATAATGACATTTGGCCGTTGAAGCAATAAATTCTCATATTGGTCAAGGGGAATTACCGTATTGAGTCCATCATTTCCTCCGTTGAGGCGGATAATCACCAAAACGCGATCCTCTGCAGATTTCGAATAATTGAACAGTTTCTTCGCTACGCCTTGATAATTCATTCCATTCAGTGCAAAAGGCGCTGCGACCGAAGCCAAGGTCATGTTTTTTAAAAAATTCCTTCTTTCCATTGGAGCGACAATTAAATGGTTTGAAATTCAGGCATCTGAAAAATACGTGAAAGGACTTGTTCTACCTTACTTTTTACGGGATTCGAGACAGATGTGTTTGTCGGGTCCGCCGCATAAGCATCGTAATCAACGGTCCATTCGAAATCGGGAAGTCCACCTGTTAAAATGAACTTGAGTAAAGTTTTTTGTGCTACCGTCAGTGCTTTTGGAAAGAATACCGTACACAAATCATCGATGACCGCTACCGCATTGTTCGGGGCAGAAAGTCCATTCACCAATGCGAGTGCATCCACCTTAAAGTTGGAACCATTCACTGGTATTCCCGTGTACAACGTTATAAAATTTGCCAAGTCAAAACGACTCTTGATCGTGGTTGAATTTACCCACAGTTTCGAAAATGCTGGAGCTTGGTAATACGCGGTCCAACCTGCAACACTTGGTGGGGTTCCGTAGGCCTGACCCATTGTTTGCGCATACGCATACATGGCGACATACATGTCTGAATTCGTTGCCAAACCGAAATTCGGTGCAGATTGACACGGATTGAACATCCCAAAAACAACTTCGAGAGGATTTCTGATAATTGCTCCCCGAAACGCTACATCATAAAAATGTTGACTTTTGAACAACTGCTGTAGTACAGGTAGCATCTCAAAATTGTTGTCCATTAATGTTTGCGCCATTACTGGAATTACATTCGTCTGAACATCGGTTGTTAAATCATAATTCACGAAGTAGCGGTACAATTTCGTGCAGATAAAATGTGCAACTTGGGCTTGTTGAAATATTAGATCGATATAATCGGCATATTCTGTGGCACCATTGGCAGTAATGGTTTGATTCCCGAAATGTACCGAAAACTGTTTCGTACTTTGGTCGTGCAATACATCGTAATAGGTGGATACAGGTGCTGTCATGGTGGTACTGCGCAAACCCTCTACGATATAACCTGTGAACACTTTCGCGCCAGCAGCGACATCTTCTTCCTTGTAATTTGTGTAATCACCTGGGCCAATTTGTGGTCCTTTGCCTATGGTAAATAGTTCAAGGATTTCACGCGCATAATTCTCGTTTGGACTATACAACGTATTTGTGGCGCCATTCAAAAACAAAAGCATCGTCGGGTCGATGGTCATGTCCTTCACGAATTGCTTAAAATTTCCCAAAGCATGATTCCGTATGAGCAAATGGTACTTGTAACTCGCACGCGCATCTGGTGCTAAAGTCGCTGCGAAATGATTTTGCCAGAAGAGGCACATTTTTTCTGCAATGGTTGTATTTTCCGTATTCATGCGCTTCATTAACCAGGCGCCTAGAGATTTGATACGCGCCGTCTCATGCGCTTGAGCACTTGTAGCATCTGCCGGGTAAACACTATTCACCCATGTTGTTCCAACAGCCGAAATGGTTTCATTTGGATCGTAACTTAAGGGAAGCGAGGTCACTGGAATTTGTAGTAATGTGTTTACGGCAGCATCCATTCCCACATTTACCGCTGCCTGAATTTGCTGAAAGGTTGGACCAAAAACAGTTCTCCTTAAAAGATGTGCAGCCTCCTGTTTTGTCCAAGTTCCGCTATATGGATCCATACTGGTCGTTTGTGGACCTATCACATTTTGATCTGGAATCATGTTGTTATTGTTTGTTCAAAGATGCAGTAAAATAGACATTCGTTGCACCTATTCACCTGTTAAAAAACGAATATTTCGTTGCAAGCCTGTAAACTTTGTGCGTGAAACGGCACTTGACTTGAAGTAGCGCGTAAAAACCTCCTCCGTGAGATTCACCCAAGCATCGGTGGTCATTTCCAAAAGACCGTCACTCGGATTAAACCTAGACTCACTATGTGGCTTGGAAAAGCGATTCCATGGACAAACATCTTGACAGACATCACAGCCAAACATCCAATTTTCCATTTTTCCTTTGAAGCCACCATCGATGACTGCGTCTTTCAATTCAATGGTGAGGTATGAAATGCACTTCGATCCATCCAATTGATAGGGCGCGACGATCGCTTCCGTTGGACATGCATCGATGCACCGTGTGCAGGTGCCGCAATAATCCTTGATGGGTCCGTCGGCGATTAAATCAAGATCGATGATTAATTCAGCTATAAAAAAGAAAGATCCCACACCCGGTCGCACAAGGTTGGTGTGCTTTCCGATCCACCCAGCTCCCGATTTCTTTGCCCACGCCTTATCCATCACAGGTGCTGAATCGACAAAAACACGTCCACTCACTTCCCCGATTTCTTGTTGAAGATAGGCCATCAACTCAAAGAGTTTGTCTTTGATGACGACATGGTAATCTTCGCCATAGGCGTATTTGGAAATTTTTAGCGCATCCGTATTTCTCGGCTTCTCAGCAGGAAAATAATTGTAGATTAGGGTAACGACCGATTTTGCGCCGTCAACAAGCAGACGCGGATCCAAACGCTTGTCGAAATTGCGTTCCATGTACGACATCGAACCTTGATACCCTAGGCGCAACCATTCTTCCAATTTCGGAGCTTCGTCCGATAAAAATTCAGCTTTTGAAATGCCACAATGCAGGAAACCTTGCTCGTGTGCTTTTTGCTTGATGAGTGCAGTGTATTTAGCTGCTGAAGACATTCTTTTAATTTAGAAGAGTCCACCTTGTGACCAACCCAGACTTTTACCAAAATGGCGCAGTGCTTTTTCAGTCACCTTACGTCCCCGCGGTGTGCGCATCAAAAATCCTTCTTGAATCAAAAATGGTTCGTAAACCTCTTCGAGAGTTCCTGCGTTCTCGCCAATTGCCGTCGCTATGGTCGTCAATCCAACAGGACCGCCGCTGAACTTATCAATGATTGCTTTCAGGATTCTGATATCCATTTCATCAAGACCATTTTCATCTACATTGAGCGCTTTTAAGGCCACTTCTGTAATTTCCTCATCAATCACACCCGTACCCTTAATTTGCGCGAAATCGCGTACCCTACGGAGCAAGGCATTCGCAATTCTAGGTGTACCTCGGCTTCGTGATGCGATTTTATAGGCTGCGGCTTCATCGATCGGGATGTTCAACAAACCTGAAGAGCGTTCAACAATGCTCGTCAATGTTTTCGCGTCGTAATATTCCAAGCGCGAATTGATGCCAAAACGTGCACGCAATGGTGAAGTCAGTAATCCTGAACGCGTGGTTGCACCGATGAGTGTAAATGGATTCAGGGTAATCTGAATACTTCGAGCATTTGGTCCACTATCGATGAGGATGTCTATGACATAATCTTCCATGGCCGAATACAAGTATTCTTCAACAACGGGACTTAAGCGGTGAATTTCGTCGATAAAAAGCACATCTCCTTCACTCAAGTTGGTCAACAGTCCAGCGAGATCTCCGGGCTTGTCCAGCACTGGTCCACTTGTTACTTTAAAACCAACTTTCAGTTCGTTCGCAATGATATTCGCCAAGGTCGTTTTGCCCAGTCCGGGAGGTCCATGTAATAAAACGTGATCCAAAGGTTCTCCGCGCAACGTTGCCGCTTTCACAAAAATTTCAAGATTCTCAACGACCGAAGGTTGACCAGCAAAATCTGACAGCTTCTTCGGACGAAGTACCTTATCGTATTCCTGTTCACCACCGTTTTGTACTTCCTGACGATAATCAAATGAGTCCTCTTCTTCCAATGGATTGCTTTTTACAAAAATACAAAAGCCTCCCGTTAAAAACGGAAGGCTTTAAAACTATTCTAAAGTTGATTAATGTTCTTCTTCACCTTCAGCCAATGGAACATTCTGAGGAATGAAATCCGTATCAGCACCTGGCTTCGAGTAATCGTAAGGCCAACGGTGTACTGTAGGCAATTCTCCTGGCCAGTTACCGTGCATGTGCTCTACTGGAGTTGTCCACTCAAGTGTAGTTGAGTTCCAAGGGTTTTGAGGCGCTACTGGTCCACGGAAAATACTGTAGAAGAAGTTGAACAAGAACAAGAGCTGTCCGATTGCTGCAAAAATTGCGAATACGGTAATGATCACGTTCAAATCCATCATCATGTCCAAAGATCCTTGATCGAATTCACCGTATACAGAATAATCATAATAACGACGTGGCGCTCCTGCCAATCCTACGAAGTGCATTGGGAAGAATACACCGTACGCTCCGATGATTGTAATCCAGAAGTGCGCATAACCCAAACGTGTATTCATCATTCGGCCATACATCTTAGGGAACCAATGGTAAACCCCTGCAAACATTCCAAATACGGCTGACATACCCATTACAATGTGGAAGTGGGCAACAACGAAGTACGTATCATGCACCGCGATATCCAATGCTGAATCTGCAAGGATGATTCCGGTAACCCCACCTGTGATAAAGGTAGATACCAAACCTATCGCAAACAACATCGCTGGAGTAAGTACCAATGAACCTCTCCAAAGCGTTGTCAAGTAGTTGAACACTTTTACAGCAGAAGGTATCGCAATCAATAAGGTTGTAAATACGAATACACTACCTAAGAATGGATTCATACCTGTGACGAACATGTGGTGACCCCAAACGATGAACGAAAGGAAACCAATTGCCAAAATAGATCCAATCATCGCACGGTACCCAAAGATTGGTTTACGTGAATTCGTAGAAATGATTTCAGAAGACAAACCAAGAGCTGGAAGAAGTACGATATACACCTCAGGGTGACCAAGGAACCAGAACAAGTGCTGGTACAACAATGGAGATCCACCGTGGTTCGTTAGCATTTCACCACCAACAATGATATCAGAAAGGTAGAAACTTGTACCAGCCAAACGGTCCATCGTCAACAACAAAGCTGCCGAAAGTAGTACCGGGAAAGAAAGTACCCCAAGAATAGCCGTTACGAAGAACGCCCAAATTGTTAAAGGTAAACGTGTCATTGACATTCCTGCCGTACGCAAGTTCAATACAGTCACAATATAGTTCAATGATCCAATCAAAGATCCAGCGATGAAAATGGTCATTGATATCAACCACATCGTCATACCCAAACCTGATCCAGAAACTGCTTGAGGCAATGCCGAAAGTGGAGGATAAATCGTCCAACCTGCCATTGCTGGTCCTGTCTCAATGAACAAAGAACAGAACATGATCACCGATGAAATAAAGAAGAACCAAAACGAAAGCATGTTCAAGAAACCTGAGGCCATGTCACGTGCTCCAACTTGCAATGGAATGAGTAGGTTCGAGAAAGTTCCTGATAACCCACCCGTCAACAGGAAGAATACCATGATTGTACCGTGGATCGTTACAAGCCCTAGGTACATGTCTTCTTTCAAGACACCATTTGGTGCCCAAGTTTCTCCCAAGAAGAAAGATAAGAAATCAGAGCTTTCACCTGGCCAAGCCAATTGAATTCTGAAAAGAATTGAAAGTAACATGGCTACAACTCCCATAAACACCGCAGTGATTAGGAATTGCTTTCCAATCATTTTGTGGTCATGGCTGAAGATGTACTTCGAAACGAAATGTTCTTCATGGTGCTCATGGTCGTGATGTCCATGTGCTTCGTGATGTCCGTGTTCTTCGTGCGCTATTGCTGACATTTGACTTTATTTAAAGAGTTGTAAAAATTATTTCATAACTACCGCAGGCATGGCCATTGTATCCACCACCACTCCTGTAGTATCTGACGTTGCCGGTGCTGCTGGTGCTGCTGCCGGTGAGAAAGTTGATTTGAATGTTTTCGCTTGTGCGCCTTTCATCCATTGGTTGTATTCTTTCTCAGACAACACCACAACAATCATTTTCATTTTGTAGTGTGCACCACCACAAATCTTGTTACACATCAAGACGTAGTTGAACTTTGCGTCGTTCTTCTTCACACGCATTTCCTTGGTTGTGATGTCAGGTGTAAACTTAAAACGTGTTGTCATCCCAGGAACAGCATTGATCTGTGCGCGGAAATGTGGGAAATAAGCCGAGTGAATCACATCCTTTGCGCGGAAATTGAATTCATACTCTTTGTTCGCACACAAGTAAAGTGTATCTTTTTGAATGATATCGTCCTCTGCAGCACGGTCCATTTTCTTATCGTGGTGCGCTTGCATTTGGTACAACAAACGAATCAAACGTTGCTTGCGCGAAAGATCTGTTTCCATTTTCTCACGATCTTCCGGAACCAACATGATTTTGCGGTTGTTCAACTTTGCCTCAATAGAATCAATGCCAGTCACCCCATGCTCCATAGCGTAAATTGCACTATCTATTGTTGCAGACGTCATGATTCCCAATTCGTTTTTGTCTGTTGTCAACTTGTAATCGAAACGACCAAGAATGTTATCGTATCCGGAGTAGCGAGCTGTCCAGTCAAATTGCTTAGAGAACAATTCCACACGAATCGCTTCGTCAGAAGCCGCAGATGTTGCATCGTTCCACTTCTTCAATCCAAGGATGATGATCACAGCAAGTACACAAGCCGGAACAACCGTCCATAGCATTTCCAACTTGTTGTTGTGTGGGTAATAGAATGCTTTCACACCCTCCTTGCGGACATATCTGTATGAAAAATAGAACAACAGTGTGTTCGTCAAAACAAATACCGCAATGATAATGATGAAGTTTACATTTAACAACCAATCTGTCTCACGACCAATTGTTGATGCCGCTTCTCCACGTCCTGTCCATCCGAAACGGACAACCAACCATAAGAAAAATGCATACAGCGCAATGATAAACATGAACATCATTCGTCCATTGAGGTTATTGTCACGATCTGTAATTTCGTGTTCTCCACGCTTGCGGAGTTTTGAGGACAATTCGTATACACGAACCAACTGAGCAATTGCAACAACACCCAGAACGATTACGAGCAGCGCGATTAATTTACTTCCCATCATTAGTCAATTATCTGTGATAAAATAAATTTCAAATTAAATTTCGTGGTGAATACTCTCATCCAAGAATGGGTGGTTCGCCGGAGTAAGCGGAGCCTTTGTCAGATTCACAAGAATCATTCGCAGGAAGAATCCTAATACAGCCAGCACCATGCCCAATTCCAAGAATCCGAATTGAGCGTTAGCCCCCAATGTACCTGCTGATACCATGATGTACACATCCAACCAGTGACCTGTAAGAATGATCAAACCTACCAAGGTTAAGATACCTGCATTTCTTTTTGCATCTCTTGACATCAAAATCAACATTGGGAACGCAAAGTTGATCAAAAACATAGAGAAGTAAAGTACTTTGAAGTTCTCAATACGCATGATGTAGTAAGCCACCTCTTCACCGATGTTTGCATACCAAATCAACATGAACTGAGAGAACCACAGGTACGACCAAAGGAATGAGGTAGCAAATGTCCATTTTCCAAGGTCATGGATGTGGCTATCGTTCACATTTGGTAGGTAACCCAATTTTTTCAAATACAATGTTGTCAATACGAGAACAACCATAGTTGAACACCACATTCCAGCGAACGTGTACCATCCAAACAATGTAGAGAACCAGTGTACATCAATTGACATCAACCAATCCCAAGAAGATGTTGAACTGAATACCGCAAAGAATACCAAGAACGTAGCTCCTTTTTTGTAATTTTTGAAGTGAAGGTCTGTTCCACCAACGGAATCTTCCAACAATGAACGCTTTCTAAAGCCCATCCAGAAGATGTAGTAAATTGCCATATAAGACAACGTTCTCACCCAAAAGAAAATTTCATTCAAGAATGGACGCTTACCAGCAATGATTGCGTCATAGTGGTGACTTCCTTTGGTGTAGGTAGCTGGATCCATCCATGAGTAAATGTGCGCTCCGTGCATGAATGTAATCGTCAACAAGGTAACCAACATCAACATCATTCCATAAGGAAGGAAACCTGCCACTGCTTCGATGACACGCTTAACAGAAGCATACCAACCTGTTTCGGTAGCGTACTGCAATGCCAAGAAGAACAACGCTCCTAAGCCGATTGCGAAGAAAAAGAAACTATTGATTAACCCATTTGCCAACAAACGTGTTGCAAAATGATGGTCGCTCATACCGGTAAAGATGCCGATTGCTGTGAACAATACACCGACAACAATCAATGCCAATGTTACTGTTTTTGCTCTATTCGTAATTGTGAATTCCATGTTCGTAGTCATTCAGATTATTATTTCTTTGCCGCTGCTGTTGTATCCGCTGCAGCTGGAGCAGCCATAGCCATTCCGTTTGCATCAAACTTCCCATAATTTGGATCTTGGAAACGATTCACATAGTGCACCAAGGTCCAAATTTCCTTCTTATTCAACTGTGATCTGTGTGATCCCATTGCTCCTTTACCATAGTAAATCGAGTAGAACATTTGACCGTCAGAAAGCGCTGCGCGATCCATATAGTTAGGAACACCAGCATAGGCTCCGCTCAATACCATTGGTCCGTTTCCGTCTCCTTTTTCACCATGACAGTGCTGGCACATTGCTGTATACAACTCTTTTCCTTTTTTGAAGACATCTTCAGAATTTGCCGCTGTCAATTTGAATGGGTTCACGTCCGCAGCTGCTGCAGTGTATTCATCAACACTTGTCAAATCTGCACCGTACATACCATGTGTTTCACGGAAAGCTATATTTGCTTTACGGAAATAAGGCAACATCAATGACACTGTAGCCGAATCTGTTCCATAGTAAGGAATTGATCCCGCAGGTGGAGTCATCGCTGACAATGTCATTTTCATGTTCATGTGCTCTTTTCCGCGCACCTCACCGTAATCGACATACGGTTCGATAGCTGGTGAACGGTACATATCTGGCATATATTCCAATCCGGAGCTGTCTGGGTTTGAAGAGCAAGAACCAAGAATAAATCCTGTCGCTGCTATCATTGTCAAACCTGCTAATGCCTTGAAGTTCATTTTCATCTGTCTAATATATTTTTTGTGTCAGACGCAGTATCTTACAATACCTGGCAATTATTTAATTTCCTTTTGATCCAATTCAATCATTCCTGTTTCGCGAATCATTGCCTCCAACTGCTCTGCTGAATAGTTTGAATTTTCTGATAAACGAATCTCCATAACAAACTTGTCGTCTGTTGTTCTTGGATCAGGATTTTGCGCTGGCATACCAGGCAATGTTTTGTTTCTCAACAAATAGGTAATCGCCATTCCGTGAGCCGCACACAATACGGTGAACTCGAAGGTGATTGGAATGAACGCCAAGATGTTGTCCAAATACGTAAAGTTTGGTTTACCACCAATGTTCATCGGCCAGTCTTCTACCATGAAAAAACGCATTCCATACGTAGCAAGCATTGTCCCTGTGATTCCATAGATGAAGGCCATGATACCCAAACGCGTGTTTTTCACACCAATGATTGGATCAATTCCGTGGATTGGGAACGGAGAGAATACCTCCGCGATTTTAACTCCTTTTGCAACCAACTTCTTTGCGCCATCTTTTAGCACATCGTCGTCGTCATACATTGCATATATTACTTTCTCTGCCATGATCCTAACATTAATGGTTTGAGTGATTGTCGTGTGAATGATCCGGTGCGTTTTTGTAAGACTCACCAGATGATTTCAAGATTGTTTTGATTTCGTTCAATGCAAGTACTGGGAAGTAACGTGCAAACAACAAGAAGAATGTGAAGAACAACCCGATTGTACCTACATAGATCGCGATATCGATGTGGCTTGGGTAGTGCATGCTCCATGCTGATGGAAGGTAGTCACGGTGCAATGAAGTCACGATAATTACGTAACGCTCGAACCACATACCGATGTTTACTACGATCGAGATGATGAATGTAAACAACAAGCTTCTTCTCAATGGACGGAACCACATCAACTGCGGGCTAATTACGTTACATGTCATCATTGACCAGTATGCCCACCAATATGGTCCAGAGAAACGGTTGATGAATGCGTATGATTCATATTCAACCCCTGAGTACCAAGAAACGAAAAGCTCTGTCAAGTATGCAACCCCTACGATTGAACCCGTAACCATGATGACGATGTTCATGTATTCTACGTGCTTCGTGTGAATGTATGCCTCAAGTCCCATTGCTTTACGCATGACCAAAAGGAGTGTTTGTACCATTGCAAACCCAGAGAATACCGCACCTGCCACGAAGTATGGAGGGAAGATTGTGGTATGCCAACCAGGGATTACTGAAGTCGCAAAGTCGAAGGATACAATCGAGTGAACCGAGAATACAAGTGGTGTAGCAAGACCTGCCAATACCAAAGAAACAAGTTCAAAACGGTTCCAATGTTTCGCACGACCAGACCAACCGAACGCTAAGATGGAGTACATCTTTTTCGCCAATGGCTTTTTCGCACGGTCACGGATTGTTGCGAAGTCAGGAATCAAACCAATGTACCAGAAAACGAGTGATACAGAAAGATAGGTTGAAATCGCGAATACGTCCCAAAGAAGTGGAGAGTTGAAGTTTACCCACAATGAACCGAATTGGTTTGGCAAAGGCAAGGTCCAGTAACCTACCCAAAGACGTCCCATGTGAATCAACGGGAACAATCCGGCCATGAATACCGCGAAGATGGTCATCGCTTCTGCCGAACGGTTAATCGCCATTCTCCATTTTTGGCGGAACAAAAGTAGTACCGCTGAAATCAAGGTTCCGGCGTGACCAATACCTACCCACCATACGAAGTTGGTGATATCCCAAGCCCATCCAATGGTTTTGTTCAATCCCCAAACACCGATACCAGTTCCTAGAAGGTACAAGATACTTCCTACTCCGTACAAGCCAATGATCAATGCAATACCGAAGAGGATATACCACATGCGTGGCGCTTTGTCCTCAATTGGTTTACATACATCCTCCGTAACATCGTGGTAGGTCTTGTGACCTAAGATGAGGGGCTCTCTAATTGCTGCTTCCTTATGCATTACAACCGATTTTTATCAATTAATGATGTTTCTTATTATTCCCTTTCGCTGCATGGTGTCCTTCAGCAACTTGCAAAGCATCCAACGCATCGTTTTTCTCGTTGCGTACTTTCACTTTGTACCAGATGTTCGGACGAACACCTACTTCCTCAAGAGCTTGGTAAGAACGCTTGTCATCAGCACTTGAACGTACCATTGATTTCAAGTCATTCCAGTCACCAACAGTGATTGCATTTGTAGGACAAGCATCCACACATGCTGAAGCGAAATCGCCATCCATCACTGGACGAGATTCTTTCTTCGCAACGAGTTTACCTGCTTGGATACGTTGAACACAGAATGAACATTTTTCCATGACACCACGTGTACGTACAGTAACATCTGGATTCAATACCATTCTTCCCAGGTCATCCTGAGCTGGATTCACTTCCGTGAATTTCTTGTAAGATGGGTAGTTGAACCAGTTGAAACGACGCACTTTGTACGGACAGTTGTTCGCACAGTAACGTGTACCGATACAACGGTTGTACGCCATTTGGTTCAATCCTTCATTGCTGTGTGTTGTCGCAGCCACAGGACAAACCGTCTCACAAGGAGCGTGGTTACAGTGGTGACACAACATTGGCATGTGAACAACCTTCGGGTTCAATGCTGCATTTTCAGCCTCATCGTAACTAAAGGTCTCTGCATCTTTACGTGTTCCAACTGCAGCTTCTTCTTCAGATGCAAAATAACGGTCGATACGCAACCAGTGCATTTCACGACCTCTTCTTACTTCATCTTTTCCTACTACAGGAACGTTATTTTCAGATTGACAAGCGATCAAGCAAGATCCACAACCAATACATGATGAAAGGTCGATGGTCATACCCCAACGGTGGCCAATTTTTTCTACAGGATGTGCATCCCAAAGGTCAAACTCACTTACTGGACGTTCAACGTGGTTACCGTCCTTGTCCAGCTTTTGAAGCATGTGAGCAGGATTGTACGCCTCTTTGTCTTTATTTGTAAACGTATCCAATGTCGTTTCACGAACAATTGAATGACGTCCCATTACCGTATGGTGAATTTGTGTCGCCGCAATGCTGTATGTTCCTTCTGCTTTCTTGATTGAACCAGAAACTTCGTACTCCATTGTTCCGTTTTCATTTTGAACGAAACGGAAAGCATTTGCACCAATTGGAATCAATTTTCCATCTTCAGATGCTGCATGACCACCATATTCTTTTGTTTGGAACGCCGCTTTACCAATGTTTTCACCGTTTTCACCACGTCCATATCCAAGTGCGATACCTACAGTTCCAGGCGCTTGTCCAGGCAATGGATAAACCGGCAATGTCACAGAAGCTCCTCCAACAGTTACTGTTGCTAGGTTCAACCCGTGCTCTTGATCGTAAGTCGTTACATACCCACCTTTTTCCATCTCAGATGGGTTCATGGTGATGTAGTTGTCCCAAGTTACTTTCGTCATTGGATCTGGCAACTCTTGCAACCAAGGGTTGTTTGCTTGCGCACCAATTCCAATACCTGCTTTTTGATACAAAACGACTTCAAGTCCTGAAGCCTTAGGCACTGCTCCAATTTTCGCATCTGTGAACACCAATGGTGTCGCGTCAGCCGCTTGTGGTGCCGTAACACAGCTGTTGTGCACTGCCATGTTCCAGAAATTCGTCAAATCTGCAACACCCTCTGCTGAAGTCAACAATGGTGATGTTTGCCAAGTTGAACGAATGAACTCGTGTGCAACTTTTGAATCTTTTCCACTGCGTGAAGCTTTACCAGCCCAAACAAGCATTGTTTCCAAAGCCGAAGCCGTGTTGAACAATGGACGAATTGTTGGCTGCGCTACTGCGAAGTGTGATGTTGTAGGGTTATAATCTGCCCAAGATTCCAATGCGTGGTGATCCGGAGCACAGTATTTACAATATACAGCTGTTTCATCTGCATGTGATGCAAAAGAAACAGACAATTTCACCTTCTTCAAGGCCTCACCAAACGCTTTACCGTTTGCCAAGGTGTACACTGGATTCACACCCAAGAAAAGAACCGCATCAGAAGCTCTACCTCCAATAACATCTTTTACAAAAGCGTTCATCTTCGCATCTTCCGATTTGAACAAGTTCACCTTTTCATTCAGGTCAATTGTTACACCGTAAGCGCCAAGTACATTGTTTAATTTATTTGCAAGAAGTTGAACCGATTTGTTGTTCGACCCAGCCACTACGATAGATTCACCTTTTGATGCTTTCAATGCTTTCACCGCCGCATCAGCAACCTTAGCAGCCTCTGCAGAAAGCGCAGTTGATACACCTGTAGACACATTAAATGCCTTGAGGATGTATGCCAATACGTTTGCTTGTTCAGACGGCTTGATCATTCCGCGGTAATCTGCGTTGGATCCAGTCACTGACATATTTGATTCAAACTGGAAGTGCTTAGACATCCAATCCCCATCAGGATTTCTACGCGTACCGTATTGTGTAGCGAAAGCCGTTGGCATCAACCACGAAGACAAGAAGTCAGCTCCAACGCTTACAATTGTTTTTGCTTTCGCGAAATCGTAAGAAGGAATGATTTCAGCACCAAAGTTGTCTTTGTTCGCCAAACGCATTCCTGCGTATGAAACCGCATCGTATTGGATGTGGTTCAATTTCCCATTCTCTGGTGTTGCGCCAATCGCCAATGCCAATTGATCCACCGCTGCTTTGAACGAAGGGCTGATGATGGTGTTTGTTACGATTGTCACATTCTTCGCAGACTTCAAACCAGCCATTACAGCTGAATCCAATTGCTTCCAAGAAGTTTCAGATCCGTTGTATGTTGGATGTTGAAGACGTGCACTATCATACAAACCTAGAACAGATGCGATAATTTGCGCATTTGTTCCTCCGTTTGTAATACCGAAGTCTTTATTTCCTTTGATATAGATTGGTCGACCTTCACGTGTTTTCACTAAGATGCTTGCGTAAGACTGTCCATCATAGTACGTTGATGCATACCATGTTGGCATACCCGGCGTTACATCCTCAGGCTTGTTTACGTAAGGAATTACCTTAGTCACCGGAGCTTCACACGCAGCAACAGTTGCTGCAGCGACACTAAAGCCCAGAAATTTAAGGAAGTCGCGACGCGCTGTAGAGGTCTCTTTCAGATTTTCATCCGACAAAAACTCTTCCACAGATAGTTGTGAAGGAAACTCTTGTTCTTTCGACTTGAGGAACTCGGGGGTCTCTTTCAACTCTTCAAGACCTTTCCAATATTTTCTTGTCATTCCCATATGATTTTCGACTACTTCGATTCGTTAATTAATAGTGGCATTTAGCACATTCCCAACCACCAAGTTCACTTACGGATACAATTCCATCCTCCAAATACTGGCCATAAAGCGCTTTCGCTTTCTTATTTTGCAGCAATCTTCTGTGGATTTCATCATAATATCCATCCTTCTTCGTATCCAATCCACCTGTAGAAATTTCTTTCTTCGCGTGGCATTCGATACACCATCCCATTGTCATGGTTGGTTTCGTCAATGGAATGTTTCCTTCGATTTTGTTCAATTCAGAAACTGGTTGAACTTTAACCGTTTCAACTTGCTTCGTCATGTCACCGTGACACTGCTTACAATCAACACCACCTACAACAACGTGTTGTGAGTGATTGAAGTAAACGTGATCAGGAAGAACGTGAACTTTATTCCAAACGATTGGCTTAACTTTTCCTGTGTACTTACCCGCACCACTTGGATCCCATCCTGCAGCATCGTACACCTTCGCGATTTGCTCTTGCTGTGCAGGAGTGCGACCGTTCACTTGTTTGTGACAGTTCATACACACGTTAACCGAAGGAATACCTGCAGACTTTGACTTTGTCACTGAGCTGTGGCAGTATTTACAATCGATTCCATTTACTCCTGTATGGATTGCGTGAGGGAATGCAATTGGCTGAGATGGCTGGTAATCTTCGATCACACCAATTTGATAAAGACTCAAGAAAAGTGTTACAATGATGCTGATCACAATCACCAAAGATCCAAGTCCAACATACAAGCGGTTTTTCCACGCCCACGTTTTGAACTCTTCTCCGTAAGTCATTCCTTCTTTCACATCTTCACCATTTGCATCTGCAGAGGCAATGTTCAACTGACGACGAACGCCACCTACCGCGAGAATAATGGTAAAGAAGATCACACCAAGGATGATCCAAATCCATCCAAGACCTTCCTCTTCTTCTGCTGCCCCGTCCATTGGTGCCGCCCCATCTGCTGGTGCTGCTCCATCTGCAGGTGCTGCTCCTGGCTCTGGTTGTGCATCTACCCAATCCATGATCGCATTGATGTCTTCCTTCTTCAATTCTGGGAAGGCGCTCATCGCCGTTGGAGACCAAGTAGATACTGTTTGCGCATACGGATCGCTCGCCGCTGCCGCTTGCCAGTTGTTCACCCACTGATAAATAGAACCCTCCTTTGCTCCGCCATCTGCCCACTTCTTGCGCACCTGGAAAAGCTTCGGACCAGTACTGTTTTTATGAGGTTGGTGACAACTCGCGCACTTTGCTTTAAAAAGTGCTTCACCCTGTGCATGTGATGTAAAACTCCCCGCTACAAATACTAGCGCAAGAGTACCATAACACCAATTTTTTAAATTTCTAAACATCTGACTAATAGATATTTTAGTGTAAAAACGTTCGTCTTTGGTCAAATTCGACACTATTTGACGGTTGCAAATTTAGAAGAATAGACACATTGAATGACAGTTTTATGACAATTTTAGAGCTCGATTCTTTAATTTAAAATGATTCTAAATAAGTGTTAATTTTCGTTAACTTCACTTTCACCTAAAAACACCGTAACATTCACCTTATTTTCTTTACATTTTGGAACAATTTGTTACTTTTGGAATGAAATTATGAAATACATTTTTGTCATACTCACGAGTGTTTTAGTTGCAAGCTTTGACGCGTATAGCCAAGAGGAGGGGCAGGTCACAATTATTAAGGATGTGCGCCTCGATGCTTTGGTTAAAAAACAAGGTACACCAACTCCTCCAGCGAGCACCCCGCAGATCCTTGGATACCGCGTGCAATTGTTCTTCGACTCAGACAAGCAGCTGGTTGACGAGGCACGCAGTAAATTCATTGCACAGTTTCCGAAAGTAGATACCTACATCCTTTTTACAGCTCCAAATTTCGTGTTGAAGGTAGGCGATTTTAGAACCCTGTTAGAGGCTGAACGAATTCGTGAATCTTTGCTACGAGAATTTCCAACCAGTTTCGTCATCAAGGAGTTCATCAACTTACCGCGAATTGACCAGGAGTAATGCCGTACAAATGAATCAATCATTCGGAAAGGAATACAAACTCTGCAGTAAAAAACTGATCGATACGATTTTTAAAGAAGGGAAATCTGTGAAAGCATTTCCGTTGACCCTTCTCTACCTGATCCACGAAAATTCGCGCAATGTGCCCTTTCAATTGGTCATTTCTGCACCTAAAAAAATCAACCGTCACGCCCACGACCGAAATCGCATGAAGCGCATCGTGCGTGAAGCCATTCGAAAGAATAAATTTATCTTAGAGGACTTTTTGACTGCAAGCAATCAACAACTGGCGATTTTCCTTGTGTATACCTCAAAAGAAGAAATGACTACTGAACAATTGGACAAAAAAACGAAGAAGATCTTCACCCAACTCACTGAAAAATTACAGCATGATCACTAAATCATTTTTCCGTCAACTCCTTGCCTTAACATCGGCATTCTTACTTTCCACCAGTGCCTTTTCTCAATCGAATGGGTTCGAGATCATCAAAAACATGGAGCTTATGGATCAAATCTATCAGCACCTTGAGATGTATTATGTCGATGAGCCTCAAGCAGGAAAATTAGGTAAAGCGGCCATCGATGCGATGTTAAAAGATCTTGATCCGTACACCGTATATTACCACGAATCGAACATTGAGGACTACCGGCTTATGACCACTGGGCAATATGGAGGAATTGGTGCCCTGATTCGAAAAATAGGAGATTACACGTTCATCGCTGAGCCCTATGAAGGAAATCCAGCCCAAAAAGCCGGGCTTCAGGCAGGTGACAAGATCATTTCCGTTGATGGAAAAGACATGTATAAAAAGGAATCTGATGATGTGTCTAGTGCATTGAAAGGCCCAAAAGGAACTACCATTGTCATCGAAGTGGAGCGAGGAAATCAAGGCAAGAAAAAAATCTCTGTGACACGTGACGAAATCAAGTTGCCCGATGTGCCGTATTCGGGAATGGTGAATAGCACAGTGGGTTATATCAAGTTGAATAGCTTTACGCAAACCGCTGCATCAGATGTGCGCGCTGCATTTCTTGATTTGAAGTCGCAAGGAATGAAAGAGGTGATCCTTGATCTTCGCGGCAATGGTGGAGGTCTTTTGGTTGAAGCTGTCAAAATCGTGAACATGTTTGTGAAAAAGGGGGAAACAATAGTTACCACAAAAGGTCGTGTTGCTGAAGAAAACAGGGTGTACACGACACTTGAATCTCCACTGGATTTGGAAATTCCACTGACTGTATTGATCGATGAAGGTTCGGCTTCAGCGAGTGAAATCGTTGCAGGAAGTATCCAAGACCTCGACCGCGGTGTGGTAATTGGTGAAACATCTTACGGGAAAGGATTGGTTCAGCGCACGTACGACTTGAAATACGGGTCAAAAGTAAAGTTGACCATTGCGAAATACTATACACCTTCTGGACGCTGTGTGCAACGCTTGGAGTATTATGAAAAAGAAGACGGTGAACGTCCGAAAGAAATTGCTGATTCACTGCTGAAGGTATTCAAAACAAAAAATGGCCGCGATGTCATTGACGGACGTGGCATTGAGCCTGACGTGAAAGTTGAATTGGAGAACCTAAGTCGCTTAACGGCTACAATTTATGCCAACAATTTGATTTTCAATTATGCTACGCGCTACCACTCCGAGCATTCGACCATTGCGGAAGCAGGAAAATTTGCCTTGACAGATGCCGAGTACGATGCCTTTAAAACCTATGTCCTTGGTGAAGAATTCACGTATTCAACCGCCTCTGAAGAGATGCTGAAGAAAATGAAGGAAACGGCTGAAAAGGAAGGTTTTTACGAAGACTCAAAAGCAGAATATGAAGCCCTAATGGCGCGTGTTGTTCCTTCCAAAGAACGCGATCTTGAGAAATTCCGCAGTGAGATCAAGTACTTGCTTGAGAATGAAATCATTTCACGTTACTACTATCAGAAGGGAAGAGCTATTGATGCCTTCCGCAATGATTTATATGTGGAAAAGGCGCTTGAAATTTTGAAAAACAGAAGTACCTACAATACTATTCTCGGGATTTAGTCGTTACACCTCCGGAACTAACTGTACACACCAATGACATTAATCCGTTCCGGATCTGCCTTTCACACCAACTTCCATTTTTTTGGAGCCATCGTTTTGGCCATTGGAATTCCCTGCAGTACGGTCTTGATGTCCATCGGGACGATGATTCTCGCTTTGGCTTTCCTGCTCGAGTGGAACTGGAAACAAAAACGGGAGCATTTGCGCTTGAACATGAAGCTGAGTTTTCCTTCCCAGAAATTGATTGGTGGCAATGTGTTGATTCATCTTTCGCTTGCGTTTTTTGCCCTGCATCTCATAGGTCTAACCTACTCCCACGACTGGGACTATGCCTTGAATGACATCCGCGTGAAATTGCCGCTCTTGGTGCTTCCTCTTGTGTTGGGTGCACGCCCCGCCTTCGATCAGCAGAAGTTGCACATTCTTCTTGTGCTCTATGTACTCACCTTGTTGGTTACGTCAGCCATTAATTTTCTTTCGTACCAACACTTGATCGGCGATCGCACCTATGACGATATCCGTGGCATGTCGCTTTTTGGCTCTCACATTCGCTATGGGATTCAAGTTGGCTTTGCCGCAGGCTTATCCTTCTATTTTATCCGCATTTTCTCGAAGAAATGGATGCCGCTTTGGATTGTTTTGATTCTCTGGTTTGCATTTTACACCTATTACAGTCAAATACTATCAGGGGCTTTGGCTTTGCTCATTGCAATGGGCATGATGGCCTTCGAATTTTTACGCCAACGCAGCCGAAAATTGGCCATATTCTCAGCCTCCCTTTTACTTGCGCTCATCCTGTTTCCCATCATCTACATTCTCATTCCGGTAAAGCAAACCAAGTATTCGCTGGACAAATTGGACAAATTCACTGCCCAAGGAAATCCCTATGTCCATGACTTGCGCACGGACATGTTTGCCGAAGGAAAAGCGATTTTTGTCTATGTCTGTGAAAAGGAACTCAGAAGTTCTTGGAATTCACGTTCCACCCTCAATTACGACAGCCTTGACATCAAAGGGTTTCCGGTGAAATTCACGCTCATGCGCTACCTCACTTCCATGGATTTACGTAAAGATGCTGAAGGTGTTTCTAAATTATCGCAGACAGATATTCGAGCCATTGAGCGAGGTATAGCGAGTACCGCTGAGTCACAGTCTGGTTTGCTTGGACGCATTGAAGGCATTCGGTACCAACTGCATCATCCAGGGGAAGCCAATGGACACTCACTTTGGCAGCGCATTGAATATTGGAAAACAGGATTCCGAATCCTAAATAAACACCTGTTGTTTGGCGTAGGAACGGGAGATGTACAACATGCCTTTGACCAGCAGTATATCCACGATCAATCGAAGCTCTTGCTGGAAAATCGACACCGTGCACACAATTCCTACCTCACGGCTTGGATCAGTTTCGGGATTGTCGGATTCTTGATTTTCCTTTGGATGATTGTACGATTTTTACGCATTCAATGGCGCGCGCACTACTTTCCAGGACTGGTGTTTATACTGATCAGTATCGTGACATTTTTGATTGAAGATAGTTTGGAGACGCAAATGGGAGTTACCTTTTTTGCGTACTTCTATGCGCTCTTTATGATTCCGCAGGAGCCAAATCCTGAGCATCTTCATCCATCCGTCTAAAGGCCCATTTCAAGAGGAATGGTGTAGACAATGTTGTCACCAATCCCATGATGACAAGCATAGAGAAAATCTCTACGTTGATCAAACCGGCACGGAACGCGATGTTGGCAATCACCAACTCCATAATTCCACGGGCATTCAACCCAAAACCAAGTGTTACGGATTGACGGTGATTCAATCGGGCAAAACGACCTCCAATGTATCCACCGATAATCTTCGACGCAAAGGAAACAGCGATAATTGATCCAAGTAGCCAATAGTTCGTGATTGAACCAAATTTAAATTCAAGACCTATTCCCGCAAAAAAGATCGGCGCTAAGAAGCCCATCGCCATGCTGTTGGTCGTGTTGTGGAACGTATTTAAATGCTTCTCGCCCACCAAATCTTTGCTCAACAACATCGATGCGAAAAAGGCGCCAATGATGAAGTGCAAGCCAATGGACTCCGTTAAGGTTGAAAACAAAAGAATAAAGACAAAGAAAATCGCAAATAAAGACTCTTTTCCTCTTAGGAGCAACAACAATTTGTTGAGTTGAGATTCAATGAAATTCTCACGCTTTGCGAAACTCTTAATGATGCGGTACACAATGGCTACAACTCCCAGGAACAACACCAATTTGATCAAGGAAAAAATCGTGGCTTGGGTAATCGCTGCGTACGTTTTTTCAACGTCTTTCAAAGCCAAGAGCACACCCAAAATCGACAGCGCCAAGACATCATCAAAGATGGCAACACTCACAATTCGTTTACCAATGGGGCTGTGCAACTGTTTCAAATCCATCAACATGCGCACACTCACTGGCAATGCCGTGATGGCCACACACAAGCCGATAAAAATGGTTGACATTACGTCTTGTCCGAAAGCTTGACCGACTAAAAATCCAGAAACGATCGGTAAGAAAAAGGCTAAAATGGATATGACAATGCTTCTACCACGAACGGATTTTAGGATGTCGTCGAAATTGATTTCCAGTCCGGCGATAATTACCACCAAGAAAACCCCCAGATCAGAAATGACCTTGATATCTTCTGTACGATGGATAAAATTAAAAAGTGTTGGACCTAATATAACCCCAGCAAGGATTTCACCTATCATTGCGGGTTGCTTAAACCGCTCAAATATCTCACCCAATACACGCGCTAAAACCAACAGTATCAGCAGGTTTGCAAAGAAAGGCAGTTCTAATGAGGGCGCGTCCAATTCCATGGAGCAAATGTATTCGTTTTCTCAATTCAAGGTATCGTTTCGAGCGAAATAAAAATGAAAGTTTTGTCACCCCAAAATTAAATTTTCTCTTTAGCCCAATGTATACTCCCACCAAGTCGAAAAAAAAGCAACCTTCCCTTCAGTTTTCCGTATCTTTGCAAAAAATTTGAGATGCGTTTCGAACTGACC
>JBDKGB010000188.1:0-24955 GCA_039798485.1 Bacteroidota bacterium
TTATCCATTAACTTTAGTTAACACCTTTCGGCAACATTTCCCTTACTTTTGCGTCTAATAAACCGATGCGGTCACTTCTGTTCGTACTATTGTTCTTGCTTGCCAAACCGGCAATGGCCTCACACATTGTGGGAGGTGATATGTATTACGATTATTTGGGGAACAACAATTACCGTTTTGTCATTACCATATACCGTGATTGCTTTTCAACGGGTGCGGCCTATGACAATCCTCTGTATCTAGGTGTATATTTGGCAAATAACACATTGCTTCAAACGATATCGGTTCCTTTTCCAGGTAGTGTTGTACTTCCTGTTGTTTTTAATAATCCCTGCGTCATACCACCCACGGACATTTGTATAGAAAAAGCTGTCTATACGACCATCATCAACTTGCCACCAACCCCTGGTGGATATACTGTTTCCTATCAGCGTTGTTGCCGTGGGCCAAACGTAACCAATTTGATTGCCCCCGACGATACTGGTTTGACATTAACAACGCACATTCCCGGCAGCGAAACAGGTATTGCGATAAACAGCAGTCCTAGATTCACGAATTATCCACCGCTGCTCTTGTGCAACAACGATGAGCTCATTTTTGACCACTCTGCTACAGATCCCGATGGAGACCAATTGGTGTATTCTTTGGTGGCACCTTTTGCTGGAGCCAATTCAGGTTTACCAGCGCCCAACCCACCACCTCCACCGGTCTATTTCCCAGTGACTTGGGCTGGAGGTTTTTCAACGGCAAACCCACTAGGTCCTGGAGCGAGTATCAACATTAACCCAGTAACCGGTTTACTCACGGCTTCTCCTCAAATGATTGGACTTTTCGTCGTCGGTGTGCGCGTTCAGGAATACCGAAATGGAGTGCTTGTGGGTGAAACTGTACGTGATTTCTTGTTTCGTGTATTCAATTGCAACATTACCATGCAAGCAATCTTGCCTGTTCAGGAAGACTTAGCAACATTCGTTTCATATTGTCAAGGACTAACGGTGCAATTTGAGAACAATTCATACGGGGGCACGAACTACCAATGGGATTTTGGTGTGAATGGATCTACGACCGATGTGAGCACCAGTTTCGCTCCTACATTTACCTATCCCCAGCCGGGTATTTATACTGCCATGCTCATTGTCAATCCGGGATGGCCATGCACGGATACAGCTTACATGGAAGTGAATGTCAATAACCTGCTTAGCATTTCCTACACAAGTGACGATTCCCTTTGTATCCTAAACAATAGTGTAGATTTTGTGGGATCAACAGATGGACCTGCGAGTACTACATTTTCGTGGAATTTCGGTCCGAACGCGAGCATTACAAGTGCCACAACAATCAACGTGAACAATGTTTCGTTTACCCAACCCGGATTCAATGTGGTAACACTCAGCGCGAACAATGGGACGTGCGAAAATATTTTCACAGATTCCATCTATATTTTCGACATGCCTGTCGCCGAAATCGATATGCCGGTGGGTTATGAATGCCAAGGCTTGTCCATACCGTTCGGTAATGCTTCAACAGGGACTTCCAATTACCTCTGGGATTTCGGAGTCTTTGGAACCAACACCGATGTCAGCACGACTTTCGAACCGACATTTACCTTCCCGGCAGGTGGGACGTATGACATTACCTTAATCGGCAGTTCGAACGGCGCTTGTGTGGATACCACAGAAACCACAATTACCGTATATGAATTGCTTACAGTGGCCTTCACAAGCAACGATTCACTCTGCATCACCGACAATCTATTCAATTTCGACGGACAAATGACAGGTCCTTCCATCACACAGTTCAATTGGGATTTCGGACCAAACGCCAACATTCCTTCCGCATCAACCTTGGATGTGAATGGTGTGGTGTTCAATACCAATGGATATATACCTATCACCCTTACAGGATCCTTCAACACTTGTGTGGAGTCTTACACCGACAGCGTCTTCATTTTTCAGGAACCAACAATCGGTTTCACTGTGCTGGACGGTCCACGTTGTGCGCCAGCTGAAGTGCAGTTCGTTGACCAATCTCAAGCAGATACGCAAATCTTTTACGAGTGGACCTTTGGTGATGGTGGATCTTCATCCGTGAGTGATCCGTCCCATGTGTATGTCAATCCTGGTTCGTACAGCGTTGGATTGCAGATTTACACCACATCAGGATGTATAGACACGCTTTATGAGTTGCAGCAAGATTTGGTCACGATTCATCCGTCTCCGGTATCTAATTTTAAAGTAAATCCAGAAAAGACAGACATCTGCCACCCAGAAGTGACCTTCACCGATTTAAGTCAGGGAGCCACAAGTATTTATTACTTCTTCGACGACAGCAGCCACTTCTCTTTCGAGCCGAATGTGGTATATGCCTACACCCAAAGCGGATGGATGAGGCCGATGCAAGTGGCAACGAATGAGTTCGGATGCAGAGATACGAGCTACCGAAACGTATACATCGAGCCCTTTGTCATCTTCGCGCCGAACACCTTTACACCAGACGGCAACGAGTTCAACAACGAGTTCAATCCTGTGTATGCGACCGATATCTTCGAGGTCTACAACTGGGAGCTGCGCATCTTTAACCGTTGGGGCGAGTTGATTTATGTATCTACAGATCCAGAATTTGGATGGGATGGCAGCTACAACGGACGTCTGGTTCAAGACGGCAACTACACCTGGGTACTGCGTTACGTTTCTTGTGAAAACATCGATGGCTGGCAGGAGAAGCGGGGGCATGTCACGCTTTTGAAGTAAAAGTGACGAATTAAGAGTTAAGAGTTACGAGTTACGGGTAATGAGTTACGAGTTGGGGGTTACAGTTCTGAGTTGCGAGTTATGAGTTACGATCCCAAAATTTTTCAGAAAAGATTTGCTTTGATTTAGGGGATGTTGTAAATTCTCTTGACAAAAACCACTCTAATGAAGCATAGTATAATCGGAGAAAAGAGTTTTCTGTTCTCGTTGCAAGTCGTTCAATCGTATAAGACGCTTGTGTTTTCCAAAAAGGAATATGTTCTGTCAAAACAATTTCTGCGATCTGGTACCTCTGTTGGGGCGAATGTATCAGAAGCACTTTATGGGCAATCCAGCAAAGATTTTATTTCGAAATTATCAATTGCCCGCAAGGAAGCAAACGAAACGAAGTATTGGGTTCAGTTGCTGAAAAAGTCCGCGATGATGAACGAAATAGAGGCGGATCAATTACTCGATAATTGTGAAGAACTTTTACGCATGCTTACATCAATCATTTTGACCACTCGATCAAATTTGTAGTAAAAATCTCCAGTTACTATAGAAATAATACGCGAAGCTCCCAAAGGCCAGTAACTCATAACTCGTAACTAAATTTTACTGTGTCTATAGAATGAATGCGCGAAGCTACCAAAGTCAAGCAACTCGTAACTCATCACTCGTAACTAATTCTCAACTTTCAAACGGCATCAAATCGCGCAGCGTCAAATTCAAAATTGTCAAATTCAAAATCACATCGCCACCGACAACGTCAACTTCGGCACAATGTTCTGCTTCCAGTCGCTGTTCGCATAGGCCCCGTAGCGGTAAAAGACGCCAATCCCTAAGCCTGAGATGTTCGATTTAAAGAGGCTGTTGATGATCAATCCGCCTTCGAAAAAGCCCTTGTCCATGGTTTTGAAACAAGTGGAGTGGTAATTCATGTTGGACATGTCACCGTAACCAATCGCATGATGCAGCGCAAACTGTGGTTGCGTCCACTTTTTACCGGTTTTGATGCTGTAGAAGGTAAGTCGCGTGAAGAGCGCTGCCTGACGTTGCTGGTAGAATTCAGAAGGCATCATCGTCTCAAAGGTGTTGGGTGCTGAAATCATCCAGTTTTTGCCTGTTCCATTGCCGTTGTGCATCAAGAAAAGTGGAACATCGCCAAGGGTTTGTCCGGCTTGAATGGTCCACAAAAATGAACCTACACCGCGAATGTCAACCGTTTGCTGGATCTCTGCATTGAAGCGTACATAATCGAAATCGGATTCAAAAATTCCTTTCCATCCTTTCACTGCACGTACACGAATCTTCGGGTATTTTGTGCCTTTGGAGATGCGCTTGTCACCCAGCAGCATCACCTTCTCGCCAATGTTCCAGTTGAGCTCGATGCCAGTTTCAGCAAGGTCCACATCTGCAAGGGGTAAGGCCGGAGCGATACCATTCGGGTAAAATTGATAGCCTCCCGTATACCAAATGCGCTGATAATTGCCAATCAGTGTCATTTTTAAGTTTGGTAGCACATTCGCAGAAAATGCCACTTCCCCCAAGCGCTGACGTTCCATGTTGGTGATGAATAAATCACGGTACACGGAAGTGGAGTTGAGGTTAAAGGCGTCTTTGATGAAGTTGGTCCCACCGCGTTCCAATAAATCTTGTTGGTAACGAAGATCGAGTTTGATGCCGTGCTTGCGGGAAAGGTGAATGGTCGAGTAGCCACCAAACTTATTCGTTCGATCGCCAGTTGACCAGCCGTAATACCCACCGATCACTGCATTTTTGAGTGTTTTTTTGGAGGTCTCCAGGCCAAATCCAAAGCGGTACCGTTCGTAATAGTTGAAGTCCAGCAGTCTCGAGAGATCAAGCGCCAAGGCCCCTAGTGGTACTTTGCCTTCTGCCAAACTTGACACTGTTGTGACTCTTTCTTGGAGATGCTCTGCCTTTGAAATGCTATCGATCACAGCGTAAGTCCGCTTTTCTTTCTCGGTGATTTGATACACACGCAGGCTGTCCCACGTTGCATCTTTCACATCATTGGCCTTTTCATCGGTAATCACTGTCACATTGCTGAAGTCACGTTTGCGTAGCCCCTCTGGATTGATTTCCACCTGCTTAATGTAAGTGCTTCCCCGTCCTTCAAGAAAGGTGGTGACGATTGTACTGTCTTTTGCCTTGAGCACGATGGGCAAGGAACGCAGTTCAATTTCGGTGCTGAGTTTAGACGGAAACCATTTCTTTCCATCCACAAACGTATATTCTTGAACAATAGTGACGGGCGTGCCTGCAGTATCAAGGTAGGGCTTGGCGGTTACCTTTTCAATGGCGTATCCATTGGTGTTGATGTATAAGCGTCCAGTCATCCCGTCGAAGTTTTTTCCTGTACGGGGACGGTAGAAAATCGTGAAAGTGGTATCGCGATTGACAATGGTGGTGTCTTCCAACATAAAAACGTACCTGTTAGTTCCTCCAAAGGCAATTGGATTGATGTACGTTTTTCCGAGTAGGTTGAACTGATTTTCATAGAAACTGAAGGACTGCATTTCATTCGCAAAGGTCGAAAGGGCAGGGTCACTAAACCCTGATACTTTGTAGGCGGTGATTTCCTCCTTGTCGTGCGATGGAGGGATGAAGGTACGGGTGGAGGCACTTTCTAGGATTAGGATGTGTTGTTGATCCAAAAAGTTTCCTGGAGTCGCCTTGCTTGTGTCTTTTAAAAATCCCTCAATGCCATCACGGTTCACATCAAAGATGAACTTGCTATAACTTTCGTAGCGAAAAGCGTCATTCTCTAATGGATTGTTTTTCTTTCGGTTGACAATGGCCAAATTGATGATGCGGTGCGCAGGATTTTCACCTGCCACGGCGCGCATTTCTTGAATGGTTTGGATAAAGGGAGTGAGGAGTAGAATACTATCATGCAAGTCGGACAAGTTAATGATCGTATCGCGATATCCCCCGGCGCGCAAATCAATCATTTCAGGCACGATGGTAAAATGAATGGCACCGTCGATATCGGCTAAAAACGGATCTCCCGTGGATGGCCGAACTTTTACAAAAGGTATGGCCTCTCCGGTAAATGAATCACGTACGAAATAGGTTTGCGCCGAGGTATTTAATGCAACAAGAAGGTATAGAAGCGCAGCACAAATTTTCATAGTTCAATATTACGTGTTTTTTCATTATCGAGCCCAAGGTTTCAACCTAGGGTTATGGGGTTTTAACGTGGGGGTTTGCATCAGTCGAAATTTCCGATATTTCCTATTGCTACAAATAAAAAAAGGAAACACCAAGCGGTATTTCCTTTCCAAAATGTATTCAACAATCGAATTAGATCTTGTCCAATTCAGATTTCAAGTGGTCAATCACTTTGATGTCGTAAATGTCTGTTTTGCTATCTACAGCAAGGTGGTAAGACAACCAATCCGCAAAATGGATGAAATACAAACTTTGAAGGATTGGGTCTCCTGCAGGAGCTTTGATGTCAAAGATGTGTGGTGTTTTTGTTTCAACAACTTCTCGTGTCAATTCAAAACGGCGTTTGTTGCGTGGGTGCATGTCGCTATTTTCGAAGAAGATCGCTGCGTCGTTGTCTGTTCCCCATCCCCAGCCAACGAGTTCGTTGTGGTTCATTTCCGGAATCACATGACAACGGCAAAGCAACTTTGAATTTTCGTTCAACTGTTGTTTCGCACGAATGGTACATCCTTCATAAGGTGCTTCGGCGTAGAAAACGATATTTTTTCCAGCAATTTCAGTCGCTACCTTGCGTGCATGTGCATTGATGGCTTCCGACATTTCTTTCAATTGATTCGCGGCGTCAACGATACGTGTTGTCAATCCTTCAGTTACGCCATAAGCATCAAGAACCCGCGCCAATGCAGCAAGAGAATAACCCAATGCAGCACGTGGCGGCAATCCACCTGGAACAGTCAACAAGGTGTAATCATTGTTCTTGCAAATTCCTTCCAATTTACCACCAGAAGTTATACCTGCGATGCGTGCACCACGGTCCATACAGTCTTTCAATGTGAAAATGGTTTCTTCTGTATTTCCTGAATAAGAGGAAGCAATCACAAGCGTGTGTTCACCAACAAAATTGGGTGAGGTATAATTTTGTGTCAAAACTACAGGAACTGTGCGTGAAGCACTTGTCCAGTCGAGCATTAATTTAAGACCAATTCCTGAACCGCCTAAACCAGTAAAGAGAATGGAATCGAATTGCGCATTGTTTCCTTTAAAAGTGAGCGCGTTTGTGTCGTTTGCAGTGCTTAGGATTTGGTCGCTAAAGCCTTGAATTAGTTCATTCATGTGCGTTAAAAAGAAATTTTTTTCGAAGGTACGCAGAAAAAAATAATCCGAGGTGAAGAAAAAATTAAATGTCATAATGACACTAAGTAAATTTTATTGTAATATTGCCGAAACAATTAAACTTATCTATATGAAAAAAATGTTTACTATTCTTTCAGTACTCGGTTTGAGTATTGCTTCTTACGCACAGGTGACTGTAACGTATCAAGTTGACATCAATGCTTACATTGCTGCGGGTAACACCCTAAACGCAAACGGTATCCGCGTTGGTGGTAACTTCACATCAAATGGTTCAACAGTAGCTGATTGGGCTCCTGCTGATGCTTCTGCTGCAATGACAGATCTTGGAAATGGTATTTGGTCAATCGACGTAACATACCCTACTGCTTCTGTTGGTGCTACTCAGTACTACAAATTTGTGAACGGTGACTGGGGAACAAACGAAGGTACAGATCCAGCAAACACTATCGTTTCTGGTGGATGTGGAGTTGATGATGGTTCTGGTAACATCAACCGTACATTGACAATCCCTTCTTCAAACACAACGTTGTGTTTTGTATGGGATGCGTGTACTGCTTGTGCTGCTAGCTTGCCTGAGACAGCAATCAACAATGTAGTTGTTACACCAAACCCAGTGAACGAAACTGCAACATTTACATTTGCTTTGAACGGAACAAACGATGTAACAATCACATTGTTTGACCTTGCAGGTAAAGTTGTTTCTACAACAACGGTTTCTAACCAAACAACTGCTGCAGTAAACACTGCGATGTTGAATGCAGGAACTTACATCTACACTGTTAAAGCTGGCGAAAGCACAGTTACAGGTAAGATTGTTAAGTAATCTGAAAAATATTATTGGTTAACCCGGGCCTAGTGTCCGGGTTTTCTTTGCACTAAACCTTTTCCTATGCGCATTTTCAAATCCCTTACGTTGATGACTACTCTGTGTTTCACAGGTACTTTTTCAGCTCAAATTTTGGACGTGAGTCCTGCCTTTCCAACGGTGAATGATGTGGTAACCATCACGTACAACGCGGCCGAAGGGAATGGTGCGTTGCTAGGAACAAGCACGGTGTACGCCCACATGGGCTTGATTACAGACCAAAGTACCTCGCCAACCAATTGGCTTTTTGTACAAGGAACTTGGGGAACGGCAGATGCCACTGTGCAAATGACAAACATCGGAAACAACAAGCACCAGATCACAGTTGATATGGATGTGTTTTATGGCTTCCCGGCAGGCACAGTTGTTGAAAAATTGGCCTTTGTCTTCCGCAATGCAGCGGGAACAACGGTTGGTCGATCTGCAGATGGTTCCGACATTTACTACGATGTCTATCCAACAACAGCGGGCTTTCAAGCAAAAATATTTTCACCTGAAAACGTGATGGCTGTCAATCTTGGCGCATCCATACCATTGGTAGGAAAAAGCAATCAAAATGCAGCCTTGTCCTTTACAGACAATGATGTTCCAATAGCCTCAGCGGCTTCAGCGATGGTGTTGAACCAAAATTACACTGTGAATACGCCGGGTGAACACTGGATTCGATTTTATGCCGATAACGGCACAGATGTGATTTCCGATTCAGTGCTCATCGTGGTCAATCCACAACCAACACTTATCGATCCACCAGCAGGACTGCTCAACGGATTGAATTATATAGATCAGAATACAGTGATCCTCAAACTGTACGCACCAGAAAAAAACAACATTTATGTTCTTGGGGATTTCAATGGATGGTCACCTAGTTTGAATTACCACATGAATCTATCTCAGGATTTAACGACCTGGTGGATTCAACTCGATGGACTTCAGCCCGATACTCAATATGGTTATCAATATTACATCGATGGGGTGCAGCGCTTCGCAGATCCATTGAGTTTGCGCGTAGCCGATCCGAGCAATGACGGAACAATCAGCGCAGTAACCTATCCAAATCCGTATGCCTATCCAACTGGACAAACTACTGGTTTCATTTCTCTTTTCGAAACGAATCCTCCAAGTTTTTCATGGCAAAATGATGGCTACCAAAAGCCTGCGAAAAAAGGCTTAATGATCTATGAGTTGTTGGTACGTGACTTCGTGGCAAAACGAAATTACCAAACCCTCATCGATACCCTAGCATATTTGGATCAACTCGGTGTAAATGCCATTGAGTTGATGCCTGTAGGTGAATTTGAAGGCAATGAAAGCTGGGGCTACAACCCAAGTTTCCACATGGCTTTGGATAAATATTATGGAACACCAGAGAAATTTAAAGAGTTCATCGACTCATGCCACGGACGTGGCATTGCGGTAATTATGGACATCGCACTGAATCATGCCTTTGGACAAAACCCAATGGTGAATATGTATTGGGACGCAGCAAATAATCGTCCTGCGGCAAACAATCCTTGGTTCAATGCCATTTGTCCGCACAGTCCATATTGCTGGGGCTATGATTTCAATCATGAGGTACAACCGACAAAAGATTATGTCGATCGCATTAACCGCCATTGGTTGAATGAATACCACATCGACGGATATCGTTTTGACTTTACCAAAGGATTTGTGAATAGTGGGGTGAATTACAGCAATACACGGATCAACATCATCAAGCGAATGGCTGATTCCTTGTGGGCGCAACATCCAGATGCCTATGTGATTTTGGAACACTGGGCCGACAATGCGGAAGAAACACAATTGGCTAACTATGGCATGATGCTTTGGGGTAACTTAACGTACGAATACCATCAAGCGATGAAGGGCTACAATTCGAACCTTACCAATGGTATTTACTCTTCTCGCGGCTGGACCAATCCTCACCTTGTCACCTACAGTGAAAGTCATGATGAGGAACGCGGTATGTATGAATGCCTCTCGGCGGGTGTCGCAACAAATCCTTCCCACAATGTCAAAGAATTGCCGATTGCGTTGTTGCGCGCGCAAACTGCTGCGGTTATGATGTTGACCACACCGGGTCCTAAAATGATTTGGCAGTTTGGCGAACTAGGATACGATATTTCCATCGACAACCCTTGCCGGATTTGCAACAAACCAATTCTGTGGTCTTATTACCTACAAAACAATCGCCGACAGTTGTACGATGTGTATGCAGCTACGCTAAAGTTGAGAACCGAAAATGCGGTCTTCAATGACGGAACGTTTTCCCATGCGTTAAACGGTTCTGTGAAGAAAATCACCTTTGCACATTCGTCCATGGATGCCATGGTAATCGCCAATTTTGCGGTGACACAACAAACGCCGTATGCTGGTTTCCCGCATACAGGAATGTGGTACGAGTATTACACAGGTGACAGCATCGATGTGACCAATGTGAACATGCAATTTCAAATGGCACCTGCAGAATACCGCGTATATACAACAGTGCACCTGCCTAAGCCAACGATTCTTTCAACGGTAGGTTATGAGGAATTGGCGATGGATAGTTTTGAGTGTACGTTGTATCCGAACCCTGCAAGTGAAACGCTGTCGTTGTGTTCGAAGAGGGATTTATCAAATGTTGTGGCGCGTGTGATTGATCAAAGTGGACGTGAAATGAAGTCCATGAAAAAGAGTTCATTGCTGGCGAATGAGGCGCTAAAAATCATGCTCAATGACATTTGCAATGGGACGTATTTACTGTTGATTGAAAGTGCTGAAGGATATTATTCGCAAGAATTTGTGAAGCAGGATTGATCAAGGAAAGGAAATTAACCACAGAGGCGCAGAGGTTTTGTGATTGTGTTTAGTTGTCCATTCAATTCTATGCGTCTCTGCGGTAAAAAGAAAAAATGTACAGCGTCACATCGCAATTTGAGTTTTTTAACCACAGAGGCACAGAGGCTTTGTGATTGAGTTTATTTGTCAATTCAATTCTCTGTGCCTCTGTGGTAAAAAGGAAAAAGTTTATTGGTAAAGTGATAATTACCTTAATCTGTCAAGCTGTTGGCCAGAAAAGCAAGCTCCACAAGTTTATTGGAATATCCCCATTCGTTGTCGTACCAACTTACCACCTTCACGAACTGCTCGTTGAGTGCAATTCCTGCTTGTGCGTCAAAGATGGATGTGCATGGATTGCCTATAAAATCGCTTGAAACGACTTCTTCATCCGTATAGCCTAAGATGCCTCTTAACTCATTTTCAGAAGCATGTTTCATGGCTGCACAAATGGCTTCATAACTTGCAGGAGTTTTCAGTCGAACGGTCAAATCCACGACCGAAACATCAGCAACTGGAACGCGGAAGGACATCCCCGTGAGTTTTCCTTTCAATGCTGGAATCACTAGGGTAACCGCCTTGGCTGCACCAGTCGATGATGGAATGATGTTTTGAAATCCACCACGACCACCACGCCAATCTTTTTGTGAGGGACCATCCACAGTTTTTTGGGTCGCAGTAACCGCGTGAACGGTGCTCATCAATCCTTCTTCAATCCCGAATGTGTCGTTGAGTACTTTGGTAATTGGTGCAAGGCAATTGGTCGTACACGAAGCGTTGGAAATGATGTGCTGGTCTTTTGTCAATAGTTGCTGATTCACACCCATAACGAATGTCGGTGTATCGTCTTTTGCAGGTGCCGAAAGTACCACCTTTTTTGCCCCAGCTTGAATGTGTGCGTGCGCAGATTCTTGGGTAAGAAAAAGTCCCGTGCATTCCAATACAACATCAGCGTTAACTTCATTCCACTTCAAATTGGCAGGATCTCGCTCAGCACTGATACGAACAACTTGGCCATTGATGACTAAGTGCCCATTTTCAACAGAAACAGTTCCGTCAAAACGTCCATGTGTCGAATCGTATTTTAGGAGATACGCCATATAGTCCGCATCCATCAAATCGTTAATCGCTACAATCGTAATGTCCTTTCGTGCTGCTGCTACTCTGCATGCCAAGCGGCCAATGCGCCCAAATCCGTTAATCGCAAGTTTCATGGTATTTTTCCTTTTCGCTAATGTACGAATAAATACTTAACGTCAAAATGACACTAACTATTTTTAACGGAAAAAGAATGGCCTTATTGACGAACAATACGCTCACGGAAGGTATGTCCATCGTGTTGGATCTCAAGCAGGTAATTCCCGGCATCTAACCCAGAAACATCGAGGCGGAAACTTCGTGAATCAATAGGTTGAATGTTTGCTTGAACGTGTTTTCCATCCATGGTGAAAAGCGCAATGTCCGCGTCAACGGGCATAGGAATCAGGTATTCAACAGTAATTTCGGATGTCGCAGGATTTGGATATACCATCCATTCATCTTGCATCGATACTTCAATTCCAGCAGACGATGAGGTACACGCACATTTGTTCTTTGGAACGCTAGTATCTACAATTCCTGGAGCCGTATAGATGAGCTTAACATAACACTTTTGTCCAGCTTGTGTAGCCGTAGCATTTTTAATGCGAATGCTGTACCATCCAGAATAAGCAGGGACGATGGAATCGAGTATTGTTCCAGTAGCGCTAACAGAATCGATGACGTTACACTCTTTATCTAAATAGAAAACAGTGATAGGCAACAATGGATTTTCAGGATAGAGCTCAAGGTTAATTTGTTGTCCTGATTGCGCGAAAATGCGTCCTACCAAGCGGCAATCGGTACTGTTTGTTGGCAAGCTTCCACCTTGTTGCAAGGATGCTGGGCTGTTGTCACCTAGATCTCCTGCCATCTCCCATTCTTGCGTAGTGCGTTTTGTCGGGCGAACATAATTGGTTGTGATTCCTTGTGGTGCCCAGATGGAATAGCCACGACGGCCTTGTAAAGAGGAACCATCGCACGGTGGAATGGCAATGTTCACTTTTCCACCACCGTAAACCGTTGCTGTAGCTGTTCCATTTGCTCCTGAGTAATCGACCAAAACGGTCCCATCAGGCCAGCTTGTCTGCACGCCGTTGAGATTTTGCCAGGTTGACCATGCATCGGTAACAGCAATCAGTGCTTTTGCCGAACGTTCAATGACCAACGCATCGGCTGCTTGCCAACGAACGAGGTATGCACCTTCCTTGAAGCGTAGATTTTGATGGCACCACAATAGGTTTTCAAGATCGCTGTAGACGGGAAGTTGTGTTGCGTTTGATGGTTCGTGGTTGAATCGATTACCTAGATAACCGATGTTGAAGAGGTCTTCGAAGAACACTTGTGGCGCTCCATCTACTGCAAAGGAAATGGCATAAGCAGCGCTTCTTCTTCCGTCGTTGGGCTCAATTTGTTGTCCGAGTTGTGATCCTGTATTCCAGCCTGTAATGTTTCCAGAAGCATCAACAATAGGACGATACGTATCGTGATTGTTCACAAATGGAACGGTGCGCAAACGGTTTTGCTGTTGGTAGTTAGGTATTGTTCCGATATCGAAATTTCCGTTTCCAGAAATCATGGATGTTAGACCACCACGAAGTGCAAAGTCGAATGTTCCTGCCCGGTTTTGGACATTGTTCGCCCAAGCATCGAGTTCAGTCGCGGATCCAACCCATTCGCCGACGGCATACATTTGGTTTCCACCACTTGCCCATAGGGACCCAAATTGAAGATTCCACAAGAAATCCTCGGCAGCGTATGCTGGGAAGTGTTTTACAGCATCGATACGAACCCCGTCCCATCCAACTTGTTTCTTATACCAAATCAGCCAGTTGCGCGTTCCAGCGCGCATGTAGTCGGAACTTTGTGCAGGATTGAACGTGGCATTGCTGCTTAACCCAAAGGCGCTTGCTTCATACGATACATCGGGACCCCAAAACGGAGAATTGATGTCGTTGGTGCAACAAGGATTGCCAGGATTCGGGTAAAAATTTTGCCAGTTCTTCGAGAAACGTCCTTGTCGTGCTAAATAATCTGCAGCCGTTTCTGTAATCGCAGGTGTGTTGTAGCAGGTATAGCGAAAGTTCTTGTATTTATTCGTCGAACCATCATCCATTGCCCCTGGATCATTTCCACCTTGTCCAGCGCCACTTCCAGCTCCTGTCACATGGTTAAGCACAATATCTTGAATCACATCGATGCCATTGGCCTTTAATACCGCAATCAGTCGAAGCAATTCGTCTTTGTCTCCCAAACGGGTATTGGTCGATCCTTTTTGGTATTTGTCTCCCAAATCGTAGTGGTCGAAAGGAGCATACCCAACGCTGTTCGTCCCAGTATTTTTTATCGATGGTGGAATCCAAATGGCATCAATTCCCAAGGCCTTTAAGCGTGGAGCAAGTTCAGCCAAGTAATTCGCCCAATCATTTGGAAAATTAGCATTGTAGTAATCCCACCAAAACCCTTGAAGCACAATCTGTCGGCTTGGGTCATTCACTTGGGATTGTGCGGATTTGCTGAACAAAAGACCACTCAAAAGCAATACTGAAAAAAGGCGACTAATGCATTTCATAGCAAAGGTTTTACGGTAAAGATATCACTTGTTTTTCTCCTGCGGCAAGGGTATATGTTTGGTCAATCGCACTAAAGTCGAGGGCGTTGCTTCCAAGGTTGGACAGTTCCATCGATTTTCCACTGACGTGAATGTGCACAGGTTGTTCTTTAAAGAAGATTTGGAAGGAATACGATTTCCATTTTTTAGGAATCATGGGGCGAACGGATAATTTACCATCCATCACGCGTACGCCTGCCATCCCTTCGACGATGCTCATCCATGTTCCTGCCATACTTGTAATGTGCAAGCCCTCGCTAACCTCGTGGTTGTAGTCGTCGAGGTCTAAGCGTGAAGTACGGAGGTACAATTCATAGGAACGATCATGATCACCAATTCTCGCTGCCAAAATGGAATGGATGCATGGTGACAAGGACGATTCATGAACGGTCTTTGGTTCGTAGAAGTTGAAGTTCTCACGGATTTCATCCTCACTGAATCGATCTTCAAACAGATAGATTCCCTGCAACACATCCGCTTGCTTGATAAACACAGAACGTAAGATGCGGTCCCAGGACCAATGCTGGTTGATTGGCCGTTCAGAGTCGGGTAAGTCAGACGCTTTCATCATGACTTTGTCCATGAATCCATCTTGTTGAAGGAAAATGTTCGTTCCTTCAAGTCTTGGGAAGTACACGTTTTCAGCTACATGCATCCATTGTTCTCGCTCTTTGGCTGACAATGTAACGCCTTTGTTGTTCAAACGGTCATTGCATTCCAAGGCATATTGAATACACCAACGTGCCAAAAAGTTCGTGTACCAGTTGTTGTTGATGTTGTTTTCGTATTCGTTCGGGCCAGTAACGCCGAGCATGACGTACATATTCTTGTCTTCGGACCAGTTAAAGCGCTGCACCCAGAAGCGAGCAATGGCAGTAAGCACATGAATTCCGTATTTACCAACGAACTCGAAATCGCCTGTGTGACGTACATAATTGTAAATGGCAAATGCGATGGCTCCGTTTCGGTGAATTTCCTCGAAGGTAATTTCCCATTCGTTGTGACATTCTTCACCATTCATGGTGACCATTGGATACAAGGCTGCACCATCTTTGAAACCAAGTTTTTCGGCATTTTCAATGGCTTTGTCTAATTGAAAATAGCGGTACTTCAACAACTGACGGGCAATCTTTGAAGGGGCTGTTTTTAAGTAGAAGGGAATGCAATAGGCTTCCGTGTCCCAATAGGTTGCTCCGCCGTATTTTTCACCAGTAAATCCTTTGGGGCCAATGTTGAGTTTTGGATTTTTCCCAGTATAGGTTTGGTACAAATGGAAGATGTTGAAGCGAATGGCCTGCTGCGCAGCTTGATCTCCAGAGATGACGACATCTGCATTCTCCCAAATCGCTTTCCATGCCGCACAATGTTCTTCGTGCAAGGCATCAAATCCACGTACATACGCATTGGTCACGTTTGTGATGGATGCCGCTACGGTATTGAAATGCGAGTGATTGATGGATGAGGTCACCGACACATACTTTTTAATGGTATAGGTTTTTCCTTTCTCCAAGAAATGCTCGAAATTGTTTTCTATGTAAAGTTCCTCCTCTTTGAGGTTCGGATGAATGTCCAAAATCTTTGTGCCTTCCCAAAAAGAAAAACGCATGGCATTGGATACCAAGAAATCGGTCTTTTTTGTTTTCGCGCTGACAACACCTTTGCGGACACCAACACGCTGAACATCTGGCGTCCAGAAAAATTCATTGTAGTTGGAGTCGGCATTGTTCACACGTCCGTCGAGGTAGGGAGCGATTTTAAAATTTGCCGAAAAATTGAGCGGTTTAATGGAATAGCGAATGGCAGCAATTTCATCATTGGCCATCGAACAAAAACGCACCGTCTCTACTTCAACCTCTTTATTGCCATTTAGCACGCACACAAATTTTCGGGTTAATGTGCCCGTTTGCATGTCGAGTTCGCGGTAAAATGTTTTCACCGTACTTGTCGCTAAGTCCAAGGCTTCGCCATCTACATGGATATTGATGCCAATCCAATTGCAGGAGTTGAGCACCTTTGCAAAATATTCTGGATACCCATTTTTCCACCAGCCCACGCGGGTTTTGTCGGGATAATACACACCACCAACATAACTTCCTTGCAAGCTTTTACCGGAATAAGTTTCTTCGAAATTGGCACGTTGTCCGAAAGAACCATTTCCTATGGAGAAAATACTTTCTGCTTCCTCTTGCCGCTGCGGATCGAATTTGCGCTCGATCACTTTCCACTCATCTATCTCAAAAAGATTCTTCATAGGTGTTCAAATTAAAATCTATCAATGTGTCCACATAGGCATTGGCCAACTCAGCTACGTGTGGGTTTCCTGTCGCAATGACCTTAAATCCACCTGCTTTTGCCGCCATTATTCCGCTTTCGGCATCTTCGAATACAATACAATCTGCTGCTGTTAATCCCATGTCATGCGCTGCATTGAGGAAGACTTCAGGATCTGGTTTTGGAGCGCTCACCCCATTCCCATCAATGATGGCATCGAACAAGTCTTTTATTTGAAGAAGTTCGAGAATCGCATTGGCATTCTTGCTTGAGGACCCAACCCCAAGTTTGATGTTGTTGTGCTTTGCGAAGTGCAAAAGTTCAATGACGCCAGGCAAGGCATCTGCTGGTCCAAGCGTGCGAATGGATTCCAAATAGATGTCATTTTTAAAGACGAGCAATTCTTCAAATTCTTCATGTGAAACACTCGCTCCTGCTAAATCAATGATTTTCTTCAACGAGTCAACCCGGCTAATGCCCTTCAATTGTTCGTTGTCCAGTTCGGTGAAATCGGATCCAAGGCGTTTTGCAGTTTTTTTCCAGGCTGTAAAGTGGTTTTTCTCTGTGGACACCAATACGCCGTCTAGGTCGAAAATAAGTCCTTTGATTTTCATTTATTTCAGTCTAATTCTTAGTGTAAAGAGTGCTGCGATGAGCATCATTGAACCACCCAAAACAAGGGCATATGCTGCATTGCCTCCAAACAGGTATTTCACAATTGGTCCTGAGAAAAGTGCACTAAAAATTTGAGGAAGGGTAATGAAGAAGTTAAAGATCCCCATCATAATGCCCATTTGAGATGCTGGAAGCACTCCTGCAAGAATCGCATACGGCATCGCCAGGATACTCGCCCAAGCAATCCCAACAAAAATCATCGGCAGGATCATCATGTTCTTGTCTGGCATGAAGTACATCAAAACCAAGCCAAATCCACCCATCACCAATGCAAGTGAATGGGTTTTTAATTTGCCGAGTTTCTTCGCGATGTAAGGAATGCAAAACGCAAAAATCGCTGAAATCCCATTGTAAATCCCAAAGAGAATCCCTACCCAATCGCCCAAATCTTCACTCATTTTATGCTGTCCTTTCAACACGGCATCAGTTGGATTTGCTTCTAAACCTGCTTTAATGGCTTCCATGGTTGGAAGGTCGTAGGTGTGTTCGCGCAGTGCCGTTGTGGTGTATACCCAAAGGCAAAACAAGCCAAACCAAGAGAAAAACTGCACAAATCCAAGTTGCCACATTTCCTTCGGGATGCGGAATTTCTCCTTCTTCGTTTCTTCCGAAACAATGCCCATCTCGACACGCTCCTCGGGAGAATATTCCTTCGTTTTGAAAATGGTCCAGAGGATTGCGCCCATGAATACCACTGCGCCAATGTAAAAGGAATACACCACATTGGGTTGAACCTTTACACCTTGAACGTCATTGGAAACCCCAAAAATGTTAGTTAAAATCCATGGAAGAAAGGAACCTACAACTGCGCCAATTCCGATGAGTGCCGTTTGGATGGAAAATCCTTTGGTGTTTTGATCGTCGTGCAAGTTGTCTGCCACCAAAGCGCGGAATGGTTCCATGGACACGTTGAAAGAGGCATCCATTAGCATCAAGAATCCAGCACCAACAAGCAGAGCAGGGAAGTAGGTGGTAAAATGATCAGCGTTGGGCAATAAGACCAAAGCGGTACATGCGAGTATGGCTCCAGCAAGGAAAAATGGTTTTCTGCGGCCAAAACGCTTCGACCATGTTCGGTCACTCCAATATCCGATGACTGGCTGAACAATAAGCCCTGTCAATGGAGCTACCAGCCAAAACCAAGACAAGCTTTCAACATCGGCTCCGAAATCGGTTAAAATTCGGCTGGCATTTCCATTCTGTAAGGCAAATCCCATTTGAATGCCCAGAAATCCGAAACTCATGTTCCAGATTTGCCAGAACGATAGTTTTGGTTTAGTAGTAGCAGTTTTCATACAGTTATTTTGTCAGTACGACGTATTCCCAAGGCTTCAATTCGAGGGAGAGTGTTTTCCCTACTTTTTGCTTTTTTCCGCTAAATAGATGCGTGTATTTTCCACAAAGTCGTTCATCATTTACAGTTACTGAACCCTTCTCTGGAGATAGATTGATCGCAACAAGGACCTTGTGTTTTCCTTTTTCGCGCACAAATACGAGCATGTGCTCTTCACCTGTTGGACTTAAAATCTGCAAATCCCCGCCTGAGCGACCACCCCATAGCGCTTGATTGGAATGGTGAAGTTCGTTTAGCTTGGTATAAAAATCTACCAAATCCATTTTTTGCCAGCCAATTGAATCCTTGTCGAAGAATTTTAAACGTCGGTCTAAACTTGTTTCTTGTCCATTGTAGATTAATGGCATACCATCAATCGTAGCAGCCATCACAGCCAAGGCAAAACGGGCATCGCCCATGCGCTCCATTTCCGTTCCGTTCCAAGAATTTTCATCGTGGTTGGAAGTGAACATCATGCGGTACGCATTGGCAGGATAGGTTTTGTCTTTTTCAAAATAGAGGCGAATGTCATCAATGTCCATCACGCCTTTGGCGATTTTATTCATGATGTGGTGAAATTCCCATCCGTAGGTCATGTCCATCGCTTGGTGAAGGGCTACTTCCTCCGCTTCGGCCAACATGAAAACTGGTTTAATGTTATCTAGAGCCGTACGCACCTCAATCCAAAAATCCAAAGGAACCCATCCAGCAACATCACAACGGTATCCGTCCAAATCGAAATCGCGTACCCAGTATTCCATGGCATCAATCATTCGTTTACGCATTTCTTTGCTGTCGTAGTTCAAATCGGCAACATCCCACCAGTCTGTTCCGATGGTCGGCTGAACATTCCCCGTAGAGTCAAGCGTGTAATAGTCCAAATGGCCTTCTTCAATCCAAACATTGTCTGGCGAAGAGTGATTTGCTACCCAGTCGATGATCACTTTCATACCTAAAGCATGCGCAGCATCTACTAAATGTTTGAAGTCATCTTTATTTCCAAATTCTGGATTCACAGCTTTGTAATCGCGCACAGCATAGTAACTACCCAAGGAGCCCTTGCGATTTTTCACCCCAATCGGATTGATTGGCATCAACCAAAGAATGTCAACACCCATGGCTTTCAAACGTGGCAAGTGTTTTTCAAAGGCAGCAAAAGTTCCCTCAGGGGTAAACTGTCGCACATTTACTTCATAAATCGTCGCGTTTTTCGCCCATTCTGGGGTAACTAAAAGTCCTTTTTCGCCCGGTTGAGCAAAACCCATTGCTGCACAAAAGAGCAGCGAGCATAGTAGTCCTAATTTCATGATTGTTGCACTTTAAGGTGATTTTCGTGGTAACTCACAAGTCCATCGATTGGCTTGCGAATGATTGAACCTATCTGCACATCAAGTGATTCGCATGCAGCAAGCAATTGTTTTTCAAAAATCTGAGCGATTGAACCCACAAAATGAGTTTTCACTTCTCGGTAGTTTGGATAACAGCACACATGCACATCGATGAAATGTCGGAATCCTTCGAACACCATTTCTTGGATGTAAGGATGTTCCGCAAAACGTGTGATGAACGGCATAAACGAGGCAAGATACACATTAGCATTTGGTGTCATGTACACGCGCTCAACGATCAGGTCTTTGGTCAGGCCCATTTCATTTTTCAATACATCTGAAATGTCGGCAGGCAAGCGGTGGTACAAGTAGTTTGACAATAGTTTTTTACCGAAATAGGAGCCGCTGCCTTCGTCACCCAAAATGTACCCCAATGCAGGAACAACTTCAGAAACACTTTTACCATCGTAGTAACATGAATTTGATCCTGTTCCAATGATGCAAGAAATACTTGGAGCACCATCGTAGGTTGCATAAGCACAAGCCGTTAAATCGTGATCAACGGTGATCTCTGCGTTGACAAACAAGCGCTGTAAACCACGGCGAATGACTTCATTCAAATGAGGAGCTGAACACCCCGCACCATAAAAATAAACACGGTTAACGTGCAGAGAAGCTTCATTCAAACCTGAATTTCCGTGGACAGCAGTATACACTGTGTCTTCATCATGGAAATATGGATTCAACCCCATTGTGGAAAATGAGTGTCGTTCACCATGCTTTATCAATACCCAATCACTCTTGGTTGAACCGCTATCAACGATAAGTACCATACAAAAAAAATTATTAAGGACCTTTGTGTCAAAAATACACTTTGCGAATGTATAGAAAAAACTTCATTAAATTTGTGCATGCACGATAAAATGAACCATGAATTAAATCCACGCATTTCTGCCGATTGCGTCATCTTTGGATTTGACCTCAATAAGCTGAATGTTTTGTTGATTGAACGCGAAACGGTTGTTGGTTTGGATACGTACAAGGCCTTGCCTGGAGATTTGATCTTTGAGGATGAGCCCTTGGATACGGCAGCGAATCGCGTTTTAAATGAGCTTACTGGACTCGAAAACATCTATTTGGAACAGGTAGGTGCGTTTGGCGATCCTGATCGTTTGAGCAAGCCTCAAGACCGTGCATGGTTGAAGGCAGTGCGACAAGATCCAGATGCTCGCGTAATTACCATCGGCTACTATTCGTTGGTGGGAATGAACGATTATGTTCCTCAGCCAGCCTCTTTCGCACGCGCTGCCACATGGATTCCAATCGAAGAAATTGGTGAGTTGGCTTTCGACCACCGCGAAATTTTAGACAGTGCATTGAAAAAACTGAAGGAAAAGTTATTGGTTCAGCCGATTGGATTCAATCTGTTACCAGAAAAGTTTACACTTTCACAATTGCACCGTCTCTATGAGGCAATACTTGGAGTTGAACTCGATAAACGGAATTTCCGCCGTAAAATGTTGAAAATGGAGATCCTTGAAAGTTTGGAAGAACGACAAGAAGGAGTGCCGCACAAGCCCTCACAATTCTTTAAGTTCAACGAACAGAAATACCATGATTTATTGAAAACTGGCTTCGATAATTTTGGATTCTAAGGGTATTTCGCGAGACTTCATTTGAATTTCATACATACTTAGTGTATTTTTGACATAAAGCATGTATTTTTGTACTGAACTAATGCAACAACTATGAAGTCATCCAATGGGAAAAAGCAAGTAAAACCGATCAAACCATTCAATGTGATCGTGTTTGGAGGGGATGGAGACTTGGCCTTTAGAAAAATTTATCCTGCGCTTTTTCATCGCTACGCAGACAATCAACTTACTGTAGATTTTAGCATTTATCCGGTTACTCGCTCTACCCGCAAACACGCAACGTTTAAGGATGAGGTGAGAAAATTCATCTTAGAATCTGCAGATTACGCTGTGAAGCCTGAGGTGATTGATGTGTTCATTTCACGGATTCATTTAAAATGTATTCCTGAACATGAATTGGTAAACTATGAGGATTTACAAAAATCGCTTCAAAAGACACCCAATCATCAAAACCTATATTACCTGTCAACGCCATCTGAGGCCTTTGGTCCAATCTGCGCGTGCTTAAAACATGCAGGATTGGTCAATTCAACCAGTAAAGTGGTCTTGGAAAAACCTTTAGGAAACAGCTTGGCATCGTCCCAGGAAATCAATTCGATGATCAGCAGCTGCTTTCACGAGAACCAGATTTACCGCATTGACCACTACTTAGGGAAAGAGACCGTTCAGAACCTGATGGTGCTTCGCTTTGCCAACCACCTTTTTGAACATGCGTGGAATGCAGATCACATCGATAATGTGCAAATTACCGTTGCTGAAAGTCTAGGTGTTGAAAACCGAGGAGGGTATTACGATAAAAGTGGCGCCTTGCTCGATATGGTTCAAAACCATTTGCTTCAGCTTTTGTGTTTGATTGCAATGGAACCACCTTCTCGCTTAGAGGCGAACATTGTACGAAATGAAAAGCTAAAGGTGCTCAATTCATTGCGTCTCTTCAATAAAAAATCAGTGCTTTCTGAAACTGTTCGCGGTCAATACACACGTGGTCAAGTGGATGGCAAGCAGTTGAATTCCTATTTGGAAGACATCGAAGAATACGAATCGAACACAGAGACGTTCGTCGCGATTCAAGCTCACATTGACAACTGGAGATGGAAAGGCACACCGTTTTATTTGCGAACAGGTAAACGCATGCCGAAGCGCTACTCGGAGATTGTCATCAACTTCAAGTCGGTGAAGCACAATGTGTTTTCGGACGAAGAGATTCCGGGTAACCGATTGATCATGCGTCTCCAACCAGAAGAGCGTATCGAATTGGTACAAATGACCAAACTGCCTGGTCCAGGGGGATACCGCTACAAGCCAATCTCATTGAAACTGGATTACATGGATTCGTTCAACGAGCGCTTCCCAGAGGCCTACGAGCGCTTGATTGTGGATGTACTTCGCGGTGAACAAACCTTGTTCATGCGTCAAGATGAATTGGAGGCAGCATGGATCTGGATCGAGTCAATCGTTGAAGGATGGGCAGCATCGAAACAGAAAAATGTATTGTACGAAGCAGGGACTTGGGGACCTGGGGAGCAAATCATGAAGGACGATCACATGTGGTCAACATCTTACCGCTACCTCAATGAAAACCTTTAAAGACATCGCTTCCCTTGAGGAAGGAATAACAACTGCAATAGCCGATATCATTCGCTTAGCGATTCAAACGTATGGTTCAGCGCATATTTTGTTGTCCGGTGGAACAACCCCCTTGGCGGTGTATGCACGATTAGGAAAAGTGAATATCGATTGGAGCAAGGTGCTGATTGGCTTGGTGGATGAACGCTATGTGCCGTTGGATCACCCAAAAAATAATGAACGCGCTTTGCGTGAAGCTTTTGGTCAAGATGTATGTTCGAAAGCACGATTCATTGGTATGGTGCTGGATGACAAAGATGCCGAACACAATTTATCTGTCGTTTCTGTCGAATACAAGCCTTTTATGGACCGCACCGATTTTATCCTGTTGGGCATGGGCAAGGACGGACATTTTGCATCACTTTTTCCCAATGATACCGCATCAGAAGTTGATCTGCGGGCCGAAGCAACAAAAATTTTGTGTACCACGGCGCCTGAATTTCCAACGGAACGCATCTCTTGCAGCAAAGGCATGTTGAAACAGTCCAAACAGGCTGTATTGATGATTACTGGATTGGAAAAGGAAACGCTTTTCAATGAATCTAAAGAATCGGGTTTGCCTGTGGGTTATCTTCAGCGCGAATTCAGTCAGTTAACCGTATTTTACGCTCCTTGATATGAACAAAGTAATTCTGGATGTCACGCAACGCATTGTTGAACGCAGCAAGGAAACTCGTCAAGAGTACCTCGATGCCATGCAGGAACAATTTCGCACGGTTCCCTCTCGTTCTGGGCTGCAATGCGGAAACCTAGCACATGCCTATGCGGGATGTAGTCACGATGACAAAGCGAAATTGTCTGAGGATATCGTACCAAACATCGGAATCGTAACGGCTTACAATGACATGTTGTCGGCCCACAAACCCTATGAACAATATCCTGAGAAAATACGAGAATACGCACAAGCACACAATGCCGTAGCACAAGTAGCAGGAGGTGTTCCTGCCATGTGTGATGGGGTGACGCAAGGTCAGGTGGGCATGGAGTTGTCTCTATTCAGCCGAGATGTCATTGCGATGTCGAGTGTTATTGGACTTTCTCACCGTATGTTTGATGCGGTACTCAACTTGGGGATTTGCGATAAAATTGTTCCTGGTTTAATGATGGGTTCCTTGCGATTTGGGTATTTACCCACGGTCTTTGTTCCCGCAGGGCCGATGCCAACTGGTATCAGCAATGACGAGAAGTCACAAATTCGTCAAGCTTACGCCGAAGGAAAAATTGGTCGTGCCGAATTGCTGAAAGGTGAGTCGGACTCCTACCATTCACCTGGGACATGTACGTTCTATGGTACGGCGAACAGCAACCAGATGCTCATGGAAATCATGGGCTTGCAATTGCCGGGTTCAAGTTTCGTAAATCCGGGTACACCCTTGCGTGACTTGTTGACGGAAGAGGCAGTGAAGTCTGCATTGGCATTAAGTCACAGAAAAGAATTTAGTGCGACGATGGCTGGAATGGTCACCGAAAAAACCATCGTCAATGCGATCATAGGACTTTTGGCCACCGGAGGGTCTACCAACCATACCATTCACATTATCGCGATTGCGCGTGCTGCTGGAATCATCATCAATTGGGATGACTTCTCGGATTTATCTTCCGTAATTCCATTGTTGGCGCGTGTGTATCCAAATGGTGC
>JBDKGB010000189.1:0-4424 GCA_039798485.1 Bacteroidota bacterium
ATCAGGATTCGGTACATTGATGTTTCCTGAAGTAGATTCAAATACTTTACTTAAATCATCTACATTCGGCGCACGGAATCCTGTCGATACCAAGGCATTGATGCGACATGTTGAACTCGGCATGTAGATCAACCCAATATTTCCTGTCAATGCACCGTTTTTTTGTTTCGCATCTTTGAATGGGAAGTTGAAGAATGTTGTGTCTGTAAATTTCGCGTTCAATCCAACATGTGAAAAACGCAATCCATCGTTCAATACCAAGCGATCATTGATTTCCCATGTGTGCGTAACATACGCCGCAAGTGATCCCATCGTAGCACCACCGGAAGCGTAACGCGTATCCAAGGCGGTTTCTTCGCCAGTCACGATGTCTTTCGTAAACGCCGAAGAAGCTACCGTGTTGTACCATCCTTCGATACCGTAACGCACCTCATGTTTACCCATTTCTTTTGCCATATCCAAGTTCAAGGTCAAAATGTTCAAATCTTCGATACGGTTGTTTTGTCCTGTTTTATTGAATTTTCGGTCGATTCGGCTTTCTTGGATTTTTTGATAGCCCAAGATCAAACGCGCTCGATCATAGAGTACATTTTTCTTGGTCAATTCAAGTGTGTAAGACCCCAACAAGCGCTGCTGAGGACCATAGTTCCATTCTGCATACTTCGGCAATCCTCCCGATACTTGAACCAAACGGTCGTAACGAGGAACATTACCAGATGTTGAATATTGGAAGTTTAACGTATGCTTGACAAACTGATTTTGCTGGAACAAGAATTTTTGAAGGATGTCATATTGCGTGTAGCCAGAACCAACTTGCACATTCGTGTCTTTGTTTACAAAGACTGAATCCTTGCCATCGACACGCTGCACATACCATGGACGGGCACCAAAATTCCCTACAGATGGGTCACGGTGCGCACCTTGGCGTAAATCACCGAAGTTTGAGTAAGTAAAGGATGTCAATGAACCGAAACGCTTACCACCGACAGAAACATCTGCATGTGCTTGATATCCAGAGACTGCAGACATATAGCGCGCATAGGCACCTGCATTTACATTGACTTTTCCATTGGTAGAAAGCAAAGGATTTTTCGTTGTGAAAGACATCACCCCTCCCAACGCATCAGAACCATACACAACTGAACCAGGACCGTAGACTATTTCTACGCGATCCATAATGGCATTGTCGAGGGTGATTACATTTTGAAGGTGACCTCCGCGATAGATGGCATTGTTCATGCGGATTCCATCCACCACAATCAGTACTTTATTTGTTTCGAATCCACGAATGATTGGACTACCACCACCAAGCTGACTCTTTTGAACCATAACGTTGCCTGAATTGGCGAGCACATCAGCCGAAGTTGATTGATTCATATTTTGCAACTCATTGGCGCGGATTACCTGTACCTTTTGGGCAACATCCTTTCGCTTCTCCTCAAATTTGCTCGCCGAAGCGATTACCTCTTCAAGTGATTGTGAATTGATGGTTAAGTACACCTTAAAGTCAGTTGATTTTAAATTTAAATCTGCATAAGGCAATACCGTAGGGTTGTAGTTTGGATGTGTGAATCCAATTTTATCACTTCCAGAAACGCTTATGGTAATTTTCCCTTCAGCATCCGTGGTACCTAACACTTTGTTCGTTAATTGAGAAATGACACTTACCCCCTCAATCGGTTGCAGTGTTTGTTGGTCGAAAACTTCAACCGTTTGTGCCTGTGCAGACAACATAAAGCACAGACAAGAAATGATCATTAAAATCTTGTTCATGATTATACATTTTGATAAAAAAATAATACGATTAAGCCCTGTTCGTCGGGCTTGCGGATTTTAACAAAACGTACACGGGGGTTGCTCCATAGAGCGTCTAAACTCCTCAGAAACAGGAGCTGTATAGGTGAAATATTGAACTAAATTTTGCGCAATCTGCACTACTTCCACAATCGCAGGTTGTTTATTTAAAAGTGCTGGCGTCTGGATGATTTTGAACAAGGTCGTGTAAGGTGTCGAATGCTGATCGTCGCCCATATTTCGACCTACCGAAAAAGACAAATTCGCAAACAAACGTTCTTCTTGAATATCCGAAATACATTGCAACTCAGTCGTTCCGTTCGCTAACGTTTTGGTTTCAATGACGTCGTACATTCTTTTCCCAAGGCGGAATTCATTCTTCTTTACCCATTGAAGCGAATTCATTTGAGCTGAGGTGAAGGTGAAAATGACACGATTTTCTTCTGGAACACCTTGTTTAATGATGGACTTCACCTCTTTGCGAATGAGGTAGTGCGACACTTCAAAATAGGCCGTAAAACCAATCAATTGAATGATTAGCACTAGAAACAAAACAGATGGCATCAGTTTTCGCACATGCAAATGTATAACTTTGACGAAATAATCTGCTTCTATGCTCGAAGAATTTAAGTCTGAAAAAACATTTCGCTATGCCACATTAGGCGACATTTCAACGGCGCACACATTGCTCTATGTGCTCCATGGCTATGGGCAATTGGCTGAATATTTTATCCGAAAATTCACCAATCTTGGGGAAGGTTATTTCGTGGTCGCCCCTGAAGGGATGCATCGATTTTACCTGAACGGAACCACTGGTCGGGTTGGCGCCTCATGGATGACTAAGGAAGCCAGAGAGGTGGACATTGCGGATAATATTCATTGGTTGAATGAGTTGGATCGCCGGATTGACATCAGTGGCAATAATCTTCGCAAAGTCATTCTTGGATTTTCACAAGGAGGCGCGACGGCCGCACGTTGGTATTATAAGGGTGACACTCGAGCTGACCAACTCATCATGTGGGCGAGTGTTTTTCCACCCGACCTGAATCTTGAACAAGAAATAAACGTCAAGGAGAATACAGGAACCTTTGTTGTAGGAACAAAAGACCCTTATTTTTCGGGGGATGACCGACACGAAGCACTCGTGTTTTTTGAACAACAAGGATTTACCACAATTTCATTCGACGGCGCGCATGACATTGACCCAAAAACACTGAATGACACCCTGAAACATGAATAATCAAAAAGAACACCGTTTTATTTGGCATAATTTCTGATATTTGCGCCGAAATTTTATACGATGCGAGCGATCCTTTTATTTGCGACACTTTTTACCCTTGGAACATCTGCCTTTGCGCAAGATGCGAAGTCACAAGGTATTCTTGATAAGCTTTCTGCCAAGATGAAAGCCCAAAAATCTTTCTACATTGAATTTTCTGCCAGCATTAAAAATGCCGACAACGGAACGAATGAAAGTGAAACCGGTAAAGGTTGGGTAAAAGGCGAGAAATTCTACGCGTCTTATGGTGACAACACCATCATTTCGAATGGCATTAAAACGTGGACCATCATCAAAGAAGAAAAAATGGTGTACGAAACTGACGCCAACGAAAAAGATGAAGAGTCAATGAACCCAAAAGAGTTGATGACCATTTGGGAAACAGGATTCAAAAACAAGTACGAGCGTGAAGACAAATTGAACAACGAATCGGTTCACGTCATTAGCCTTTACCCTAAAAATCCTGCTAAAGTAGATTATCACACAATCACATTGTACATTTCGAAAGCAACAAATGAGCTGAAGAAAGCGGTGATGAAAACGAAAGATGGAACGACGATGACCTATACGATCACGAAGTTTCAATCCAACCCAACCGTTGAAGATTCCAAATTTGTCTTTGACATCAAAAAATACCCTGGTTACGAAAGAATTGTCGATTAATCGACTATGCATTAAACAAAAAACCGATCAGCAATGACCGGTTTTTTTGTGTCTAGTAATTTCTTAGCTCTTCCAATGCAGCCATCAAGCGCTCTTTCGGTAGGAATTGATTTTCCAAAGGCACTGCAAAAGGCACTGGCGTATCCAGTGACGCTACTCGTTTTACAGGTGCATCCAAATCCGTGAAACACTGTTCGTTGATCAAGGCCACAAGCTCACCTCCAATTCCACCTGTCATGCAATCTTCGTGGAGCACAAGTACTTTACCTGTTTTGCGCACAGCCGCATAAATGGCTTCAGTATCGAGCGGCAACAAAGTTCTCAGATCAATGATTTCCGCAGAAATGCCCAATTCTTGCGTTGCTTCTGTGGCCCAATGCACGCCCAATCCATAGGTGATGATTGTGAGTTCACTTCCCTCTTTTACCGTTCGGGCTTTACCAATTTCTACCGTGTAATAGTCGTTCGGAATTTCTTCCTTGAGGCTACGGTACAAGTACTTATGTTCAAATACCATTACTGGATTTGGGTCTTCAATCGCGGCATTCATTAAGCCTTTCGCATCGTATGGCGTTGAAGGATAGACAATTTTCAATCCTGGCGTATGAAAAAACCACGCTTCATTGCTTTGTGAATGGAATGGTCCTGCGGCAGTTCCCGCTCCAGTAGGCATGCGCACCACGACATC
>JBDKGB010000190.1:0-5035 GCA_039798485.1 Bacteroidota bacterium
GTTTCAATGCACCTATTTTCACCCTTGGACAAATTCTGGATGAAGTTGGTGGTGCAGAAAACGATAGCACGGATTCATTCGACTTTGACGATGACGACGACCAAGTTTCGGCAACAACAACCGACGGTAACGAGTGGAAAGATGTCAGTTCAGAGGATTTATCCCAGCAACTGATTGAGGCGATTGACAATGAAGATTACGAATTAGCCTCAAAAATACGCGATGAAATCAACAGACGCAGTTAGTACATCGCTTGGTGCGATGAAATTCAAACTCACCACCATGAGCTTTTTACAGTTCTTCGTGTGGGGTGCTTGGTTAACCACGATTGGAACATATTGCACAGTGGGTAAAGGTTGGACCTTCGGTCAATTCGGAGCCATTTTCTCTACCCTTGCCTTATCTTCTATTTTAATGCCTTCGATTATTGGAATCATTGCGGATAAATGGATGCGCGCCGAACGACTGTATGGCTTATTGCACATTTGTTACGGAAGCATTTTGTTGCTCATTCCCAATTTGACCTTTGTTCAAGAAAACGTTCCTTTCTTTGCTCATATGCCTGAATACGACGTGTTGTATTGGGTGATTTTCGCCGGGATGATTTGTTACATGCCCACCATTTCCCTTTCGAATTCCGTTTCCTACCGCATATTAAACATGTTTAATGGCAATGTGGTGAAGGACTTTCCGTCCATCCGTGTGTGGGGAACCGTTGGATTCATCGCAGCGATGTGGATTACGAATCTGTCTGGAAGCAAAGATAATTCCATGCAATTTGTCATCGCAGGAACCATTGCTATTTTACTTGGCTTGTACGCCTTTACCCTACCCGCTTGTACCCCTCAGGGGAAAAATAGCGAGAAAAAATCACTGGCATCACAACTCGGACTCGATGCATTCCGCTTATTTGGCAACTATCAAATGGCGCTGTTCTTCTTATTCTCGATGTTACTTGGAGCAGCATTGCAGTTGTCCAATATGTACGGCGATGCCTTTTTAAGTGGCTTTGAAAAAGGCTCTGTGGTAGAGAAATATTCGACGATTATCTATTCTATTTCTCAAGTTTCTGAAACCGTATTCATCTTAACGATTCCCTTCTTCTTGAAGCGTTTCGGAATGAAAAACGTGATGCTTTTTGCCCTATTCGCCTGGGTACTACGTTATGGATTTTTCGCCTTCGGAATGGTGCCAATGGGCAGCATATTCATTGTCTTGTCTTGCATCGTTTACGGGATGGCCTTCGATTTCTTCTTGATTTCTGGCTCCATGTACATCGAAACAACGACGGATTCCAGCATGCGTTCAAGCGCACAAGGATTGTTCATCATGATGACCAATGGATTCGGCGCTTACTTTGGGACCATCGTTAGCAGCTGGATCATTGATCAATACTTCACAAACGCTGACGGATCTACCAACTGGCATTTCACTTGGATTACCTTCGCTGGATATTGCTTAGCGGTAGCAGTTTTGTTTGCTTTGCTCTTTAAGCACAAGCACAATCCGGAAGAGCTTGGTGCTGTTGAGCACTAAGAAAGAAACTTGTATCCCACTCCTCGAATGGAAAAGAAGTGTTTTGGGTTTTTAGGATCCACTTCAAACAATTTTCGAAAAGCTAAAATGTAATTGTCAATCGTGCGCGAAGTTGGGAATTGATCTGCACCCCATACGCGATCAAGGATTTCGTCGCGCGATACCACTTTCCCCTCCTTTTCATGAAATAATTCCAATAATTGAATTTCGCGTTTCGAAAATTCATGGATGTTTTGTCCTTGCTCATTCGAAACATTGAAGGTGGTAAAATCCACCGTGAGACGACCAATTTTCATCGATTTCTGTAGCTCTGTGCTGATGAGTCCTTGCGTGAGAATTTGAATTTTTAATAACAATTCTTCTAAGTCAAATGGCTTTGTCAAGTAATCATTGGCACCCAATTTTAATCCAGCCACGCGATCTGCGGTAGTGCCTTTGGCCGACAAAAACAAAATGGGTGTCGCATCGTGCTTGCGAATTTCTCGGCAGAGGTCAAAACCATTCACGTGCGGCAACATAACATCGAGGATAATTAAGTCAAAATGAAATGGTTTTTCGAATGCTTCGAGTGCTGTTTGTCCATCGGTAAAACACTGAACATGATAGCCCTCCATTTCTAAATTGAGGGTAATCAATTCAATCAAACTTTGTTCATCTTCTACTAAACAAACACGCAACATACCTTTGAAAATTAAGAAAAAGTTCTATTTTTGGGGTGAAATTACAACAAACTATTAAACCATGAAAAAATTAGTACTATCAACGTTATTGTTGGCGTTTATGGTGAGTTCGAATCTGTTCGGACAATCCTACATGTCGACAATCAACAAATTTGAGATCTCCAAAAATGTTCCCGTGCGAGCAGTAGAAGCGCCAGACCGTGCTCAACTTGCCGAGGAAGATGCCTTGAGAGACAAGCAAGGATTGCTTTACCGCATTGCTGTTGCGCGTTTAATGAACGTCACAACAGAAAACAGTGGACTCTGGACGACCCTTTCCAACGGTGATCGCCAATGGCAGTTAATTGTCCATGCGCCAAACGCAGAAGCAATCAGTTTCTTGTTTGAAACGTTTAAATTGTATGGGGCTTCTACCCTACGCATTCAGAACATGAAAGGACAAGATGTTCATCCTTTGATGACCGCTGCAGATGTTCAAGATCATTTCCGTCAAAATGCTGCCTTGTGTTTTGGAGATAAAATCATGTTGACCTTAACAGAGCCGAAATACACGACTCCATCTGAGATCTACATCGATCGCATCATGTACAACTACCGTTCTACTGGGAATCCAAGTGCACAAAAAATCAATGAATCAGACGCCTGTGAAGTAAACGTCAATTGTTCTCCAGTTGGTGACGCATGGCAAAATCAAAAACGTGGAGTTGCGAGACTTTACGTAGTAGAAGGAGCACAAGCAGGTTGGTGTTCAGGAACACTTATTAACAACACCGCGGCAGACTGCAAACCTTATTTCTTAACAGCATTACATTGTGGTGTAAGCGCTACAACCGCAAACATGACACAATGGAAATTCTATTTTGGCTATGAAGCACCAACGTGTACGAATCCAACGGCTGTTGGAACCTTAGCAAGTCACTTTATCACCGGCTGTTTGCGCATTGCGGATGCAAACGATGGCGGCGGAAATTCAGGATCGGATTTCTTATTAGTAAAAATGGGAACCGCATCGAATGAAGCTTCTGTGATTACCCAATTAAAATCAGCTGCTTTTAACGCTTATTGGAATGGTTGGAATGCGAATCCTGCCGCAACTACCGGTGGAGTTGGAATTCACCATCCAGCAGGTGACATCAAAAAAATCTCCACGTTCTCTGGAAATACTGTAAGTACACAATGGGGAACGGCGACAGGTTCACACTGGAGAATTACTTGGACATCTAACTCAAATGGATACGGTGTGACAGAAGGTGGTTCCTCAGGTTCTCCGTTATTCAATAGTTCTCAAGGATATGTCATTGGAACCTTGACAGGTGGAGGCTCTTATTGTACCTCACAAACCGCTCCTGATTCCTATGGGAAAGTAGCTTTCCACTGGACAAGCAACGGTACAGCGAACAATGTGCAGTTAAAACCTTGGCTTGACCCGACAAATTCAGGTGTACTTCAATTGGCTGGATCTTCTGATCCATGTTCAGTGGTTGTTCCTGCTCCACCGGTGGCAAATTTCGTAGCAAATCAAACAAACGTTTCTCCAGGAACGACTGTTTCATTCACAGACCTATCTACAAATGTCCCAACATCATGGGCATGGACGGTTGCTCCCGCTACAGGTTGGGCGTATGCAGGTGGAACAAGTGCGACGAGCCAAAGTCCACAAATTACATTCAATACTGTTGGACAATACACCGTAACCTTGACTGCTACAAATGCACAAGGTTCTGACAGTGAAATCAAAAACAATTACATCATCGTTGCGGCAATGACTGGTCCTTGTGCAGGTTCATCTGCAACATGCGATGAGTACATCAATACCGTTACCTTAAATACCATTAACAATACAAGTTCATGTTCAGCTGGTGGATACGCAGACTACACAAACATCTCCACTACCCTTTCAAAAGGAACAGCGTATGACATCACTATTTTACCAGGTATTGTTGGTCAAACCGCACAAGCATACACAGATGATGAAGTTGCTGGTTGGATTGATTTCAACAACAATAATAGCTTCAGTGATCCAGGAGAGCAAGTAGCTTATGTTTTAGTTGCTGCAGGATGGTCAAACGTGTTCAATTTTACAGTACCTACAAGTGCTGTTACTGGAAACGTGAGAATGCGCGTTCGTATCTCTTTCTCTACAGATGGTGCAATTGACCCATGTGGACAAAGTACTTACGGGGAAGTGGAAGATTACATGATCAACATTACAGCATCAAGCGGACTAAATGAGAATCCATTGGAGGCTATCAGCGTATATCCAAATCCAACAGACAATGAATTGTTCGTTGATTTGAAAAACACAGATGCCACAGTGAATACTATTGAAATCTTAGACCTTAGTGGAAAAGTACTTCAAGTGGTGCCAGCAATCCAAGGTGCTACTATGAAAATGAATACCGCTAACTTGGCGCAAGGTATGTATCAAATCAGAATCGTTTCGGATGAATACGCCGTGACAAAACGTTTTGTGAAAAAATAAACAATCCAAATATGGATGGAAAAGGCTCCCAATGGGAGCCTTTTTTTATGACCTAACCATTCTCGGAAAAGGATGAGAATCATAAATTCACTTTACTTCGCACTTTTTTTGCGGTGTTTTTGATTCAAAGGAACCATTCTCAACAATCAAAAAAGTCGGGCCCGAGGGTGTTTGTATGTGTTGAATTATTCCAAAACCTTTATTCCATTGAACATCCAAGTGATTCGCAACAAACGCCAATTCCCTTGAAAACGTGGAAATCCACTTTGAATTCATGACCAACTTGGTTCTTAATCCAGGCTTAACATTTCCTTCATTTGCCACTCAAATCCCTAAC
>JBDKGB010000191.1:0-5493 GCA_039798485.1 Bacteroidota bacterium
TTTTTCGTGACACTAAAACTACGTTGTGGCACGTCGTAAAAACGCACCTCGACTTTGCGTATTTTGTCCATGCGCACCGCGAAAATTTCAGTACACATCCATTTTCTTGGGTCAGCGAAAAATCGAGGCTCGATGATGCCATTAAATCCTTTGATTTTCATAATGACAGGTAGGTCACTTTTTCCTGCATCTGGTGATTCAACCAACATGATTTGACCATAGTGGTCTTGGGCTGGGGGACCTATGTACCATGTTTTTACCCATTCACCCTCCTGAAAAATCTCCACCTTGGTGTGTTGACTAGCCATCAGGTTAGTAATCTGTTTTTGTGAGTTTTCTGGAAGATATCCTTTCCATTCAATATTTTTGATGGCATCTAGGATAAATGAAATATTTGGTTGTGAAATGCAACCACCATCTTTATCCGTCCACTCTTCACCATTTTTAATGGCTTCCATAACTCTTCCTTGTGGGTCGGTAATGATGATTTTGTCAATAGTAGTGGTGTCCGAAACAGCAAAATCAATCAACTCTGTTGTCGAATGACCTTTAGAGTCCATGGCGCGCATCGCAAACCAACCAAGGCCAACGAGAACAACAACTGCGGACAGTAGAACAACTATTTTTTTCATGGGAACTTAATGTTGTGTGTACTTGCGCTTGCGGATGTAATTCATCAACAACGCAAAAAGTAAAATGAGTAAAATTGGGAGCAGAACATTCATGATCTTATAGAATGTTCCGTCATTGATCACCTTATCTTTGTCCATGGCATGAACGTCAATTTGACGGCTGCGGACATCAAGCACGGAGTTATCTCCCATGAGGTAGTCCATCATGTTTTGAAAAAATTCTTGATTGCCAAAATAAACGGGGATGTTCACCTCTGCGAGTTCACGATCCATGCGGAGGTCATTGAATGTTGTTGGACGATACATGTACCCTTGACCATTTCGTGCAGGCATTGAATCGTAAGAATTTCGAATGAAGCGTCCATTTCCGATGACGAATACCTTTCCTTCTGTGGTGCTTTTTGCTAGGTATTTACGGGCGTTTTTATTGTTGACATATTCTTCAACAATGCGCGTTCTGAAATGAGATTCAAATCTTCCCTCTGCAAGACCGGCTAGACAGCGCTGATTGAGTGTGTCTGTTGGGTCAGTTGCCAGTTGAGGATTCTTGCCATAACTCATCGGCATGGATAGGGCTACCAAGGGCGCAAGTCCGGTCACATTTGAATTTGTCGAAGAACTCAAGATCGGCGTCAGCAATAAATTTTTATTCGGGATAAATTGAATTTCACTGGCGTATTTCAATGAAACGGGTTCAAGGTTTCGTGCAATCGGGTGTTTCGTTGGAGTTGCCAACACATGGAAGAACCAAGGTATCAGCGATTGTTTTGCATAGGGTACAGCCTTCGGAGCACAATTCGCGTCAATCACGTAATTGTCGTTGATTTTTAAACCGTAATCGTAGAGCATGTTTTCGAGCCCTGTTGTATTTCGGGTGGTGTGAGTAGCACCTTTTCGATTCAATGTATCCTCATCAATGTGCAATGGGTCAAGGAAACACATCAAACGACCTCCGCGCATGACAAATTGATCAATTAAGTACAAGTCTTTGTCGCTAAAGCGTGTTCGTGGTCTAGCGATGACCAAACCATCGATATCGTCAAGTGCGGCCAATGAGTCATTTAGCGTGATGTCCGCAATGTTGTAGTAAGGTGATATGAGTGCACGTGCGCGTTGAGTTTCGGCAAACGAAAGTTCTCCATGTCCCTGCAAAAAGGCAACACGAGGGCGTTCTTGTTGTATGGATCTGCGCATGGAGCTCACCAAGATGTATTCTAGATTTTTTACTGAATTGTCAATCATTTCAGTAATGTCATCCAGATAATACGGTTTTCCAGCACTCGTCCCAGGCAAGAATTGAATGGTACTTACCGTTACACCACCATAATCTACGACAGCTCCAGGCCAAAGCAACAACTGATTTTGTGCACCATCTTTCATATACACAACATCCATTGGAATGATGCCTTTGCCACGGTCATAAAGTGATTCAAACAACGCTTGTTTTTCGCCTTCTGAACCTACGTTTGGATCAATGAATTGGTATTCGATTCTGTTCCCAGCGTATTGTTTGAACTCTTGAAGTTTGTCCTCAATGGCATTTCTAAAACTTTTCAACTCTGCAGGAAGATTTCCATCGAGATAAATTTTGATGCTCAAACGGTTATTGAAGGTTTCTTCGTTGGATAGAAATTTTATCGTTCCCTGCGCCAACGAAAAACGCTGGTCTTCGGTCATGTCAATGCGTTTGTAGAGGATTGACCCGATGATATTTACGAATACGAGAGAGACGATGACAACGGAGAAAAATACCCAGTTGTAGATGCCTTTTGATAGTTTCTTGCGTTCTGCCATGGTCTTAGCTTTTGAAAGTTTTAACTACCGTGAGTGCGGCAAAAATGAATAATCCAATCACTGATCCGAAATAGACAAGATCACTTGTGTCGATGACACCTTTCATGATGGCGTCGTAGTGATAGGTCAAACTGATGTACTGAAGAACAGAGTCAAACTTGCCAAGTAGCGCGAACGAACCCAGCAGCCAGAATCCCCAGTAAAAAATAAAGCAAAGGAAAACCGCAATGATGAACGCGACGATTTGATTGCTCGTTAAGGCAGATGCAAAAATGCCGATAGCGACAAATACTGCCCCAAGGAGTAGTAAGCCGATGTATGAAGTTATTGTGGCGCCATCGTCGAGTATGCCAACAGGGTTCCCTAAGAAGTGCATCGAAATGTAGAAGATAACGGTCGGTATGAGTGCGATAAATACGAGTGTGATTCCCGCAAGGTACTTTGAAGCAATGATGTTGAAGTCAGTAATTGGTCGTGTAAACAAGAGTTCAATGGTACCAAGTCTGCGTTCCTCAGCGATCATCCGCATGGTAATGGCCGGAATAAGGATCATGAAAATAAAAGGAGAAATATCGAAAAATGGAATCAAACTCGATTCGCTACCTTCGAGCAAGTTGGCATACATGTACTTGTTGTTTGGGAAAATCCAGTGAATCAATCCGGATGCAAGCAAGAAAATTAGGATAAAGATATAGCCGATGATCGAACTTAAGAATCCATTCAACTCCTTGTTGTACAAAGCAAACAAGGGGCCTTCAGTAACGTTTTCTGCACCGATGTATTCTTTTTTACCGAAAGCCAGAAGCGGAAGAAAAATGAAAGGAAGGAAGACCAGTCCAAGTGAGAAGTACCATTTTTGGTCGAAGGCTTTGCCTAAACGATTGAGAAACCAACAATGCAATACGACATTGAATCCTGGAATTAGAATGAGCAATCCCCACCACATTGGTTTGCCAACAATTTTTGACAAGACCATAAAGTTGTACGGGGAAATGATGGCCTCCCAACCATTCCGTCCCGCTTTTGTGAATATTTTCCAGAGCGAAATCACGCTTACAAGAAGCAGCACACACAGGATAATTTTTGTCAAATCGTTCATATCAAAAGTTCTGTGAATGGGAACCATTCGTTTGCCCCAATTTACAACATCAAAAGTAAGCTTTCCTTTTGAAACGATTGCAGGGCTTGAAGTTTGAAATATCAGCCAACACTTGTGTATAATTCGTGAAGAATGAAAAGTTAAAAATGAAAAATTAAAAATGAAGAATGAAGGGGGAGGTGTTATGAATTGCGAGTTACAAGTTATGAGTTGCGAGTTACATTGTGGTCATAGCCATCGAAATACGATCAAGTCTTTTCATCTTAAAATCCAAATGTCTCTTGTCTTTTTGTCTTAAAATCTTGATGTCTTGAAATCTATAGAGAAAAGAAAAAGCCCCGACGATTGTCGAGGCTTTTTCAAATTGATGCGATATATAGTCGTTATGCTAACTTCACTTTAACGGCATTCAATCCTTTGCGTCCTTCTTCGAGTTCGAACTCTACTTCATCATTTTCCTTGATCTTGTCTGTAAGGCCAGAAACGTGGACAAAATACTCTTTTTTTGATTCTTCGTCGATAATGAAACCAAATCCTTTTGTTTCATTAAAGAACTTAACTGTTCCTTTGTTCATTATACTATTGAATTGATATTTCGGTAAAGGTATGTTTATATTTGAATTAGTTGCACTTTTTTTCACATTATATTCAAGACCTTATATTTTCAACGAATAGTTTCGAAGCCATCAAAGTAGGTATTTACTGACCAAGCTTCGGCTTTCTGGTCAAACCAACGTTTTATTTTTGGCCAAATTTCTTGAAAAACAGGGGATGTACGATAGGCTTCAAGTGCTGCGTCCGATTCCCAAATGCTATAGGTAAAGACAATGCAGGGATTACTTTTATCGTGTAGCAATTTCATCCCACGACAACCAGGAAATGAATTTACTGCCTGATTGATGGTGTCAAAGTAGCGTAAAAAATCATCCACATGTTGCGGTGCAAAGTGCAATTTTACGATTCGAGTAAGCATCTTAGAATAACGATTCAATGGTTGAACGAGAACCTCGAGGTGTGAATTCAATGCGAATCACATCGCCTATGCGCATTCCGAAAAGTCGTTCAGCGCCACCACTTGTTGAATTTGCTCCGCGGTTAATGGCGATTTCCAAGAGTCCGTTGTGGTTGAATATGGCTACCTTTTCACCATTTGGGACGGAGTTGTATGCTGATGAAATTTCATCGATGTAGTAATCTTTGTTTCGCCAATAGATGGTGAAGGGTTCATTTTTGCCAAATCGTTCAAACAGTTCTTTGTTCACGTTTGTAATGAGGTTTCCGAAGTTGTCGATGTGGCAAACGTTTCCTTTGATCAGGTTTTGCTCGATGACAGCTGTTTGTGAAAATGCGCGTTTGAAGGATTCCTGTGGCGAACAAAAATCTTCTATTTTCTCACCGTTTAAAAGTCTGCAAGCAGCTGGGATCAGCATGCTCTTGGTAGGAAATTTAAACAAATTCGGATTGGATAAAACATCGTCGATGCGGTAAAACGCTTCGGGTTGCTCGTCTTTTAAAAAGGTACCGAAGAAACCATTGTCGCTGGAAATGAAATATTGACCAGCAAAGACCATGATCGATGGAAATGCACCATCGGTTCCACCAAAATTGATCATTGGTTCACTATCGACTCCCACAACATGCACTGTTCCGGCAGGAAAGTCAGCATAACAACACGAAAGTTGATAGGCCGCTTCTGCGACATTAAAGGGACGAATGTCATGTGAAACATCAATAATGCGCGCATCTGGAGCCAAACGGAGTATTGTTCCTTTCATGGATGCCACATAGTGGTCTTTTAATCCCATATCCGATGTCAGGGTGATGATTTGCATTTTCGAATTTCTCTCAGTCCTTTTGGTGATTTATTCCTAAATTTGACGCTAAAAATACGGTTTTAATGCCGATTTATAAAGCAGTTCAATACAAATAATTCAGGTTGCACGAGAAAACGATAGAGATCAGTGGGAT
>JBDKGB010000192.1:0-8891 GCA_039798485.1 Bacteroidota bacterium
GATGGTGAAACACCACTCGGCATTGCAAAAACAGCTTTGATTCAAGAGCAACCTGTTCTTGCAACCATCTTAAGAGCAGGACTTGCCATGCATCAAGGACTTTTGAATTATTTTGATGGTGCAGAAAGCGCTTTCATTTCGGCGTATAGAAAGCATACTACAGCCGAAGATTTTGACATTTATGTCGAGTACCTTGCTTCACCGAACTTAGCCAATAGAACACTCATCATTAGCGATCCTATGTTGGCGACAGGTAGTTCGATGGTTGCCGTGTACAAGGCACTCTTAAAACAAGGTAAACCAAAACGTGTCATCATCGTTTCAGCCATAGCAACACCTGATGCCTTGGAATATGTGCGAAAAAATTTACCTGACACGACAGATATCTGGGTTGGTGCCATCGATGCTGAGCTTACCGCACAGTCCTATATTGTTCCGGGATTAGGAGACGCAGGTGATTTGGCTTACGGAGAAAAATATTAATCAATATGGCTTGGGGATCCCTGTTGACCGTCTTTTTTACTGCAACCGTAAAGTTCATGTTTGCACCATTTGCCGGAAATGGCATGGGGCTACCTTTTTGGGAGACCTTTCTCGCTGCCTTTGCAGGAGGAACGTTTGGCGCAGCCATTTTTTATTTTTCAAGTGAATTGGTCATCAAAATGTCACACGAAAGAAAAGTGAAAAAACACGAAGAATTGGAACGTAAGGGATTGGACATTCCAGTAAAAAAGAGGTTTTCCAAAACCAATAAGTTCATCATTCGCATCAAACACAAGCTTGGAATATACGGCATTTGTTTTTGGGCTCCATTCTTTTTGTCAGTTCCTATTGGCAGCATCGTTGTTGCCAAATTCTATGGAAAATTGCACAAAACTTTCCCTCTTATCATTATCGGAATGGGCATAAATTCGCTCATCATGACGAGCATTGCATACCTATTGTTTTAAAACGTGACCAACATTCACCTCTTTTTTGACCTCGACCGCACCCTATGGGATTTTGAGAAAAATTCAGAGATTGCCCTTCATATACTCTTCCATGAACTTAAGTTGCATTTGGACATCAAAGACTTCCATACCTTCCACACCGAATACAAGGAACACAATACGGTGCTTTGGAAACTCTATGGGGAAGGAAAAATGACGAAAGAGGTGCTGCGGAGCGATCGTTTCAGAAAAGCATTGGCCAGTTTTGGCATTCACGACGAAACAATCATTGAACGTCTTTCCGACGGCTATGTTGAATTGTCCCCTATCCAAACGGCGATGTTTCCGAATGCCTTGGAAACCGTTCAAGAATTAAAGAAGGAGGGCTATCAACTGCACATGATCACCAATGGATTTCGGGAAGTACAAACAATTAAAATCGAAAACTGTGGATTGGCACCCTATTTTCAAGAATTGATCTGTTCAGAAGATATTGGCAAAAACAAACCCGACAAGGACATTTTCCACTACGCCATGCGCCTGGCCAATTGTGCGGCCTCTCAATCTGTGATGATTGGTGACGATTACGAAGTGGATATTCTAGGCGCGAATGCTGTCGGTATGCATACCATTCACTTTGATCCTGAAGGTCATTTTCAAGATTCAAATGAAGAGTGGCGCATTCGTGAACTGAAACAAATTCCAGCACTGTTGCCTTGGATTCTGAAAGGATAAAGTGCTATCCGTAAAGTTCTTGTCGCGTCTTTTCGTACAAAATCATACCCGCAGCAACACCCACATTTAATGAAGCGATTTCTCCTCTTAAAGGGATACGTGCTTTGATGTCTGATAAATTGAGCAAATCCGAGGTAATTCCATTCTCTTCCGAACCGAGGATAATTGCCACTGGACCACGTAGATTTACTTCGTACAATGGAATTTTAGATTTCTCCGTACAGGCTACGATGCGCATACCACATTGTTGAAGATAAAAAAGGGTGTTTTTCAAATCATCCGTTTTACACACTGGAATGCGATTCAATGCCCCGGCAGACGTTTTTACAGCGTCAGCACTTACCAATGCAGAACCTTTGGATGGAATCAAAATGGCATCCACACCTTGACATTCTGCAGTTCGGGCAATGGCACCAAAATTTCGAACGTCGGTGATTCGGTCAAGAACAAGTACAAGGGGTTTTTCACCTTTTTCCAGTTTCGCCTCGATCAACGTTTCAATATTGGCATATTCGATTGGAGCAACATAAGCGATTACCCCTTGATGGTTTCCTGCAGTGATGCGATCCAACTTTTCAGTAGGCACAAATTGTAGAGGATAATCTTTTCCTTTTAAAGACTCTTTAAGCTCCAAAAACAACTCTTTTTTCATTCCCTTAAGAATGAGAATTCGATTGATCTCTCTATTCGCCTCTATCGCTTCAATGACTGATCGTACGCCATAGATGACATCTTCAGGATCTTTCTTTCGCTCAAATCGTTGTCTTTGTTCCATTCTAATTAAAGTTTAAATTCAAAATTTACCAGTACTCCATCACCCAACGTTTGCGCTACAGGACATGCTTTACCTGCGCGAATCACCTTATCCGCCGTTGCCTCATCCCAGCCATTTCCTGACATGTCCATACTCACGTTCAATTGGTGAATGCGGCGCGGCGAGGCAGACATGATTTTCTCCACAGTAGCCTCAGCGTGAGTGAAATTTATCCCATGTGCTTCACAATAAATCCCCATAATGGTAATCATGCAAGATGCATAAGCTGTAGCCACCAAGTCTGTCGGAGAAAAGGCCTCCCCTTTACCGTGATTGTCGACAGGGGCATCTGTAATGATGCGCATTCCAGATGCTAGATGTACACATTCAGTGCGCAATTGTCCGAGATATTCTACTTTGGAAGTAACCATCAGAAGTGCTTTTAATCGTATTTTTGTGCTTCGATTTTATTCAACCGTGCAAAGATAGGGCTTTTCGCAGACCGCAAGACATTGCGAACAACTATTCATGACAATGGTTCTATAGGATGAAGAAGCAATAAACAGAAGAAAATGAGTGAATCTATCCAAAAAGACAACTCGGAGATCAGGATAAAAAAACCGAAATGGTTGCGTGTTAAACTTCCAACAGGGGAAAACTACCGCATGGTGCGTGCTTTGGTTGACGAACACAAATTACACACCATCTGTGAAAGCGGCAATTGCCCAAACATGGGGGAATGCTGGGGGGAAGGAACCGCAACGTTCATGATCCTCGGAAATATTTGTACGCGCTCTTGTGGGTTTTGTGCTGTTAGTACCGGAAAACCAGAGGAGGCAGATCCGTTTGAGCCCGGTCGTGTTGCCAATAGTGTGAAGACCATGCGTGTAAAACATGCCGTCATTACTTCCGTTGACCGCGATGATTTGAAGGATGGAGGTTCAACCATTTGGGCGCAAACCGTTCGTGCCATCCGCAACCAATCACCCGGGACAACATTGGAAACCTTGATTCCTGATTTTGCGGGAAATTGGGATAATTTACAAGCCATAATCGACGTGGCACCAGAAATTGTTTCACACAACCTTGAAACAGTTCGTCGCCTCACAAAACAAGTGCGTATTCAAGCAAAATACGACCGCAGTTTGGAGGTACTTTTCCGACTCAAAAAAGGCGGTATGCGCACCAAGTCTGGCATCATGCTCGGTCTGGGGGAAACGGATGAAGAGATCATAGAGACCATGGAAGATTTGAGAAGTGTTCAAGTCGATATCCTCACCTTGGGACAATACCTTCAGCCCACTCCAAAGCACTTGCCTATTGCTGAATTTGTTACCCCAGAAAGGTTCGAAAAATACCGCTTGCTCGGAATAGAAATGGGATTTCGGTATGTAGAGAGCGGGCCTCTTGTTCGATCGTCGTATCATGCTGAAAAACACCTCTTTTAAAAAATTAAATGAGGTCATTTGAAAATAATAATTGTTGTCATTTGACTTCTTACAAAGCATACCTTATTTTTGTCACTCAAAAAAGTGCGAAACATTTGAAACATTTATTCATTAATATTTGTTAATTTGGTGCTCGCATTTCTAATTTTTATGATTTTATAGCTGAACTATGAAACGCAATAACATAATAATCGGATCAGTAAGCGCAGTTGCATTCGTTGCAATCGTTGCTGTATCTCCTTGGAAAATCTTTAATAACGAAGGTGACTATGCCAAAAAAGGTCTTCCTTCATTAGAGGCTAAGTCGGCAGAAGATGCCAAAAAATGGATGGAAGCTCGTTACATCGACGAAGCGACTGGTGAGCGTATTGCTCCTGAGAAGCTTGAGATGATCATGAAGCAAGTGCTGAAAGCACCGCGCAACAAGAACATTTCGTTCATTGAGCAAGGTCCAGACAACATTGGTGGTCGTACGCGTGCCATTCAAGTGGATCGTTCCGACCGTAACCTTGTATTCGCAGGTGGTGTTTCTGGAGGTCTCTTCAAAACAACCAACCGCGCAGATACTTGGGCACGCGTTGATTCGTACATTGCTGCAGGTGCATCACCTTATATTTCAAGCATGTGTATGACTCCTGACGGGGTTTTGTTCGTTGCTACAGGTTCTAACCAAGAAGGTTGGGATGGTAATGGTGTTTGGTATTCTACAGATAAAGGAGTGACCTGGGATAAAATTCCGGGAACTACAAATTCAACAGAAATTGGATGTTCAGATGTGACCACAGATAACTATGTTTGGATGGCCACAACGACAGGTTTGAAGAAATGGAAAATGGGTGATGCTGCAGTAACTTCTGTAACCGTTGGCTCAGGTGTGTGTAACACGATTCAAGTTTCTAAAGACGGTCAAGTTTTAGTCGCTGCAATTGGTTCGAACAAAACTTGGGTTTCAAATGATGGTGGTTCTACATGGGCTGACAAATCAGGAACTGGTGCAGGATTGGTACCAACAGGTTCTGGACGCATTGAGTATGCTATCTCAGCAACAAAACTGAATGGTTCTTACACCGTTTATGCGACACGCACAAATGGGAACTTGCTTGGAATGAACATTTCATTGGACAATGGTCAAACATGGTCACAATTTGTAGGGGCATCAGGTACTCCAAGTAACTTGGATATCTATCGTGATCAAGGAACGTATAACTCTATCATGTCTGTTGATCCAACTGACCCTAAGCGTGTGTTGATTGGAGGTATTGACATTTGGCAATGGAAAATGACGGTAAACAACCCACCATCCGGAGGATTCGAACCGTTGACATTGTGGTTTACTCCACCTTACACTCCTAAATATGCCCACGCGGACAACCACGAAATGAAGTGGGATGACTTGAACCGTTTGTACATTGGTAACGATGGTGGTATTGGAATTACGGATGATAAAGGTGAGAATTGGTTCCCTTCAAACAGAGGATACAACGTTACTCAGTTCTACGGAATTGCATTTGACCGCGATGGAGCTGTAATGGGAGGTGCACAGGATAATGGTTCTTTGTACAACGACCATACGCTTTCTACATTCCAAGAATTCCGTGAAGTAGGTGGTGGTGATGGATTTGAATGTGAGATTTCTTTCTTCAATCCTCGCATCATGTTCTCTTCTGTATATTACAACTCTATTTCTCGTTCAGGAGACAAAGGACAAACGTTCACATCATTCGTACCTACACTTCCTGGAACTTACGATCCAGCTGGAACTGATGGAAGTCCATTCCACCCTTTCCACACGGAGTTTGTATTGGCAGAGTATTATGACCTAGCTTCTGAAGATTCAGTAACGTACATCCCTACAAAAGATTACCCTACAGGAGCTTCAATTTCTATTCCGAGTGCTTCAACTGGAGACAGTATGACTTATGTTGCTACTGCACCGATTACATTCGACGATACATTGTACTACAGTAGCTCATTGACAGTAAACGACATCAGTGTTGTGAATGCGATCAATGGTCAAACAGTTTATCTTGGAAACTTCTCATGGGCTCCATTTGCTTCTGCATCTGGTAGCGTCCCTCCAGTAGTTGGCGATTCATTGCTTGTTCAATTCCCAACTGGCGCTGACACCGTTGTGGTTGAAAGCCTTGGTTCTTACACACACTACTACGGCGAAAATAGCGTAACTGGTGAGGTTGTTAGTTTAGGTTCCGACACGGTTGCTTACAACGTAGCATGGGATACATTGCGTATTCAGGATCCTTACCAATCATGGTTTGTCGTTTATGTCAACGCGAACGGTGGTGAACTTTGGGGAACACGTAACGCATTGCGTTTGGCTGCTGCGGATCAAATGTGGGTGAACATCGCTCGTAACATCGGTGGTGGATTATTCAATAACATCGATATCGAATTCTCTCGTGACCTTGAGCATTGTTATGTAAGTGCTGGTGCTGGAGTGTACCGCATTGATGGTCTTGGTTCGGCATACACTTCCGATCCGAACTTTGAATCGAAGGTCGGATGGTTAGGGACACCGATTGCGAGTCCGCCAACGTACACGACAAAAACACAGATTACTACGTTGAACTACCAAGGTATTGCTGTGAATCCTAGCAACGCTAATGATATCGTTTGCTTCCCTGGATTCGGTGGTACAATCCGTCGCTCTTTGAATGCTACATCTGCAACACCTACATTCACTGCACTATCTCCGATTACAACACCTTCGAACATCGCATCATACGATGGTATCATCGACCGTGATGATTCAGATATCCTTGTAGTTGGTACTGCAAGTGGTGTATTCGTAACTGAAGATGGTGGTGCAACTTGGGAAAATGCTTCTGCAGGATTTGAAGGAACGCCAGTTTACGAGGTTCGCCAGTCATGGAGAACGTGGGATGAAGGAAACCGTCGTCCAGGTGAAATCTACATCGGAACATTCGGTCGCGGTATCTGGAGCACAGCTGCTTACCTAGGAATCGGTGATGCTGATGGAAACGGAAACCAAATCTTCAAAACAAAATTGAAGACCTACCCTAACCCAACAACAGAAATGACAACATTGACATTCAACTTGGATCAAACATCTAATGTGAATGTGATGGTATACAATATCTCTGGAACACTTGTTCAAACAATCAACAACAAGAATATGCCTGCTGGTTCGCAAACATTGAAAATCGATGCTTCTGACTTGCCACGCGGTACATATATCGTGAAATTGGTTGCCGGAAAACAAAACGATACAGTGAAGTTCATCAAGATGTAATTCACTTACTGAATATTTAAAAAGGGTCTGCTTCGGTAGGCCCTTTTTTTATTGCCCTAATTCCCCTAACAATCAGTTGTAAATTCTACCTTTGTAAAAAAATTAATCATGAGTTCATACGATGTTACTATCATAGGTTCTGGTCCAGGTGGATATGTTGCTGCCATTCGTTGCGCACAGCTTGGATTGAAAACAGCCATCATCGAAAAATACACAACACTAGGAGGAACGTGCCTCAATGTTGGTTGCATTCCTTCTAAAGCCCTACTCGACTCTTCAGAGCATTTCCACAACGCTGTCCACAACTTCGGTGAACATGGAATTGAAGTGAAAGACGTGAAGGCAAACCTCGCACAGATGATTAACCGCAAGAATGAAGTGGTAAGTCAAACTTGTGCTGGAGTGAAGTACTTGATGGACAAAAACAAAATTGATGTCTACACTGGAGTTGGTGCATTCGGCGATAAAACAACCGTGATCGTAACCAACAGCGAAGGAAAAACGCAATCTTTAAGCACAAAAAATATCATTATCGCGACAGGTTCTAAACCGAACTACTTTCCAGGAATGGAACCTGATAAAAAACGCATCATCACGTCTACTGAAGCTTTAAATCTTCCAGAGATACCGAAGCGCATGCTCGTCATAGGTGGTGGTGTAATCGGTTTGGAGCTCGGCTCGGTTTATGGCCGTCTTGGCACAGAGATCGAAGTGATAGAATTTGCACCAACCATCATCCCAACAATGGATGGTGCTATGGGGAAAGAACTTACACGCGTTCTTAAAAAAGAAGGCTTCAAGTTCAACCTTGAACACCGTGTTCAAAAAGTAGAAAACAAAGGGAAATCTGTAGTGCTTACGGCATTGAATAAAAAAGGTGAAGAAGTGACCTTCGAAGCAGACTATTGCCTTGTCGCTGTAGGTAGAAAACCATTTACCGCAGGATTGAATCTTGAAGCAGCCGGACTTACTGTCAACAACCGTGGACAAATTGATGTCAACGACCATTTGCAAACGGCCGTTCCAAACATTTACGCCATTGGAGACGTGGTTCGTGGGGCAATGCTCGCTCACAAAGCCGAAGAAGAAGGTGTATTTGTCGCTGAACAAATTGCTGGACAAAAGCCACACATCAACTACAATTTGATTCCAGGTGTTGTGTATACATGGCCTGAAGTAGCAGCTGTAGGGAAAACAGAAGAAGAATTAAAAGCTGCGGGTGTCGCTTATAAAGTTGGGTCATTCCCAATTAAAGCGCTCGGTCGTGCACGTGCTAGTATGGACACAGCAGGATTGGTGAAAATTCTTGCGGATAAAGAAACAGATGAAGTTCTTGGGGTACACATGGTTGCGCCACGTGCAGCCGACTTGATTATGGAAGCTGTAACTGCCATGGAATACCGCGCATCTGCTGAGGACATGGCACGCATTTGTCATCCCCACCCTACGTATTCAGAAGCCGTAAAAGAAGCAGCGCTAGATGCAACAGAAGCGAGAGCATTGCACGTTTAAAGAAGATAACGATTGTGAAATGCGGTTCGAAAGAATCGCATTTTATTTTTGGAGCAATTCCTGAAACCAGTTGCCAGAATCCTTAATGGTGCGCTGTTGTGTTGTATAATCGACATGGATTAATCCAAAGCGCGGACGGTAGCCCTCACTCCACTCAAAATTGTCCGTCAAGCTCCACACAAAATAACCCTCCACAGGGACACCTTCTGATTTTGCTTTGAGCACTTGAGAAAGATAAGCCC
>JBDKGB010000193.1:0-41451 GCA_039798485.1 Bacteroidota bacterium
ATCCCATTGATCTCCAACTGTTGGCGGAAAATACAAGCCTTGTGCCCTGGTGGAGAAGCTTGCTAAAACCAAAAAGAAAATGATACATCGTTTAATCATGGGGTAAAGGTATGAAAATAGACAAAAGACCCGTTCGCACTAAAAGACGTCAGGATTCTAAGATATAAAGATTAAAGACAAAAGACAGGATTGCACTTCGAATTGCGCAGCATCAAATTCTAAATCGCCTCAGGCGTCAAATTCCCGAAGGGATCAAATTTTTAATTGCGCAGCATCAAATTGCCTTCGGCACCAAATTCCGAATCACCTCAGGCGTCAAATTGCTAGTATCAAATTCTCAATTCTTAATTTCTCATCGTACATTCGCAGTGTGAGTGAAATCAGCAACGAACGAATTCTTCAACTTCTCGTGGAGGCGAGCCAATTCAACGCGTCTGATTTGTTGGTTAACCTTGAACGAGGTGTTGCAATGGAATTGGAATCAGCGACGGATACATGCGACTTTCCGTTTACTGGCACCCTGAAGACGCTCATTCATCAAGCAACAAAAACCCAACGCGAACAAGGCATTTTTCCATTGAGTGTGGCTCAAGGCCATATCACGTGGAAAGTGAACGATGTCACAGTGAATTCACCGCTATGGATTGTTCCGGTTGGCATCGTCGTAAACAAAGTAAAAGATTCAGTTCAAATCAATCCCGATGTCGAAGCTGGATTTGTGAACCCTTTCGTGAAAATCCGCCTTAAAAAAGCGTTTCAACTCGATTGTGAGGACATTTCATCGCTTGAGGACCTCGTTGATTTTTTAAAGTCCTCTGGTTTTGATGAGGTGGTCATGTCTCCAACATTTTTGGGAAATTTCCATCACCATCGCTTTGAGATCATTCGGGAACTAGAGGAACTTTCTTCTATGCACTTAAGCAATTCCCTGAAAGTCGTCCTTGGGGATGCGACAGAATCTACTTCCAACAATCTTACCCTCACCAAGGGACTCCTCTTTCCGGCCGATCCAGATCAATTGAATGCAATGCAAGCCTTTGAATCGGAAAACGTCGTGGTTCAAGGTCCTCCGGGAACGGGAAAATCTCAAGTCTTGTCGAACCTGGTTGCGAAACTATTGCTTGAACAGTATTCAGTTCTTGTGGTATCTGAAAAGCGTGTCGCATTGGAGGTCATTCAGCGTAAATTGAATGCATTTGGTTTAGGACATTTGTGTTTTATTTCAACATCTGAAACCATTTCGAAGGATGTATTGTCAGCGTTGAAGGAAGCATGGCTGCGCTTGGAATCGTTCACACCAAGCTCGGGAACACCTCTTTTTCTCTCCGAACAATACCTGCATCAACTTCAACTTCAATTGGATTTGCTGAATACAGAAACGCTGGTTGGTGGAGTTGATTATGCAGCGTTTCAATCTATTTCAAAAAAATACGATTTTGAGCATCTTCCCTACGTGAGTGATTTGCCGGGGATGGATGAATGGACCGAAAACAAGCCCCTGACGGAAAAACTATATTGTGAAAATTTGACGGTTGCTGCATCTGTACTTCAGCGTTCTACGCTCGTTGATGCACAGTTGAAATCCTTGGATCAATTCATTACAAAATGGGAAGGCGAAGTTTTACGCCTATCAAACATCTTTTCAATCGTGCGTTGGTCTGATCTTCAACTGGCCATGAAAAAGTCAGCGTTGTGTCAGCAATTCGATGGTGAATCGTTTCAGAAACATGCGCCAATTTTAAGTGCGGGCTCGAAGGAGCAGCAATGCTTTTTGAAGCTTCGGAAGAAGTATTTACAGCTTTTGATTGTGCGTGAATCCATGGCGGGTGAATTGGTAAATTGGAAGTTGACGCCTACATTAACCGAAGCCGAACGCTACCTGGAAATGGCGAAGGAAAAGTCCCTTTTTGCCAAGTACCGCTTTCGGGCTCAATGGTCAAAAATTGCAACAATTCCTCCCCAAGGGGCACACGATGCCTTGACAAAATGGAGGCAATATTTGGTCAACGAGGCTTCTATTGCGCAGATAAAAATTGATTTTTGCGAAATAGGAGTGTTTGATGTTGAAAATGAACTGGAACTCATTCACCTGCAGATCCAACAATTTTCTGCAGATGCCATGTCGGAATGGATGAAAATCCCAACAGCTGAACGCCAACTTTTAGCGGCAGAGAATTCAGCCTTGCATATCCTTTACAGTGAACTTCGAGCACATATTCGTTGGACGGATGAGGTCGAAATTTTAATCGTGTTGATGGATATTAAGCGCTCCATTCCTTCACTTTTGGCCTTGCAAACTGAACTGAAAAATGCGCCCGAATGCCTGCTTCGAAACTTGGGAAATTATTCCACATTTGAACACTATGAGGCAGCAGTTTGTAAAAGCAATTTCACCCGATTGACGTCTCAATTTCCTCAATTTGTGAATTTTTCTCAAGAGAAAATTTTAGAGAAATGTGCGACCATTATTTCAGAACAAGATCTTGAAGCGCACCAATTCGCCCAGTTGATTGAACGCAAACAGTACGATGTATTTTTGCACTATCAACGGATCCTTCAAACGGCTTCCGCAAAGTTGTCAGCAGGGGAAAAGGTGTTGAAGGTGCAGTTGAAAAAGGGGAAAGCGATCCTGGTGAAGGAATTTGGAAAAACCCGCAATTATCCGTCAATGCGCGAACTGTTTGCCTCAGAAGCTCGAGTTTGGATTCAGTTGCTGAAACCTTTGTGGCTCAGCAATCCTGCGCAGGTCGCCAAGTGCTTTCCGCTAGAACAAGGTTTGTTTGATGCTGCTATTTTTGACGAGGCGAGTCAGATTCCACTGCAAAATGCACTGGGTACATTGCAACGGTCTGGTCGAATTTTGGTTGCTGGGGATGAGCAACAGATGGGTCCATCTGCATATTTCAAAGTGCAATCTGAAGAAACCATTGACCTCTTGCATCAGGCATCCTTTCATTGGAAAAACAATGTGTTGCGTCACCATTACCGCAGTGAACATCCTGAGTTGATTCGTTTCTCGAACCGCAATTTTTATAAAAATGAGTTGATCGCCTTTCCTTCTGCTGAAGCACAACATTCACCCATACGTTGGCATTATTGTCCGAAAGGAATGTTTGATGAGCGGCAAAATAAAGTGGAGGCACAAGAGGTTGCCAACCTGTTGGAAGCTGCTGTTTTTGAAGATAATGATCTTGGAGTTGTTGCCTTTTCTGAAACGCAATTGTCTGCCATCTTCTCAGCACTTTCACCACCATGTGCTGCGGCATTGGAACAGCGCATCTTGGAGGGATCGGCCTTTTTTAAGGCCTTGGAGAATGTGCAAGGGGAGGAGTGTGATCGTTTAATCATAAGTCTGGGTTATGGACGAAATGCGGAGGGAGAATTTCACATGCGCTTTGGACCGCTCAATACCAAAAATGGCGCAAAGCGCTTGAATGTTTTACTCACGCGGGCAAAACGCAGCATCGATTTCTTTTCATCCGTGCAGTCGAATGATTTTAAACTATCAGACAACGAAGCCATTGATCTATTGCGCCGTTTTCTAGCGCATATCGAATTTGGCATTCATCAAGAAACGGCATTGGAATTCCCGTTGAATTTATATCCTACAGTAGATCAGAATACCTTGTATTTTAGTAAAATCTACCGGAGTATTCCTTCTGCAAATGAATTGGTTACGCTCGTTCGTGTGCTGGAAAACAGATCCTGGAAAATAAAGTTTACCGATTAATGGGCATCTAGCCAATTTCCACCAACACCAACTTCAACTTCCAAAGGAACGCCTACCTCAACGGCGTGCTCCATACTTTCTTTCACCAAGGCTTTCACCACATCGACTTCATCACTCGGCACATCGAACACCAATTCATCGTGTACTTGCAAAATCATGCGGGTTTTTAAGTGGTGGTTTTTCAGTGCGTTGTGAACACGGATCATGGCCATCTTGATGATGTCAGCGGCTGAACCTTGAATCGGTGCATTGACCGCATTCCGTTCTGCGAATCCGCGAACCACAGCATTGGCAGAGTTGATGTCTGGCAAGTAGCGGCGACGTTTCATTATGGTTTCGACATAGCCTTCATCACGCGCGTCAACCATGACGGCATCCATGTACGATTTCAAGGCGCCAAATTGCTCAAAGTAACTGTCAATGATGGCCTTCGCCTCGGTGCGCGAAATGTTTAAGCTCTGTGCCAGTCCAAAGGCTGATTGTCCGTAGATAATGCCGAAGTTGACTGCTTTGGCAGCACTTCGTTGTTCGCGCGTCACTTCCTCCATTGGGATGTTGAATACTTTAGACGCTGTGGCAGTGTGGATATCGTGCCCGCTTCTGAAGGCCTCAATCATTTGTGCATCGCCACTCAAGGCAGCAATAATGCGCAATTCAATTTGTGAGTAATCGGCAGAAACCAAGACATGATCTGCATCCCTTGGAATAAATGTTTTGCGTATTTCACGTCCTTTTTCGGTGCGAATCGGAATGTTTTGAAGGTTGGGATTGTTTGAGCTCAATCGTCCAGTGGCCGTCACGGTTTGCATGAAGTTCGTATGAATGCGTCCGTCCACGCGATCAGTCATTGTAGGAAGCGGATCCACATAGGTGCTTTTCAATTTTCGCAACTGGCGGTATTCCAAAATCATCGGAATTATGGGGTGTGCTTTCTCAAGTTTGGTGAGTACATCCTCAGAGGTAGCATATTGTCCCGTTTTCGTTTTTTTGGCTTTCGGGTCAATCTTTAAGTAATCGAAAAGAACCTCACCGAGTTGTTTTGGCGAATCAACATTGAAGTCAGTTCCTGCGGATTCGTGGATAGATTTCTCCAAAACCAACAGGTGTTTTTCCAAATCTGCGGAGTAGTCGTTCAAAGCTTTAACATCAATCGAAATTCCTTCTTGTTCCATGTCTTTCAACACCTCAACGAGGGGCATTTCCATGTTGTAGAACAGTTCCTTGAGGTGTTCTTTTTGAATTTCTGGCTCAAACAGTTTTTTCAATTGCAGGGTGATGTCCGCATCTTCACAGGCATAATCCGAAATTTCTTCGGGCTTCAAATCGCCCATATTTCCTTGGCCTTTCCCTTTTTTTCCAATCAATGTTTCGATAGAAATTGGCTTGTATTTCAAGTAAAATTCCGCTAGAAAATCCATGCTTTGCTTGGACTCAGGATTGATGAGGTAGTGGGCGATCATCGTATCGAAGGTCGGTGCTGCCACATGCATTCCATAGCGGTTCAAGACCTTTAGGTCGTACTTGATGTTGTGTGCAATTTTCTCAATCGACGTGGAATGAAAGAAGGCTTCAAATTCGTGAACAATCGACTTCGCTTCCTCAAAATTCAAGGGAACCGCCACATAAAATGCTTCGCGTGCCTTGTAAGAGAAGGAAAGACCGACCAAATCGGCATGCAAGGCGTCGAGATCTGTCGTTTCGGTATCGAAGCACACTTCTTTTTGCTGAAGAAGGATTTCCAAAAGTTCTTTGCGCTCTTCAGGAGAAGTGATCAGGTGATAGCTTGGTTTCTCAGTCGCAATCGTTTTGTAGTCGGCTGTTGGTGAGGGTTCTTGGTCGACCAACATGCTTTGCACACCAAACAAATCAAGTTGAGCGGTATCGACTTTGCTTTTCCCTGTTGGTGCTGGCGCTGCGGTAACCACAATTTCTTCACCAATGACGCGGCGTGCTAGGTTGCGGAACTCCAAATCTGTGAAGACCTCTTTTACCTTTTCTGCATCTACTTCACACATCACAAGAGCATCTTCATCAAAATCCACTTCAAGATCAGTGACGATGGTGGCCAGCATTTTGGATACGCGTCCTTGATCGGCAAAGTTGATGACATTCTCTTGCTGCTTGCCTTTCAATTCGTGGGCATTTTCCAATAGCGCCTCCATCGATCCGTACTTCTGAATCAAGGCTTTGGCAGTTTTTTCACCGATGCCCGGGATCCCTGGAATGTTGTCCGCCGAATCACCCCAAAGTCCGAGAATATCAATCACTTGCATTGGGTTTTCGACCTCAAATTTCTCACAAACCTCTTTTACCCCAAGAATTTCGGGCGGATTTCCCATGCGTCCGGGTTTGTAAATGAAGGTATGTTCAGACACCAACTGACCGTAGTCCTTGTCGGGTGTCATCATATAGGTAGTATAACCCTTTGTTTCTGCAATCTTTGCTATTGTTCCAATGACATCGTCTGCTTCGTAGCCGTTCACTTCCAAAATCGGCACATTGAAGGCTTCAACGATGCGCTTGATGGGCTGAATCATGTTGCGGATGTCTTCCGGCATTTCTTCGCGGTGGGCTTTGTAGGCTTCAAAATCTGCGATGCGGTGCACGGATCCACCTGGAGGATCGAAGACCACAGCGAGGTGTGTCGGTTTTTCCGTTTTGATGATGTCAATCAGTACATTCGTAAAGCCAAAAGCAGCAGAAGTGTTTTGACCTTTCGAGTTGATTCGGGGATTTTTCGCAAATGCAAAGTATGCGCGGTAAATCAACGCATAGGCATCGAGCAGAAAGAGTTTTTTGTCAATAGATTTTGAAATCATCGTATTCCCGAATTAATTAGATTGCAGAGTACAAAACTATTTTAAAATTTCTGTTCCTCGCACGATTCTACGGGAAAGGTCAAGAAGTTTTCACTTTTCGGGATCAGCCTTAAATTCAGCATGGTTCGTTGCTGCCGTTTTTGTCTCTCGCTGTGTGCTTGTGATGATGTCACGTACCAATAAGGTCAGTTCGCTTGCGCGCACTTTGATGTCGTCGCATTCATTTTCTCGGAGGTAATCGGTTTCAATCAATAAATCAAGCCAGTACCCGGTTTCGGCACATTCTTTTTGCGCTTCATACAGCTTTCGGATGGATTCAGCTTTCGATTGTGCATTGTTTGATTCGCGCAGTTTGGCGCCAACGGATGTGCCTGCATGCATGAGTTGTTGACTCAGGGTGTATTCATTTCTGTAGTGCAAAACCTTGCAAAGATTGATGATGCCAACAGAAAATTCAAACGATTTGGCGATGAGTGGTGTCTCTTTCATGGTGAAGTGGTTTCATTAATTCACCTCAAGTTAAGACTTTTCTCCCAACTTTCAAGCAGAAAAAAGAATTAATCGGCCATCAACTCCAGCTTGTTCCTTCTTTACCATCTTTTACCACGATGCCCGCGGCAGCCAATCCATCTCGGATGCGGTCTGATGTGGTCCAATCTTTATTTTCACGGGCATGTTGACGCAATTCAAGGACCAGGTTCATGACAGGTTCCAACTTTGAATCCCCTTGTTGAACTTGTGTTTGTAAGCCGAGAACGGCGCTTACAAATCCATTCATTTCGTTGCGAAGTAGCGTTAAATCGGAGTGTGAAATACTTTCTTTAACGTCGTTTACCAAGTTAATGTAGCGAACCGCTTCAAACAAGGAGGCAATCAAAATCGGCGCGTTGAAATCGTCATCCATCGCATTGTAGAAGGAATCAATCAGTCCATGTACATCAAACGATGAGGTTTCTGCTGTAGTGAGTTTTTCAGTTAAAGCCATGGCATCCATCAAGCGGGCAAATCCTTTTTCAGCGGCGTTCAAGGAATCTTCGGAAAGATCTAAGTTGCTGCGGTAGTGGGCTTGCATCATGCAAAAGCGAATCACATCCGGGCTAAATGGTTTGGTGAACAGCGTGGTTGTTCCTTCCACGATTTCTTTCGGCAAGAAATAGTTACCGAAAGACTTGCTCATTTTCTGTCCGTTCACATTCAGCATGTTGGCATGCATCCAATATTTCGCAGGATTGCAGCCCAAAGAGCCACAGTTTTGTGCAATCTCATCTTCGTGGTGCGGAAACTTTAAGTCCATACCGCCGCCGTGAATGTCGAAATGTGACCCAAGGTATTTGGTACTCATTGCCGTACATTCGATGTGCCACCCGGGATTTCCATTGCCCCAAGGAGAACGCCACACTTGCATGTCGTCTGGATTGGCCTTTTTCCACAATGCGAAATCTGCGAAAAAGCGTTTTTCATCCTGTGCGTTCAAGGTGCGGGTTTCTTCTGCAAGCTCATCCACCTTTCGACCACTCAAGATTCCGTATTCAAATTTCTCACTGTATTTGCGTACATCGAAGTACACGGAGCCATTCACTTCGTAGGCGAAACCATTGGCGATGATCTGCTCGATGTGTTCGATTTGCTCCTGAATGTGCTGTGTTGCAGTTGGCTCAATGCTTGGTGGAAGTAGGTTGTACAAACGCTGCAATTCCTGAAATTTCACATTGAATTTATAGACGATTTCCAAGGACTGTACCTGTTCAAGTCGTGCGGCTTTTCCAATGTTATCTTCGGTATTTCCAGCGCTGTTGGTGATGTGTCCGGCATCTGTAATGTTGCGCACATATTTCACGGCATAGCCCACGTGAAGAAGGTAGCGGTAGATCATGTCAAAGTTCATGAAGGTGCGCATATTCCCCATGTGTGGTTCACTGTACAAGGTAGGACCGCATACATACATGCCAACACGTCCGTCGTGAATGGGTTCAAACTTTTCCTTTTGACCCGAAAGACTATTGTATATGCTGAGCTTGCCCTGACGATTGTTCATTGTGTGCGATTTTAGACAAAAGTAGTGTTTAGTATTAGAATTTGGAATTTGGTGCTGCGCAATTAAAAATTTGATCCCTACGGGAATTTGACGCCAAAGGCGATTTTGAATTTGGTGCTGCGCAATTAAAAATTTGATCCCTTAGTGAATTTGACGCCAGAGGCGATTAAAAATTTGATCCCTTCGGGAATTTGCGCTGTCTTTGAGCGCAGCGGTCTTTTGTCTTTGAGTCCGCATGTGCGGACGGTCTTTTGTCCCTTTAGTAACATTAGTCACCTTTAACTCCACTCAGAGTGCTTACTTTCGCTACATCAAAAAATAAAGCGATGAAAAAATCCCATGTACTTACCCTTCTAATTGTCCTAGTTGCCTTGTTTCAGTCGTACAATTTGAATTCACAATCTGCTGCTACGGTTCAAGATATAAATCAAGCGGAGTTTCAAAAATTGGCCAAAGATCCAAACACCATCATCATTGATGTGCGCACGGACATGGAGGTGCAAGGGGGATACATCGACGGAACAACCGTATTCATTGATTTTTACGCAAGTGATTTCAAAGCAAAGATTGGTGCTTTGGACAAATCAAAAAAGTACATTGTGTATTGCCATGCTGGCGGACGCAGTGCTGAAGCCGCTGAGATCATGATTAAAAAGGGTTTCAAGCATGTCTACAACCTCGAAGGAGGATTTTCGGGTTGGACTGGAAAGGTGAAGCGCTAAAGCTCATCCCACCAACGCTCGTTTTTGCTGAGGTTTGTTGGAATAAAAACTTCCCCAATCCGAGGTGTATGGTACGGAACCGTCTCCTTTTCGCACGCTTCCACAAAACGCTCAACGGGCGCTTTCCAATCGTGGTCGGATAAATTGAAACTCCCCCAATGCACGGGCATGATGGTTTTCGCTTTCGCGTCTAAGGCTGCACGCACACATTCATCAGGAAAAAGGTGGATCGGTCGCCACAGCACATTGTATTGGCCACATTCCATAAAGGCAAAATCAAAGGGTCCAAGCTTGTCTCCAATCTCCGTGAAATGCTTGCCGTAACCACCATCGCCACTAAACCACAGATTTTCTTTCCCATTGTTGAATGTCCAACCACCCCAAAGGCCTTTGAACCGGTCTTTCATCCCTCTGCCCGAAAAATGGCGCGTTGGAGTAAAAGTGATTGTGATTCCGTTGAAGCTTGCATTCTCCCACCAATCAAATTCTGTTATGTCATGTTGTGGAATGCCCCATTGCCTCAAATGACGTCCAACACCCAAAGCCACCGCATACTTTTTCACTTTTGATTTCAGAGCTTCGATGCTTTTCAGGTCAAGGTGGTCGTAGTGGTCGTGCGACATCAGCAACAGATCAATTTCCGGCAGTTCGTCGACGAGGTTTAGGGACACTTCGTTGAATCGTTTGATCGAAAATGGTGCGATGGGCGCGGCATCTGAACCAAACATGGGATCGATCAAAATTGTCAATCCATTCATCCGCAAAAGGAGCGCCGAGTGACCAAACCAAATGCACTTCGCTGCTGCTGATTCTGCCAAGAATGCATGCGCATCGAAGGGAACAAGTGGGATCAATTGCTTAGGCTGTCTTCCTTTGCGTTGAAATAGTTGCCGATACAGGAGTTTAGGAATGGCTTTGAAGGGAATCCCCATCTCCGTTTTTTCCAAGTTGCAGAATTTCTCTCCATCCCAATGCTTGGATCGGCGGTAGTTTTCTATGTCTTGCGGGGTGATTTTCCCGCCAAATTGTTTGCGCATCCGTTTATCCCTCCAATTCTTTCAGGATCGCGTTCACATCTTCTTCCGTTGAGGTCAATTTCAACTTGCAGATCTTGATCAATTCAGCGGCACGCTTGACCTTTACTGCCAAGTCATCTACCGTAATTTCTCCATCCTCCATGTCCGCGACAATCTGCTGCAATTCATCAAAAGCTGCCGTGTACGTTAGCTCATTTTCCATATGTCTTCTTTTTAATCACTGTTGATTCTATTTCCACATCAAAGGCTTGTGTTTTGATTACCGTTCCTTCCTCCAATTCCGACGCGGCATTCACCGTATGACCATTCACGGTCGTAATGGAGTAACCCCTTCGGAGCACATTCACTGGATCCATCAAGCGCACCAAATTTTCCTTTTGTTGGACCAAATTCAGCGCATTGGCCAAGGCAAGGTTGCTGCGTTGTTTCAAGGTATCGGGCACACGCTTGACACCCTCTTTTCCTTGTTCAATGACTAGTCGTGCAGCGCGGGTGAGTTCCTTATTGCTAAAATCCATCAGTTGCCGGTGACGTTGCACCATCCCTTGTGCAGAGGATCGGTAGGCATCACTCAGTTTGTGCAAGGAATTTTTATGTGCCTCCCCACAGCGACGAACGGCATTTCGGAACAAACGTGTTTCATTGCCAAAGCGCAGTTGTGAGTTTTCGAGCAGTTGTTTTGATCCAGCTAAAATTTGTTCCCGAGCATTGGATACAGGCACCGCAAACGCGTCAAATGCCTCCAGAAGAAAATCAGCTAGTTCAGTCGGCGTGATGGCATTTCGGAACGCCACCATTTCCGCCACCGTCATGTTCGTCGAGTGCCCAATCCCCGTTAATACAGGCAAGGGAAAGGTCGCTATGGCCTTACAAAGTGTAAAATTGTTGTAGCACGACATGCCCACCTCGCCACCGCCACCGCGAACGATCACCACCACGTCGAAGTGTTGTTTCACCCGTTCGATGCGCTTCAACTGTTCTTGAATCGATGCCACCGCCATGTCGCCTTGCAGGTAAGCAGGAAAGAGCATGGTAAAGAGCTTGTATCCACGCGTATTTTGGTCCAGCACCTGCATGAAATCCGACAATCCCTTGCTTTGGTCCGCAGAAATAACCGCCACACGTTTTGGCAAGAGCGGAAAATCGAGAAATTGATTTTTGTTCAGAATTCCTTCCGCCTGAAGTTTTTTCAAGGTTTCTTGACGCTCCTTTTGCAATTCTCCCAAGGAATAACTTGGGTCAATGTCCAAGACCTGAAGGCTCAAGCCATAGTTTTCATGAAAGACAATCTTTACCTGCATCAGAAGGGTAGTGCCCTCCTTCAGTGGTTCCTTCACCACCTCTGCAAATTGCTTTTGGATGCGTTGCAAATTCTGACTCCAGATGGTCGCTCCAATTTGCGCCACGATGCGGTCATCCTCCTTCTGTACTAACTCTGGAAAGGCATGTCCACTTGGAAAGCGATTGAGTTTGTGCATCTCCGCCTTCACCCAGTACGCCTGCTGGTAGCGTTCCTCAATGGTTTTGCGAATTGAGGAAACCACCTGCTTCAGGGTAAATATTTGGCGCGTGTCAGACATGAGGGAATGAAGTTAGGGATTTTTTTGGGGAATAATCCTCCCGCTTTGTGCTGTCGTTGTCGAAATCCTCCCCCTTAATCCCCCTCTATGAGGGGGAAACGGCTTGTTCCCCCACTTAAAATCATTACCTAGAATAGTAAACTCCAAGAGAGGTGAGAATCAATTTCCCCCGCTGGAGGGGGATTAAGGGGGAGGAACCGCTCTCGCTATTTATCCCGACGCTCTCGCTATTTATCCCGACGCTTCGGGATTTCCCTCTCACTCTGTTTTGTAGGGGTAGGATGCTCAGAGTTAGAGCGAGAATCAGAACGAAACAATGGAAAATTCTAAAAAAACTCCTTCAACGTCACCTCAAAATACCCCAAAAGCGCATGTAGTGTGCTGATGGTAATGTTTGATTTTCCCGTTTCGATGCGGGCGATGTGGATGCCGGTATCGTTGTACACATCCTCTTGGGTGAGGGAGCGTTCGGCACGCAACTGCTTGATCTTCTCAGCAATGTCGAGAAGTAGTACCTCGTTGCGAATTTGTTCCTTGCCCATGCCTCAAAATGACACATTGGTCAGAATTTTAGTAATGACATATTTGTCATTGTGCTATATTTGAGGCCTATAAACACCTCAAAATGAAAAAAACACTACTTCTGCTAAACATTTTCGTATTCTCTATCGGCCTAAACATCGCCTTGGCTCAGGTGCCGACTTATGTGCCGACCAATGGACTTGTGGGCTGGTGGCCCTTCAATGGCAATGCGAATGATGAGAGTGGGAATGGGAACAATGGTACGGTGAATGGCGCGACCTTAACAACGGATCGTTTTGGAAATGCGAATAAGGCGTATAGTTTTAATGGGGTAAACGCTTATATTAATGTACCGGATAGTCAGAGTAATGATTTAGACACGAATTATTCAATAAGTCTGTGGTATTTTCCATTCACCGGCTTTGGATCAGGATCAGCTCCAAATGGGAACGGAAATGAATTAATCAGTAAATGGGGAATAGGAGGGCCGAATAATGCACAATTTTCTTTCGGTGTTACCCAATCGGGAACAATTCAGGCTTCAAACTACAATAGCCAGTTTACGGGTTATCCATCGTTAAACTCAAATCAAACAATAATACCGAATCAATGGTATCATTTTGTGCTAACTTTTAGAAATCATAAATTGATACTCTATAAAAATGGAATTTGCGTTGATTCGATAAGTAACGTTCCTTATCCTCAGGCTTCAAATTATCCTTTGGATATTGGAAGAGAGGGTTATGGAAATTATGGGTTTCAGAAAGGGGTAATTGACGACATCGGCATCTACAACCGCGCGCTCACCCAACAAGAAATCACTAATCTTTATACCAATACCACGACACCAACGTGCAGCATTACCCCTGCATCAGCAACAGTATGCGTGGGTGATTCAGTAACCCTAACCGCGAGCACAACGACGTCAAATATTTCCGCATGTTCAAGTAGTGATTTACCGGGAACCTTACAGAATGGCTTGGTCGGTTATTGGCCTTTCTGCGGCAATGCCAACGATGCAAGTGGGAATGGAAACAACGGTACGGTGAATGGCGCAACTTTAACCATAGACCGATTTGGGAATTCGAATAACGCGTATAGTTTTGATGGGCAAACAAATTATATTCAATGTCCTTCAATAGTAAATTCTCTCAATGCAGTGACTATTTCTGGATGGGCATATTGCAATAGTTTAATGGGGGGTGAATTCGTCCATATTGGTGAAGATGATAATTTTAACTGCAACGGTATTGGCATTGGAAAAGGTGGGTTTTCTAATGTTGTTGGGCTAAACTTCTGGAATATTTATCAAGGAAATAAATTGATTTCTTTGGTTTCATGTGTCAATTACTATGATTCTGGGCAAACACTCACGAATGGAGTTTGGTTTCATTACATAGTTATAAAACAAAATAATTTGTTTACGTATTACATTAACGGAATTTTGGTAGGGACCACAACAATAGGGACTTCAAATAATCCGACAAATAAAATTTTTATTGGTTCATCAGGATTACCTCCAAATTCAAAAACATTTTTTTCGGGCAAACTCGACGACATTGCCATCTGGAACCGCGCTCTCACTGCATCCGAAATTCAACAACTGTATACCCAAGGGCAAACCACATACACTTGGTCGAACGGCGCCACAACACCGAGCATCACGGTAGCGCCAACATCAACGACTACATACACTTGCACGGCAACGGTGAATGGCGCATCAGGGTCTTCAACGTCAACAGTAATGGTAAACCCACTACCAACGGTGAATGCTGGAGCCGATGTAGCCGTGTGTTCAGGGAATACCGCTACACTTTCTGCTTCTGGTGCAACAACCTATTCTTGGAACAATAGCGTATCAAACGGCGTGGCCTTTTCACCTGCTGCCACTGGTACCTACACGGTATCGGGTACAGATGCCAACGGTTGTGTGAACACGGATGCTGTGCTGGTTACCGTAAATCCACTTCCAACAGTGAACGCAGGAACAGACCAAATGATTTGTGCAGGAACACCAATCACCCTGAATGGGTCAGGTGCAACAACCTATTCATGGAATAATGGCGTAAGCAATGGTGTTGCCTTTTCACCTGCTACTTCAAATACGTACACGGTTATTGGCACAAATGCCAATGGCTGTACAAACTCAGATGCGGTGTTTGTCATGGTACAAGCACTACCCAACGTCAACGCTGGTGCCGATCAATCCGTATGTGCAGGAACAGCCGTAACACTCTCCGCAAGTGGAGCAACTACCTATGCATGGAACAACAACGTGTCCAATGGTACAGCATTTACACCAACAGCCACAACGACTTACTCAGTTTCAGGAACGGATGCAAATGGGTGTTCAAACACAGACCAGGTCATTGTTACCGTGAATCCTCTACCGAATGTGAACGCAGGCGCGGACCAAAGCATCTGCAAAGGCGATGCGGTGACGCTCTCAGGTGCTGGTGCAAGCTCGTACGCATGGAACAACAACGTAACCAACGGTATGGCCTTCAATCCGATTGCAACAGCAACGTATTCAGTTTCTGGAACGGATGCAAATGGGTGTTCAAACACGGATGAGGTAATCGTCACTGTGAATGAAGCATCAACGTCCACACTTACAGAATCAGCACTGGATTCGTACACGCTGAACGGTCAAACGTACACGCAGTCGGGTACCTACACGCAAGTCATCACAAACTCTGCAGGTTGTGATAGTACCATTACCTTAAACCTTACTCTAAGCTTCACGGGATTGAACGAATTGGCACAAGGCATTCAGCTTTACCCGAACCCAGCAAACGATGTGTTGAACATCCAAAGTTCATCGGCACTGACAGGTGAATATACGCTTTATGATGCATCAGGTAGAGAGGTACTTCGTGGAACGTTTACAGGTGCACTTACGAAAATCGATGTGCGCAATATCGCGCCTGGAACGTACACGCTGCAGGCTGCGGAATTGATGGAACGGGTTGTGGTGTTGAGGAAGTAGGGAAGTCTTACCAACGATACCTAGGTTTTATCGCGTCCTCCGCCCTTTTATCCTCGGTTTGGTGAATTCCTCCCCCTTAGTCCCCCTCCAGCGGGGGAAAAAGATCCCAATTCTCTAGTGATTATTATTCAAGGTAAGGATTGTTTGGAGGGTAAAATCTGTCTCTCCCTCCCTGAGGAGGGAAAAGTTCCCACTTCTCTTAACGATTATTATTCTAGGTAACGATTTTAAGTGGGGTATAATCTATCTCCCCCTTTTGGAGGGGGGAAGGGGGGAGGATGCTCAGAGCGAGAATGAGAATGAGAGCGAGAATGAACCGCCCAATTATTCGTTATTTAGAATTTACACCCCCCTCTTTCAATACCCCAATGGCATACACCAATCGCCCATGTACCTCGGGAAATTGATAGATCACGGCTCCTTCTTCAAAGCGTAGGATCGTGTAACCCAATGCCAATAACCTGTTTTGGCGGTACTCGTCGTAGTCTGGTTTGGAGAAATGTGAATTCCCATCAATCTCAATGATCAACTTCAATTCAGCACAAAAGAAGTCAACGATGAAGCGATCGATGGGTCGCTGCCGCTTGAATTTTACACCCATCTGATTGCGGCGCAACGCTGCTTTCCAGATGTATTTCTCTGCCCGAGAAACTGATTCGTTTCTCAATTCATGCGCATATTCACGCAGTGATTTGTTGTAATGATTGTTCAAGAGTGGTTTACATTGGAACAAGAAGTTACGATGAAATTTTGGGATTTTCGATCATAATTCTGTTTTGATTTTCAAAATCCCCCCATTTGTCTTGTTTTTCTATATCCTCCCCCCTTCCCCCCTCCAAAAGGGGGAGACGGTTTGTACCCCCACTTAAAATCATTACTTAAGAATAGTAAACTCCAAGAGAGTTGAGAATCAATTTCCCCTCGGGGAGTTTCAACGCTCTCGCTATTTATCCCGACGCTTCGGGATTTCGCTCTCACTCTGCTCTGTAGGGGGGGGGGATAGTCAGAGCGAGAATGAGAGTGAGAATGAACCGCCCAATTATTCGTTATTTATCCCGACGCTCTCGCTATTTATCCCGATACTTCGGGATTTCACTCTCACTCTGTTTTGTTGGGGGGGATCACTCCAAAAGCAATAAAGTGAATGACAATTTTATCTACCTCACCACCATCGGCAACACTTTTCCATTTGTTCCATCGTGCACATGAACGTGGTATGCGCCACTCGCCAAATTGCTAGTTGGAATGGTAACGATATTGATGCCTGTAGCACCATTGATGCTCGAATGAGAAATGATTTTTCCGCTGAGGTCGCAGATATCAACACTTAGGACTTTGGCATCGGGCAATGTAAACCGAAGATTCACTTCTTGATCAGCGGGATTTGGATAGAGGGACAATTCGGACAACTGCATGTCGTTGGTGATGCCTAAAACAAGTTCATCCGACGGTGCGCCGGGATAAATGTTGATGTCATCGATGAAGAAATTGTTGCCATTGTTTCCTTCAAAGCGGAACTTAAAGCGGAAATTTTCTACGAAAAAGTCATTGGTTACATTGGTCATGTGAACCGTAACCCAATCGCTTGGGAAGGATGGAGCCCACTGAGATGCCACAACATAGGGTGATAAGAGATCACCATGAATGGTTCTACGCTGCACCCAATCTTCACCACAATTTTTACTGATGTACACCTTCAACCATTCGTCGTTGGATAGATTGCGCTTGCGGTAAGCATAGCGGAAACTCAATGTCACCGTGCCTGTTGATGGAATCGAGGAAAGATCTACAGATGATGAAATCAACTCATCCACATTGCTTCCAGCTTGATTGTAGTTGAGCAAATGTGCCGACTGGTTTCCAGAATAAGAGGCTCCTTGTTCGAGCTCAAAGCCATTGTTGGCGCCCGGATTATAGATGGTCCAAAACGGTGTTGTGGATAAATCTGTAATGGCTTCAAATCCTTCCCAAAACGGTAAACCCTGTGCATTTGGCAGCACCGTAATGAAGGAAATTTTCTCCTCGGTAACGGTGGTGTTCCCATCACTTACGGTCAAGGAAATGGTGTAAGAACCGGGTGTAAAAAATTGGATACTTGGGTTCTGTGTACCGCTTGTCGTCCCTGCACAAAATTGCCAATCTACGCCTTGAATGCCCGGAGAAACACTCCAGATCCAAGATGTTTGATTGTGGAAACTTCGGTCATTGAACAGCACTGAATCTCCAGGACACAGGCTTGTTTTTGAGGCATCAAATTCTGCTTTACACAAGATCTGTGGGTTGTTGATTCCAGTAGCAATGATGTTCGCTGGGGTAATCATCGCAGCCATGAAATTGATGTCGATGAAATTCTGTGACATGATTGCCACTTGATCCATTGAAAACATATTTTGACAGGCGTTGTAGCTCATGTAGTTCTCAATTTGATCAACAGCATCAAAGCCGTAGGTATCGTTCAAAGGCACTTCACTGCATGAATTTAATGCCGTTTGACAACCCCAATAGGATTGTTGTTGAGGCGGTGTGTCACAACAGTAATCGCCTGCTTGATTGCAATCGTCCATGTGGCAGCCATCTGTTCCATTCCACCCCGCATCAAAGATGTGCTGAAGGCCAAGTAAGTGACCCATTTCGTGCGTTAAGGTGCGTCCATCAGCAGTAGATGCTGTTTCAATGGTGCCAAATGAGTCGTGTCGAATCAAGATGCCATAATTTGCCCCGTTCGGAAAATAAGGCAAATAGGCATAGCCAAGGATGATTCCGGTACCGCCACCCGCAATGGAGTTCACCACCCAAATGTTGATGTATTTGTCCATTGGCCATTGGTCGGATCCACCATTCGAAGCAAACTTGCATGCATCATCGGCGTTGTAGGTTAAACCAGGGGCATTTACGCGAACAATCCCATTGGTACAGTTTCCATCGGGATCAATTTGCGCCAAACGGAATTTCACATCCATCATCCCAGCTTGTGGTGCAAATGGTGCTGTTGCGGTGTTGCGTGTCATGTTCGCATCCGCATTTTGACGGTTGTAGTCGGTATTCAGTACCATCAAGGCATCGAGCACCTGTTGATCGGAGATGTTTCCAATACCGTTGTCGTGAATGATATGGACAACCACGGGCAGATAGATCGTTGACTTCGGCAATTCACCAACTCCACTTGCGGCGTTCACCAACCCTTGGTGCATGCGCTGCTGAAAATCGGGATAGTGTGCCTTTAATTTTTGAAGAACCAGATCCGTTCCACAAGTGGGATATTGCTGCGAAAACCCAATACCCACAGTAAAAATAAGCGATAGAAATGCAAAAAATCTCATGTTGTATCCATTAAAAAAGGGCCTCCTTACGAAGACCCTTTACGTTTTTTAAATGCTCTTATTTCACTACGAACTGAATCGTTTGTTGTACATCTCCCAATGTCAAGGTCATGAAGTAACTTCCTGAAGCCAATTCTTTTACCGACATCATCGCGAGGTTGGATCCAGATGCCGCATTGATGGCCTCTGTGCGAATCACTTTACCAGCAATATCTCTCAACTGAATCGTTGCTTTTTCAGCATTCAAGGCCGTAAATTGAATGTTCAATTCATTGTCCGTTGGATTTGGGAAGAGCGACAAGTCTTGAATCAACCCTGCCTCAGCCAATCCTGCCGAAACCAAGTTATCGGATGGAGCACCTTGGTAGATGTTGATATCATCCAAATAGAAGTTGTTTCCACCATTGCCTTCAAAACGGAACTTGTAACGGAAATTGTCTACCCACTGGTCGCTGAAAATGTTGATCATGTGCACGGTCGTCCAATCTGCAGCTGTTGTAGGTTTCCACGATGACGTGCTCGTCAAAGTTGACAATGAGCTTCCGCCCAACGTTTTACGTTGTAACCAAGTTCCCCCACAATCGTTGGTAATGAATACTTTCAACCACTCGTTGTCTGCTGTTGTTTTCTTGCGGTAGGCATAGCGGAAACTCAAGGTTACTGAACCAACTACTCCTGAAAGGTCCACTGGAGAAGCAATCAACTCATCGATGTTCGATCCTGTTTGACCAAAGTTCACCACTTTCGCACATTTCGAACCGGAATGGCCTGTTGTTGATTCAATTGTCCATGCATTGTTGTTGTTCGGATTGTATACTTCCCAACTTTCGATTCCCGACAATGACGTGTACGATTCAAACCCTTCCAAGAATGGCAACGATGCCGATGCTGGCAATACGTGAACATAACTTGTTTTCGTTTCTGTATTTGTGTTGCTTCCGTCTGTTGCGGTAAGCGTTACAGTATAAAGGCCCGGTGTAGTATAGGTGACTACAGGATTTTGCGCAGTTGATGTCGCTGGACTTCCTCCTTGGAACGTCCAAGACCAACCCGTTACAGCATTGTATGAATCGTCTGCAAATTCGATGGAATCGCCTACACAAACCGATGTCTTGTTGGATGTGAATTCAGCTTTACACAATACGAGTGGTGCATTGGCTCCGGTAGCTGTTAGATTTGCTGTTGTCCACAATTTATTTCGTCCTCCGGTTGACCCCGTACACGCATTGCGCATTCTTGTCACTTGACCTTGCGTAAACATTTTTGAGCAGTAGGAGTAGTCCATATAGTTTTCTACGTTGTCACGAACATCATAGGTCCAATACGAATTGATTGAATTACATGTGTTTGCTGTCAATAAGCAAGATGTCACACCGATGCAGTTTGGCGTATCTGTAACACCATCATCCGTGCTGCAGCTTGATGCATTTCCTGGATTGTTGTTTCCTCCCCATGTGTGATCAAGGTTGAACCAGTGACCTACCTCATGCGTCAAAGCGCGGCTCGTACCTGTTGAGCTTGTTCCAATAGCTCCCACATAATCGTGAAGAATCCAAATACCGTTGTACATCGATTCACCACCAAAACCAGCTGCAAAAGGCTTCATGGTATATCCTGCGGCACCACCAATTTCTCCACAAACGAAGATGTTCAAGTACTTGTTTCCTGGCCATTGTCCTTGATACACGTCATTTCCGGCAACTATCGCGTCTACTTGCGCATTTCCATCAGCACCAATGTAGCTCATCGATGAAAGTGTACGTGTGATCCCTTTGAAACATTGGCCATTTGGTGCAAGTGTCGCCAAAACGAATTCAATTTCAACGTCTGACGGCATCCCTTGAAAATCCGATTGAACGTTCGCAGCATCTGCATTTTGTAAACGGTAATCGCGATTTAAAATGTCAATTTGGTTGAAGATTTGTTCGTCACTGATGTTTTCTACACCACCGTTGTGCAATACGTGAAACACAACAGGTATTTTGTATACGGTTCCTTTCGGTGCACTTGCATCTCCTTTGTGATTCTTCAAGTTTTGTTGCTCTTCGTCCAACAATGACTGCGCGAATGCAGGGTTTTGTTGAATCATTTGTTGCAACTTCTTATGCTGACCACAATATTCAACCTTTTCACCATCGCGGCAATTTGTTGGGTCTATAGTTGGTGTTTGTGCACTAACTGCCTGACTAGCCAATAGTAAAAGACCAACGAATAACGTTTTGAATGTTTTCATTTTTAACATATGAAGTAAATATCCTTGTTTAAAATCGCTCTAAATTACACAATGCTTTGCTTATTGCATACACATCGAGTCCTCAAAAGCTGATTTTTCTTTAAAAATTTAGTCCTTAAAATTCAATCAATCTCGCGCAATGAACACACTACGCGATCAATTTTTTCATCAACGATCAATCGGTACAGCTTTTCAGCAGCGGCTTGTGGCGTCGTCAGTTCATCGTTCTTTTTAAGGTCAAGAAAAGTGGCACTACTCGAAAAGTCATTGGGAGATGCGGAACGAATTTTTTCCTGCATGGCAGTATCCAATACGCCTGGTGCGACAGACCAGATGCGCACATGGTTGCCTTTCTCAATTTCCTCGAGTTGCACTGTTTCAGAAAAACGATCGAGTGCTGCCTTGGATGCACAGTATGCTGCCCATCCGGGAATTGCCCGAGTGGCCGCGCCTGAACTGATGTTGGCAATTTTAACTTTTTGCTGAGGTGTCGATGCGCGAAGGCACTGCCAAGTCAATTGCATGGGTGCAAGGGTATTCACTTGAAGAACTTCCTCGAAATCAGGTTCTAGCTGATCGCTCAAACGGCGAATATTCCCAATTTGACCTGCGTTATTGATGAGAATAATTTCCGTAGCTTCTTTGTCAAAATTGAAAGTTGAAATTGCAGTAGCATTGGATAAATCGCATTCCACAAAGGCATAGTTTGGATGTTGAAGATCTGAAGATCTGCCAATTCCAACGACAGCATATCCTTCTTGAAGGAATTTTTCAGCCGCAGCCTTGCCGAGTCCTCGTGAGACTCCGGTAATGTATACTTTGGTTGACATGCAGATTATCCCAACGCTTGCGCCAAGTCGGCGATCAGGTCATCCGCATCTTCGATTCCAACAGAAAGTCGAATCAAGGAATCAACGACACCTGTTTTTTCGCGCACTTCCTTTGGAATGGACGCATGCGTCATCGTTGCTGGGTGACCGATCAGTGATTCTACACCGCCCAATGATTCAGCCAAGGCGAAAATCTCAACGTTCTTGACGACTTCGAGTGCATCTTCCAAGCGATTGCCTTTCATGGTAAACGAAATCATTCCTCCGTATCCACGCATTTGTTTGCGTGCCACATCGTGGTTTGGGTGGCTTGGAAAACCTGGCCAATACACGTTATCGATTTTTGGATGATTCACCAAGAAGTTCGCTAGTTTCTCACCATTTTCACAGTGGCGTTGTACACGCAGGTGAAGGGTTTTGATACCGCGAAGCACCAAGAAGGAATCCATCGGTGCTGTTACTGCTCCCGTCGAATTTTGGATGCGGTACATTTCTTTCGCGATTTCTTCATCGTTGCAAACAAGGGCTCCCATGACAACGTCGGAGTGACCACCAAGGTACTTGGTTACGGAGTGCATCACGATATCCGCACCCAGATCCAATGGATTTTGCAAGTATGGCGTAGCGAAGGTATTGTCGACACACAACATGGCTCCCGCTTTCTTTGCGATAGCGGCCATGGCTTCAATGTCAACGATATTCATCATCGGATTTGTTGGCGTTTCCACCCAAATCAACTTCGTCTTTTCATTGACATACGATTCAACCGAAGCTGCATCTTGCATGCCCACGAAATGAAAGACGATGCCGTATTTTTCAAAGATAGTTTTGAAAAGACGGTAGGTTCCACCGTACAAATCATTTGTCGATACTACCTCGTCACCTGGATTGAGCATTTTAATTACGCAGTCAATTGCGGCAAGTCCAGAGCCAAAGCAGGCACCGTAGTTCCCATTTTCAATCGCAGCGATATTTTTTTCCAAGGCGTGGCGCGTGGGATTTAAAGTGCGAGAGTATTCGTACCCTTTGTGATTTCCCACACCATCTTGCACGTATGTTGACGTTTGGTAAATCGGAGTCATGATGGCACCAGTGGATTCATCAGGATGCACGCCGGCATGTATGGCTTTCGTTGCGAATTTCATGAAATTGAGAATTTAGTTATGCCAACAAATGTACATCAAAGCACACGATTGGCTATAAACTAGTGATGAAAATTAATGAAGGATCACGAGTTTTCCGCTTTTCACCTGACCGTCATCGCGTCGTACGTTGTAGAAGTAGATTCCCGGTTTTTGAGCACTTAAATCAATGGTTTCTTGCAGTGTATGCATTGTTTTGTTTTCAATGCTTCGACCATTGATGTCAGAAATTTCTATGTGCAATGCATGCTGAGAAACCTGTTCGATGTGAAACACGCCACTGGATGGATTCGGGTAGATCTTGATTTCCTTTTCGATGCTGTTTTCTTCAATACCGCCGAAAAAATCAACACAGCCGATATAGCTATCTAGAATCAAATCATTGTATTGAAAGATTGCATTCACAGCAGATGCTGTTCCTGAATTTTGGGGTGTAAAGGTCAAAGGCACTAGCGGCAGGTCGCTTGAAAACGCTTGGCTCACGCCCCAGCTGCAACTGAAAAACCCTCCATCTGACGTGTTCAACAATGAATCGACGCGCACAACACCGATGTGGAAGTTGGTCATCAAAGAACCCACTTTAACACCGAACATCGGTCCATTTCCAACGATAAATATCCCATTATGTGCTGAATTCTGAACCGCAAAGGATGCCAAAGCCAAATTCAATTGCAGTGCAGCTACCCCATTTTTATCCGTAGATATGGCATAACCCATGAACGCTTGCTCACCAGTGGTCATCACAAAACTGGAGTCTTGTCGAACGCATACATCAATCATTAAACCTCCACCGAAACTTTGGGAATAACTCTTGGCCCATTGAATGGTGCCGTTTAATGCCGATTTTACCAACACAGGGGTATATTGCGATGCAGATCGGCCCGAAAAAACAACCGTAGAATCAACGCGTTCAATGTCTTGAATGATGAGATCAGGGTAACGCTGCGCCCAATCTAGTGTGCCATCGGAAAAGAAATGCAACACTGCACATTCATTCGGACCATTGGGAACACTGACGATGATTGTGCTGTCAGCTAAAGATTGGATCGCACAAGGTGTGTCGGTCACTTCAAGACCTTCAACCACTTTCGACCATAGAAGATCTCCATTTGCTGCATATTTCACGATAAAATAACCCACCGAAGTAGAAGTACTCGTCCTTGCTACCAAGACAGCACCCGAATCAACAGTTGCCGATGCGGAATGATAGGTGTTGTATTGCATGTTTGGATTGGTCAGTACCCGCGTCCATAGGGTATCACCGTTGGATGAAATTTTAGCACACACCGCATGCAATTTGGTTCCATCTTCACTGATACACTCACCAGCAACAATGTAACTTGAGTCTTCTAAAGTTTCAATGGTCTTGATCACCACGTTGTCCCATTGCACCGCACCTGTTGAAGCTGCCAGACCTTTTCCCCAAAGGGTATTTCCCAAAGAATCGATGCGAAAAACCGCAGATTGCATCCAGCTGTATTGCGCCGCGATGACGAGTCCTCCATCACCAGATGGCGCAACCGATTGACCTTTAAGATCTGTCGTTCCGGTATGATAAACTTTGGAATACAAAGAATCCTGGGCAAAAGAAGCGGTTGTACCAAGGATCAATGCAAAAAGTAATGCTCTCATGTCAATCAATTTAGGTCTAAGTTGAGCATAAAAAAAGACGTGTACAATGAATCTAACAGATTTTAGAAAAACAAGTGATGAAACTAAACCCTCGGGAAACTTAATTTTCTGCTTCTTCCAAGGCTTTCAGCTCGGCTTGTTTGCGTTTGATCAAATCCGCATTTTGGACAATTAACTTTTCCACTGGCGTAATTGGTTCCGAAGTCAACGGGAAAATGTCCATGAGTTCACCGCTATAATAAAACTCGTAGCACAAGCCCCCAAAGGTATATTCACGTTCGGCAACATTGAAGTTTGATCCACCTACTTTAGGATGTTTGCTAGGCTTGCTTTTATGGAATCCTAAATTGAACAACGTCGCAATGATTTCAGGACGAAAAGCCAATGTAAATCCTGCTTTTTCCCAATGGGCTTGGTACTGACGAATTAAAAATGCTGTGTACAAATAGGAGTAATAGTGGTCACCACCTTTGATCAATCGCTGAATGGTTTTTAGCTTGTGGGATTCAATGCTCGCATCGACAACATCGGGAAATGAATCGTTGACATTGATGCAATTTTGGAAATAATCCCCAGCATAAAAATCTGAATTCTTGTTGAATACATTGCTTTCAATCCGCAAAGCCGTATGTTGTAAGATCCCTGTTACGCCGTAGCCACGATTTGTAGGCATCATCAGACGGTTGAAGGGCATGACATATTGCTTAAATTTCTCTCTTCCAGAGTTAAACATGCGCACTTGTTCGCCTACGAGACACATTACAATTAACCTGGACTCCACTCCTGTAATGCGCGAAACCGAATCAATCGCTGCCTTGTCGCGCGATACGGAATTGCAAAAGTCACTCCATGCCTGCGAATGTGCCCAAGGATAAAGGGAAGTTGATTGTTTGCTGTACGAATGATCAATTTTTTTGAAGGCCTTTTGAACAGACTTATCCTTTTTCAAGAACACGCGCACCGCATCAAGCATCCGATCCGCAATTTTAACATCGTTTGTTTTGAGGTAAGCCGAAAGAATGATCTCCGCATTTTTGGGATACTTGTTGGAGAGCACACCGATTTTCTGGTAAATTCGAACACGAAGCGCTTGTTGCTCGGTGGAGTCCAACTCTTTGCTGTTTTTCGCTGATACCTTATCAAAATACCTGTTATTGATGTCAACATCACCTGCATCGTGGGTCCATTTCATTTTTACCGCCAAAGCAGTAAACATCAAAAACAGCGCAACCAAGGCCAGCAAATGGACGATAACTTTATACGAGATGACGAATGCTCTTTTCACAGTGAATTTTTTTGCGAAAGTAATGGTTTTAGTCAAAAGACTTAAAGACTTACAGATTTTAAGATGTCAGGATGTTAAGTCATCGACAATAGACTCAACGAATCTGGGTTCGTTTTTTTAAGATCCAAGAGAAAAACTGAAGCAAGACATAACAAATACAAACAATGACCACAATGAAAAGGAGGTATGTAAACCATGTTTCGAGACATTCAGTACGTGAAGGAGGTGTCAAATTTGCACTTTTGACCGAAACATCAATGATGGTAAAGGATTTTGCAAACGAAAAAACAAGGAAAATAACAGGAATCTGCACAATATAGATTCCCAATTGATGGTTAAGCACCCACTGTTGCCACCCTTTTTCTTTGATAATGGGAATGTTTGAAAAAACACGATTTTCATCATCTATAATCCGCCATAAACCGAAGAGAGCAATCACAATGAGTGCATCGCACGAGACCAACACTACCCACCAAAAGTTACTGAGGTTATCGTGATGATTGAGGAAAACATATTTTGAAAGGAAATAGAGTGTTACGACGAACAAGACGGGGATAGCTTTTTGAAGGCCCGACCCGAAAAATGATTTCATTTTATCTATGGGATAGCCTAAGCCGAAGATATACCATGCGAGGTAGGCAATGAGCGAAAACAAGGTTTGTTCATTGAAGACAATAGGTGTCATCAAAAAACCTTCATGTGTGAAAAAAGAAGCGCAGGCATGCACAAGTAGGACGAGGGGCAGGGCCCATTTAAATGGAATTGAGATTCGAATGCCACGTCGTAGGAAAAGGCCTACAAGAAATTCGTAGAGCATCAAACACACCAAAAACCATAGATGAAAGAAATTAATAGGCAACCAAAAAAACATGGTATTCTGATCCGGCTGTCTCGGAAAAACCACATCCTGCCATGACACGTCCAAGCCCGACCACCATGTGGCGAAAACTATACTGGCGGCAACAATCGGCCAAGTGATGCATAGATAAATGGACCATTTTTTACTCCGTTGAAAAAACCGTTCAGCATTTCGCGTGGCTACATGTCGATGAGCCATTGTTCCTGCCAAATAGAAAAACAAGGGCATACACACTGAGTTTAACAGACTGCTCATGCCCGTGAGCACAAGGCTTGGCGAAGAAACATCGAAAATCCAAAAGGGATACAAATTGGGAACGAAGGTAAATGTCAATGCGACATGCATTGTGAAAATACCAAGAATGCAAAACAGTTTTAATCGATTCACAAATGTGGACCTTTCTTCAAATCCCACCTTCATTCTTCCAATTTAGAAAATGCAGCATGTAGGTCTTGTATCAAATCTTCGGTTTTTTCCAGTCCGATGCTAAGCCTTACCAATTGTTGGTTCAAGCCCATCTGTTCTTTTTCGGTGTCATTCATCGATGCGTGGCTACCGGTGTAGGGTTTGGCCACCATTGAGGTTACGCAGGCCATTCCCGTTCCCGTATCGAATAAATTCAAATGAGCTACAAATTCATTGTATTTGTCCACAAGATCATCTCGCAAATCAAAGAACAGTAAGGTGCCATAACCTGTAAGTTGCTTCCCATCAATTGTTGGATAGTACACCTTTTTTACAGCTTGTTGGCCTTCCAACCAGGCTTTGATTTCCAAGGTCACTTTGGCGTGGGTTTGCATTCGAATTTCAAATGTTTGCATGCTTCTTCGTAAAAGCCACGCACTGTTTGGGTCTAAAATGGCACCTTGATAAAATCGTGTATCACGCAACTTTTGTTGAAGCACAGCTGAATTTGTCATCACCACCCCACCCATGACATCGCTATGTCCTGAGAAGTACTTTGTGGCCGAATACAAGGACATATCCGCGCCAAATTTAAGTGGCTGTTGGTACAAGGGTGTCGCCCATGTATTGTCTACCACAACCAAACAATCGGGATTCATCACCTTCGCCTGTTGGGCAACCTCCTGAATGGAAATACTTCGTAAAAAAGGATTTGTTGGTGTTTCAAAAATGACCATATTCACACCAGGAGGAATGGCTTGAATCCCTACAGAGCTCGATAAGTCCAAGACCAATAATTGGAGGTGGAATTGTGTGCAAAAACGCTGAAATAGCTTGTAAGAACAGCCATAAATCAATTGGTTAACGACCAAGGTATTTCCCGGTTCTAAGAGGTGAAGAACGCTTGAGATTGCAGCCATACCTGTAGCGCAGCAAACGGCAAATTCCGATTCTTCCAAGAGGGCAAAAACGGATTCCAATTCAACAACATTGGGGTTGTCTTTACGGGTATAGAAGTACGGCGAATGTGCCTCAAACGCACTGTTTTGAAAGATGGGTGTGACGACAGGATGCGTGTCTGAAAGATCAATCCTTTCGTGTAAAATTTTTGTGATTTTATGCATAGCTATTTGTTCCAATGGTTTCATCAATAACAGGGAAATGCGCTCGATCTAAGACCGGTAGAAAATGAATCTTTGAAGCGGAATCGGCTGAAATAATGATGCGCGACTCTGCGGTATCGCTTTTCGAAAGAATTAGTCGTTCCAGGCCTTCGTTCATTTCAAGAAACTGCACCTTATTCTCTGGCATTCGGCAGATTTTTAGGAGAATATTCTCGGATGAGGGCTCCTGCAACATGATGTGTAGGGACTTTACTTCAGCATTCCATTCGTAGTCAAACCGTTGCTTTTCGTTAAAATCACTCGGTTCAATCGACCGTTTCGGATTGCCACCCAAGGCATGTTTTATCGGTGATTTATGTCCACAATTGGAACAACAACCGTCCTCATTTACGCCAGGAACGCGAACAGACAAACCAAAACGTTCCACCAACAAATGGTCACAATTTTTACAGCGCGTGTTGCTCACTCCATCCGCATAGACATTGCCTAAATAACAGTATTCAATGCCTTCTTTTAATACAATATCTCTTAGCTTTAAAAGCGTTTGAAGTTCAGTTCTAGGCTGTTTGTATTTGAAAGATGGATGATAGGCAACGAGATGTAAAGGAATGCCTGGCTTTAATTTGGACACCATCCATTGTGCCGTTTTGAGTGCATCTTCGCCATCATCATTCAATCCAGTTACGACCAATTGTGAAATCTCCAAATGTCGATCAGAGGCATTGATCAACTCAATGGCATCCAAAACGGGTTGTAGCTTCCCTTTGTTTTCTTTCCGATACACTTGATCGTTCATGCATTTCAGTGAAATCGAAAAAATATCGATGACCTCAATGAGTTCCTTGAGTGGCTCTAGCTCAATGTATAGTGCAGATTTGTAGAGCGTGGTCATGCCATTTTCTTTCGCCAATTTAGATGTTTCTAGCACAAACTCATGCCATACCACAGGATCATTGTAAGTCCAAGAAATAACGTCAATATTGTTGGCTTTTGCCATTTGAATCACCTGCTCGGGTGTATATTCAAAGACATTGCGGCTATCGAGATGTTTCACTTGAGATGTCTGCCAATTCTGGCAATAGGAGCACGACATCATGCAGCCTATATTTCCCAAGCTTAAAATCCGAGCCCCTGGCATGTAGTGATTTACCGCCTCGGTTTCAATACATTCTTGTGTTGCGGTCACAGATTTTCCAAAGTTAAAGGTGTGAAATTCACCGTCAACATTACCTCGCACCTTGCAAAAACCCATTTGACCAACCTGTGTTTGACAGTTTCTCGGGCAAAGTGTGCACACAATTTTGTCCCCTTTTTCGTTTGGATGCCAATGCATCGCCAATCGAGATGTTTCTTTCCAATTCATAGGATCATCGTTTTAAATATATAACTCGTTTATGTTCAAATTTGAAAATGCGCAATTCCACATTTTCCTCAATGTATTTTTTGAATGCCCATCTACGAAAAGCGCCTGTTCCCGAAACGCCTCGACATGGATGTTCACTTTTCGCTTTTTAAGCTGATCAAGCGGTGAAGTGATGTCGTGTTGCCTGTCCTTTGTTCCGGGAGGAAACTCAATGAACTCATCCAAAACAAAATGTGTCTTGTCGTTGCAGTAAGGCAAATACCGCAGGCTTTCCCATTGCTCCAGAGCGATGAGTATGTCCAAAGTCCCGGGTATAATCTGACTGCTTTTGAACTGTACATCTGCACATTCCGGCGAAAACAACTTCATTTCAGCACGAACAGACCCCAACCGTTGGGCGCCTCCTTTGTAAACAGCTGAGATGCAATACCACCCTTTTTCCTCGCAGAGCGCATGCACAGCACGTGTGAAGCCATTGATTCCCTGACCACCTATTCCTGCAATAATGAGATTCACTTGACGCTTCATTCCTCGTGATTTACGGTGTGTATTGTAATTGCACCATTGGGACATATTTCATGACACACACCACAGCGCATGCATCGGTCTAACTGTATTTCAAAGCTTCCAATAGGTGTCATTTCTATCGCAGGACAAGCCAATTCTTTGTAGCACAATTGACAGTCGAGGCATTTTTTCGGATCAATTTCCGGATATAGATTTGCTTGGCGGTATCGAGACCGATCATCGGGTATTCGGGCACAATTTCCAGAAATCCAAACAATATGAACGCCTGACAAGTGCTCTTTCTCTGCAATGATCGATTGAATTTGTTTTGGATCCCAGGCAGAAACTTCCGTGAAGGAATCCACTCCAAGTGCCAAAATGAGTGCTTTGTAATCGACATGTTTTGAAGGCGATTCTTGATGCCCCGTCATGGCCACGCTGCGATTGTCAAACACAACATGCAGCAAGGAACTGTTGTTTTGAACGGCATTGAGTACCGTCAACAAGCCGCCATGAAAGAAACTTCCATCCCCACCGGTTGAGACAATGGATTGATCTGTTAAAAATGGGCGGATGCCAAGGCTCATGCCAATGCCGGCATTCATGCACAACAACCAGTCTGCACGAAATGGGGGTAAAGAGGAGCACCCAATGTCTCCGCCAATGATTCTTCGTGACTCAGGAACGGCTTGCTCAATGGCAAAATAACTCGATGTATGCGGACAGCCTTCGCAAAATGTGCCAAGACGTTCCACGCAAGTCGCTGGCTCAAGCCCTTTCGTTTGGTATGGAATATTCAGGTTAGATGCCAAAATTTCAATCACTTCACCAACATTCAATTCACCATAAGCGGGGAACCAATCCTTACCGTGTAGTTCCGCATCCAAGTCATTGAACAACTCCATCTTAATCTGCTGTTCCAAGAACCCATCTTGATCTTCAACAATGATGATCTTTTTTTTATGTTTCAGTTCCTTTAGGAGGGCAACTTTCGGAATAGGATAAACGCCTAAAACCTGAATGACTTGTGTTTTTTCTTCGATGCCTAAAACCTCAATCGCCTCAAGTACATGCTGATAACTATTTCCCCTGGTCACAATTGCCCATTCACGTTGAGGCAATCCTTGCGTGTGCAGATAATGATGAGTTTCACCAAAACTTCGAATTCTCTCCAGCAAAGCGCGATGATTTTTTACGGCCTTTTCACCGACATTGATATATTTTTCTCGGTTTTTAACAAAGCCAAACGCACGCTCTTTTTTCTCGAGTTCTCTTGGGTGGAGTCGGGCCGTGTTGTGGCAAATGAGTCCTGTAACAAAGAGCATCACAGGCAATTCAAGTTCTTCAGACAATTCAAACGCAAGTAGGGTAGTGTCATAGATTTCCTGAATGCTCGTTGGCTCGAACAAGGGAAGGTTAAATTGTTTCGCATACCAATGAACGTCCTCTTCGCCTGTACTAGAATTTGCCCCGGGATCGGTGCCGACGATAATGACCATCCCACCACGGACACCAGCATAGCCAACATAGTTCAAGGGATCGGCCGCAATGTTCAACCCGACATGTTTCATCACCAGCATTGACCGTGCACCCGTCATGCTAGCACCCATGGCACCGAGCGCGGCAATGTGTTCATTCAGTGCATCGTTGAACTGAATCCCACACTTGTGCTGAACATTGAGTTGCTTCAATTTTGGTTCAATCCCGTTCACAGGCGATCCCGGATAATGTGAAAAATAGTCCACACCGGCATGCATTGCAGCATAAGCAATGGATTCATTGCCATTGGCCAACCAAACATCCTCTTTACGAATACTCATTGTTCCATTGAATTTTTCGTGTTCATTTTTTCCAAGATCCACTGAAAAAGGGTTAATTCTCCAACAATTCCAAAAACAAATACCAAGGCACTGATACCACCAAACACACGCGTTGGGTAAAAATCACTGAACATAAAAAGTCCAAAACCGATCGCCAACAAAAGGGCTGTGTTGAGAATCGATGCAGTAAGTTCAGTTGGATTCTCCTTTCTGATGTACTTCCGATATAAAATGTGAATCGTATCGTCGTCCAGTAATCCGAGACATACTATCGACGTGATCGCAGTGAGTAAATTCAGTCGAAAATCAAAAAGCACGAAGACCAAAACAGCAATACTGAGGGGAACTAAATTTGGGATAAAACCAACAAGTGCCTGTTTGACACTCCGAGTGATCAGCAGCAACATCAAAATAATGGCACTCCCCGAGGTCAACAAACTTAAAAATAAGGATTGTGCGACTTGACGATTCAAATAGTCCAACAAAAGAAATTGACTGTAGAGATGCACCTTGATTCCTTTTTGGTTTAACCATTTTTTTGCTTTGGCGTCGTGATAAAAGGCTAAGATCTTTGAGGGTTGAGAAAAATGAAACTCCAAATGAACGAGAGGTACTTTATTTTTTTTAGCGGCTGTTGGCTGTATCATTGAATGTTCAGAACGCGAAACATCAATCACTGCAGCGTGACTTCTCATCTTTTGTAAGTGTTGAGCGACAGCATCTTCAAATTCTCCTTCACGCGAATGATTTCGATTTTCAAACCACACATGACAGGATATTTGTGCGTGGTAATTTTTATTGATAAAGGCGTGGTCTTGCGTTACCTCATGATGATCGGGAAAGAAATCATCAGTTTTAGAGTCAAATTTCAACCGTGAAATAAAGAAGAGGGAGGATACAACGGCCAGAATGAGTACATAGGAAATTACTGGTTTAAAGCGCTGAATCCATTGCGAAATATTCACAAGCCAACTTGGTGTTCGTTTGGTCACCTTCACAAACGAAAAGCAAAGTGTTGCTACCCCATAGGACACAAAAAACTCCATGAGCACTGCAATCCCAGTAATCAGTCCAAGGGACTGTATATTCGGCGAATCATTGAAATAAAAGGTAAAAAATGCTACCGAGGTTGTTAGGCTACTCAGAAAAGATGGCACTACAAATTGCGCCATGACTGACTTGTGGTCCTTTGTTGTGATTAAGCCTGATAGAAGGTGAATGGAATCACTTAGGGACAGTACCAATACAATGGGTAGTGCAAGAACGGTGATTACAGTAATCTGCAAGTTCAGTAAGGGGTAAAGGCAAAGGGTCACTAAAATAGCACATCCCATACTCACAGCCGTGTAAGCGATGGCAGAGAAGCTTCTGTACACCCAAAAAACATAAGCGCCAAAACAGAGAACAATGGCCAAAGAAATGATCAAGATATCGTGCCGAATCGATGCTTCAATGGCTTCCTCAAGTGGAACTAAGCCAAAGAAATGTGTGGCTTGAATGTACGGATGCGATTTTCGTTTGATGGCTTCAAGTGCTTTTGTAGGAACTCTGCCGTCCTGAAAATCAAGGACCATTAAAAAAGAACGCCGATCGTTTGAAATCAATTTGCCCAGTTTCGGATGTGAGGCAATTTTTGTGAGCATTCCTTTGGTGTCCAATTTATGCCTTGGGTCCAACAAACTGTTCATGGCCCGAATGTACTTTCTCGGAGAGGTAATACGTACCTTCGGATTGGATTGACGAATCTCCTGTTCTATAGTCAAACACGCTGTCAAGGCCTTGTATCCATCTTTTTCCTTGGGCGTGATTGAAAAAAACACCCTATTCCGTGTTCCGCCGAAAAGGGAATCGAATGCTTGAGCATCTTCAAAGAGCGTGTTGAGAGGAACATTGAATCCAGTCAAGGTGCCTGAGACTTTCAACGACGGCAACTTCCATACAGCAATCAACATGAAGACTGTCATAACCAGGGCTACGGTGGTTTTGTTTGCAAAGAGCCAATTGATATGTCGTTCAGACCAATTCATTCCTTTGCTTTATGATGGAAAAATCCCGCTACCAAATGGGGGTGTTGCACCTCTGCCCCTTGTTCCAATTTCGACAATTTCCAATAGGTAAGTTGAGGCGTCTCATGGTGCTCTTCGTGCAATCCATTGTTCGCAAAAAGACGGTTGTACCAACTCGGTGAGAAACTAAAACCCTTGAATTTCGCGTAAGCTTTTGGGATATGTTGGCCGTAGTTGTGTGCGGAAATGAATACCCAACCAACATAAATCATAAGGAAATACGCACATAAAACAACCAAAGAAATGCGAACGAGAAGTGCATATAAAAGTAGATTGACTAAAAATTCAATACCGATAAAAAGCTCATTTCGTCGAGAATTGTATCCTTCCACTTTCGATTGGGCAAATTGATTTTTTAAACTTGTATTGCTTACGAAGGGCCAAAATATGGTGTAAATCAAAAAGGGTTTTGGGCGCAGGACGCCTTGTTTATCGCGACGCCAAGTACTTGTAAAATCTTTTTCTTGATTGTTGTGCTTGTGGTGGTTCCAATGGGACATTGTGTAATAATGAAAAGGGATACCGATGAGCCAAGAGAAGGCAATTCCCAGTGGCAATTCAATCAGTGTTCTTTTCGGAAGGAAATGAACCATGTGGTGAATAAAGATGTGGAGCGTGAAATTCAATGCCAAGGCACCGAGTAGGACAGCGCAAATGGTTAAAACACCAAATTCCTCGGGGATCAGCACAAGTCCAAAGAACCCAAGCTGAATGCAAGGGAATAAGAATAGGTGTATGTAGTTGCTCACACTCATCTCAAGATGCGCTATTGGCCAAAATTCGTTTTTCAGAAGTTTCAATCTTTAAAAAGGCGCTTGAATTGAGCCATTCCACACCGGAAGTCATCAAAAATTCGGCTGGCGTTACGAAACCAACTGGCAACTGATTGAATGCAGTGCTTCTCCAATGCTCGAGGTATTTTTTTACACCCAAACCAATCATTTCTGCAGTAATTCCATAGGGATCAACGCCAGAGATGCACTGATAAAACACCTCATTTTCATCGGAGAGGTAGGTGTGAAGGATAAAATGGTGTCCAGCTCTATCGTGCTCTGTTGGACCTACCATTGGCATCTTTTTATGGCGCTCAAGCTGTTGCTGGACATTGATCTCCTTTTTTTCAAAACGCTGGTTGGCCGACATTAAAATCCCCATAGTATCCTCTGGCTCGAACAAGTAATAGGAGCCAGCATGTTGAGGTTGAATACGTTTATAGGCAAATATGACCTCTGGATAAGGAACAAAATGTGCTGTGTTTGGCGCTAGACGATCAGAATTAACCAAGGGATCACTTGGCCAGTTTACCAAATGCGCATTGTGAACGGCAAAATTTGAATAAGCCCCAGAAATCTTCATGGTTATCTTCGTCCCTGGACTCATTTGTTTGCTCTTGATCTGGTAGTATGAGTTGTATGAACTGTAGCTTTTTCTCGGGAAATTTGACATAGCTTGCGACAACAGTAAATCGGTTAATGCCGATTCAAATGACATGGAATGCACGATTGTTGCCCCATGTTTTTCAGCCAACTCAGCCCTTTTCGTCATCGAGTTGAACACCACCTCTTGTTCACCTGTAATGTCAAAATAAACCACATTCAATTGTGAGCAAGCATCAAGTAGTTTTTCCGCATAGTAGTTGAATGGCCCTGCACAATTGATGACAAGATTTGTATCAAAAAGCCAATCTTTGTATTTGTTTTGGTCGCAAATGTCTGCGACAATTGTTGCTGTACACGAAGGATTTGTTTGCTGTAACTCCTGCAAAGCCAACTCATTTTTCCCAAATGCCGTGAAAGGTACGTTCAAACGTAACAATTCTTGGGCGACTAAATTCCCAGTATAGCCATAAGCTCCGATAAGCACTATTTTCGGGCTAATGCTCATTTTCTGGAAATTTAAGGTGAATGAAATCTGGTGGATTCAAAACGGTTCTATTTGGAACAAAGCGACCAGCAGCGATAATGTTCGATCCTCCAACTTTTGCTTCATGGCCATAGGCGATTCCCAAAAGATATTGCTGCGAATCGAGCACGCCCCGATCTGTTTCAATAGAAATGGTTTTTTGGTCTAGGCGTATGTCACAGTTGATGGTGGCAAAAACCGCCGAAGAGCGTCCGAAAATGGTAAACTGATACGGTCCATGAATGGTGAAAACTTGTGGGTAACTTAGGCACAAACTCAATTGATTTCCCGTTGCGACAAAGTTCCGTTCGCCGATGACGGAATACGTAACAATGGCAGCATCACCAATGAAACTTCCACTTCCGATAATGCTCATGCGTAAAACACAATTTGCACCTATGGTAACATTGTCTCCAATGATGCAGCCTTCGATGATCGCAGAGGGGTGTATGCGACAGTTTTTTCCCTTTTTATTGATTGACTTTAATCCAAGAATAGCAAATAAACCAAAAGGTTTGGCGAGCGACTTTCGAAGAGATTTAGGCACTAATTTCTGCAGCCCAATGCACCGGTTCATGTTTAGACCCATGTTGGCTTGGAGCAGGTGGAACGGAGAAATAATATTGGCAGCAAAAACGGGATTTTGATTCAAACTGTAATGTCCTGTCCGCACAATTTGAGTCGGCATCGGTGTCAACAGCTCGAATTCTTCACCATGCAATTCGACATAATTCAATTCAGAAGCATTTTCGCTGACAAAGAAAAATGGCATTTTTCGGGTTTGGGTAACTTTTTCCGAGGGCAAAGAAAACGTTAATGAATTCTCGGTGATGCCAAGTCCAAACTGAAAAGAGGTGTTGAATTTGTCGCGTTTCGCGTGTTGTATGGCAGCCTGCAAGAACTCTTTTGTGAAGACACATTGCGCCTCAAAATAAAAATAGGGAGTCGTAAGATTTTTAAGTGCTTGGACGTCATTCATCTCAACGAACTCTAAACCTAAGCGCTCGCAAATTGATTTTTGGTAATCGCCCAAGGTGGTTTGTAGAATGGGCACAGTGCCGATTTCATCACCGAGTCCAAACAATTTATAGTGGCTATTTACCCGAACAATTTTCATTTTATCCTTTTTTCTCAATTTGAGTTTGCACCATATTGGTTAGACTTTGCACAGTGATCAAGCGCACAATGTCGTGGATTCCAATTCCCGTGACCAACTTGCTATGGTCGATTTCGGGCAGTCGTTTTTTGAGCACTTCCAAGCCTTTTGGTGTAATCACATGATCGATTTCGAAAGGTTCATCTCCCATTTCATCTCGGGAGTAACGTTCGATTTCGCTAATTTTCAACTCAATCTCGTATTCTCGTTCCAAGTTAAAAAGGATGTCAACCATGTCGATTGAATCAATGCTCAATTCATCAAAAAGAGTAGCATTTGGATGGATGTCAGCCAGTTCAATTCCGCAAGATTGATGAATGATTTGCTGCACTTTCTGTAGTATGTCTGCGTTATTCATATGTAGTACGTTAAATTCCTAATCCGCCATTTACGGCGATTGACGTTCCTGTAATGTAGCTTGCTCTGCTGTTTGATGACAAGAATAATACTGCATCTGCGACTTCTTGTGGAGTCCCTGTTCGCTGAATTGGGCTCATCTGCATCAATTCAGGTGGCATATTGCGTTGAAGTTCGTTGGTCATTTTGGATGCAATCATTCCCGGACAAACACAGTTCACGCGAATTCCTTTTTTGCCAACCTCAAGTGCCAAAGCTTGGGAAAAGCGCTCTATTGCTGCTTTTGCCGAGGCATAAACGGTTACACCACGGCCAAACTGAGCGCCGAGAATGCTTGAAATATTCACAATAGCACCACTTTTTTGAAGAAACATGTGTTTGAGCACATGCTTCGTGAATTTGATGTGGCCCAGAAAATTGTCGTGCATTTGCTGTTCCATTTCTCCCTCCTCTAAGATTAAAAAAGGTTTTTCGATCGCAGCACCTGCACAGTTCACCAACACATCGATTTGGGCATGTTCAGCCACAATTTTCGATACGGTTTCACCGTGTTTTAATGGTTCATTGAGGTCTATGGATACTGGAAAAACTCGAGATTGATGCGCTTCTGACAAGGTCGAAGTCCACTGCATTATTTTTTGAGGATTGCTCCGATAACCAACCAAAACAACGGCACCTTCTTCTAAAAATGAGTGAGCAATCGCCTGACCAATAGCGCCTCCAGCTCCGGTAATGAGAACAACTTTGTCGTTTAATTCTAGATTCATATACTTAAGTTTTTTACTGCTAGTGAGCAGTTTACCCCTCCAAAGGCAAAATTAGTGGTCAAAGCAATGTGTATGTTTTTCTCATGATTTTCATGTTGAGGCAAAAGGAGCGGCGTAGGTATTGGTTTTTCCAAGTTCAGGTTGGCAGGCACGATTCCCATTTCCATGCTACAAAGGAGCACATTGAATTCTAGAATACCAGCTGCAGCAATGCAATGTCCATGACGATCCTTGGTAGAACTCACATGAATTTTCTCAGCGGCATCTCCAACGACACGTTCAATTGCACGAAGTTCTACTTCATCATTCGACCGAGTTCCTGTACCATGCGCGTTGATGTAATCTAGGTTTTCCAGCTGAATGTCAGCCATTTCGAGTGACTTCCGAATGGCTGTTTCGACCCCATGGCCTGTTGGGTCGGGTGCTGTAATTTTAAATGCATCTAAGCTGTTTCCGAAGCCTAGGAGTTGAAATTTTTCTCGTTTGTTCAAACGTTTCAAGCCCTCCTCTGAGACGAGTACCGTGAAACCTGCACATTCACCTGCAATGGCGCCAGATCGGTTTACATCAAACGGTCTGCATTGTTGTTCTGTCAACACGCCAAGCTTCCCAAAAGATATATAAGCGAATTGATTTAGAATGGAATCTGTTCCGCCCACAAACATGAAATCTGCCTCATCGGCCATGATCCGTGCAGCTGCAAAAGCAATCGCTTGTGTACTGCTCGAACACGCCGTGAGGATATTCTTGGAATACCCCACAGGTCCGACGAGTTCTTGGAGGTAATGTGCGTAAAGATCAGCGTGATTGAATATGGTATTCCCTTTTTGTGTATTCACCTGATTGATGAGTTCGATGGCTTTGTACAAGCCTGATGCCGAAGGTTCTTTAACTTGAAGTGCGATTCCTTGAACTGGAAATGCATTGGCGCCCAAGCCCATGACAATTCCCGTGCGGTTTTTAGGAAATTGGGAAAATGTCTCAGTGATTGTCGATTGATACCTTTCCAATAAGGCCGCCCACAGTTCAAATTTTCGATCATGCAACGCAGTGTCGTGCCACATAGATTCTTTGAATTGAAAACCTGACAGCATCTCTTGTTTTACTTCACACGCATGCTGCTGTGTAAGACCTTCAGGACAAAATTGGGCAATGGGTTCAACAGCGCAATAATTTTCCCTCAAACTTATCTTAAGCGCTTCACTACCGAAACCTAGAGCACTCAGCGTTTCGCAGGCTACAACATATACCGCCTTTCGTGTCATGCCTTCTCAACGTTTAAGGTTACATATTTGCCAAAGGCATCTTCTAAATAGATGGAAGCCACATTGCCCGTCGTCATCCACTGAAGTGCGGAAGAGATCATCATGCCCAATTCAGCACATCCCATATTCCCTGTGTAGGGAAACCAACTGAACGTATTTTTCGCTTTAATAACGGTTGTTTTTTCCAGTATTCGCTGATGTTCCATTTCTGAAAATGCCCCACCAATAAAAAGCCAGTCTACTTTTTGATTTTCAGGAAGTGCTTCATTGTATTGAATGTCTGAAATGTAACCGAGGACCTTGCGCTGAGATTTTTGAGCGCCCTCTTCAGATTCCAAGAGTAAGAAACATGAAGCAGAGGATTCGGAATAGCCCTTTGCATGTTCAATGAGCAGGTAGTGATTCAAGAAAGAAAACAAGTTGGCGAAATGTGTTCCACCCACAAGTGCTGATGATGCTGATTGAAGGCGGATGAAGGTATTGGCATCACTCAATGCATGTGCTGTAGCCAAAGCGGTGCTGCCATAGGTGGTATTTTCGCCCAAGATTTGCGTGTATTGTGCGATAAAACTTTCCGAACCATTTGTCAATGTGCGCAGGGGTATGAGCGGCGAAATTTCAGCATTCAACAAGCGGTTTTTCTCTTCATGGGTAGATGCACCTTGAATTTTTTCTATGGCGCGTGAAATCCCATCAAAATCTAAAACTTGGTCATCGATGAAGTTGCTGTTCGCAACGAGCAACATCATTTCTTTTCGTTCCTCGGTTGAAATGTTCAAATTCTCCAATAACGATTGGGTCATTATGATCGCTGCTACCGTATCGGGTCGCAGTACCTTCAGATCACTTGTTTTCGGAAAATAGGGGTGCGCAGTATCAATGTGAAAGTTGCGGAAACGGGCCTTCAAGCCAGGTAACACTTCTACATAGGGAGCTGAATTTGGACACAATGAATCCTGACGATGAAAACGATCATTGTCGCATGTGTAGTCCTTTTCCAAATAGGTATAGCCCGTTACGCACAGTCGCATACTATCTATTTTTCAAGGTGTTTTTTACATTCAACGACAAGTAATATTCATCGCGTTGATCAATGAATGGGTTTTTGGGAATGGTGTTTCCATCGAGAATGGTGAAACTTAAGTCTGCTTCTGCTTTCAGGACACCATCCACATGAATTTGCCCTGTGCCTGTTGCACGCATGGTATCCAAGGACAATAACTTCACAGATACAAAACATTGGTCGCCAGGGATCACGGGCTCACGAAATTTTGCCTTTTGCACGATACTGAGAATTGGATATGCCCTTCCTGCGCTAGGGAAGCTAGCTTTGTAGGACTGTTCGATGAGTATGCCCATCAATTGTGCGATTGATTCAATTTGAAAGACACCAGGAACTATTGGAAATCCGGGAAAATGCTCAGCAAATAGGTCGTCCGATAAACTCCAACATTTGATTCCAATGGCACTTTCATTTGGTACTATCGACTCTAGCCGATCAATCAAGTAAAATCGCATAAGCGTTTTTTAGGTTAGGTGTTACCTACAAAGAAATTATAAAATCTTCAATTGTTCATTGCTTATTTCGCAATTCACAAGTATTCATTTGTGAAATTCGCAACTTAAAGAATGGTGAATGCGGAGCGGGCAGGTATAACTTAAGAAATTATAACAAAAGACTTAGAAGACAAGTGCCAAAAGACTTAAAGATTTTGAGATGTCAGGATTTTAAGACAAGGGACTTAGAAGGCAAGAGACAAAGGACTTCTTATAGTTACGAGTGACAAGTTACGGAGTTACTAGTTGTGGGATTTTAGCTTCGACGCAATGAATTCGGGGTGTGAGGTATTGGAGTTACGAGTTGGTAGTATTCTAAAAAGTGTGTCAAGGTAAAAATTAGGAGTAATAATCTTAAACTTGAACACATGGAAAGAAAGAAAAGAAGTCGAAAGGAAAAGACAGCATCTTGTGACTATGCCAATTT
>JBDKGB010000194.1:0-4065 GCA_039798485.1 Bacteroidota bacterium
CCGCACCGTCTCCATCGGGATGGGTTCCTGTGAGGTGATACGCATCTGCTGCCATTCCTCCGCCGACTACTTCGCCAAAGATCGTTGCGCCACGGCGAATGGCATGTTCATATTCTTCAAGAATGAGTGCGCCAGCACCTTCTCCCATCACAAATCCATCGCGTGTGACATCAAAAGGTCTGGAAGCAGTTTCAGGAGAGTCGTTTCGTGTGGACAAGGCCTTAGCAGAGGAAAATCCGCCGATGGCCGAACCTGTAATCGCCGCTTCTGATCCTCCCGTAATGATCATCTCAGCCTTTCCCCAACGGATGTAGTTGAAGGCCTCAATGATCGCCGTGTTGGAGGTGGCGCATGCCGATACAGGACAAAAATTTACACCTCGAAGACCATATTTGATGGAAATAATTCCAGAGGCAATGTCAACGAGAATGCGTGGGATAAAAAAGGGCGTAAAGCGCGGAGTGCCGTCACCTTCGCAATATTCAGTCATCTGGTCTTGGAAGGTTTGAATCCCGCCATTTCCTGAACCCCAAATGACGCCAATTCTATTTTTATTCAAGGTGTCGAAATCAATGTTTCCGCTTTTCACCGCTTCGTCAACGGCAATCAATGCATATTGCGAAAAGGGATCGTATTTGCGCTGTTCCTTGACATCGAAATGCAGGGAGGCATCATAATTCTTCAATTCGCAGGCAAATGTAACTTTGAACTTCGACGTGTCAAATTTTGTGATGGGTCCTGCACCACTCACACCTTGTTGCATGTTGTTCCAAAATTCATCCACTGAATTTCCAATCGGAGTCAAAGCCCCAATTCCTGTGATCACTACGCGTTTCATTGCTTGTAAGTATCTGATTGTATTTTAGACTTCCTGTTTATAGGAATCCCAATTCTAGCTTGGCTTCTTCACTCATCATGTCTTTGTCCCAAGGCGGATCGAACACGATGGTTACTTTGGCAGAAAGGACGCCTTCCACCGAAGATACTTTGTCTTCGACTTCCTTCGGCATACTCTCCGCTACGGGGCAGTTTGGCGATGTTAAGGTCATGTCAATGGCTACATTTTTGTCTTCATCAATGCGCACCTCGTAAATCAGCCCCAATTCAAATATGTCTACAGGAATTTCTGGGTCATAAATGGTTTTGAGCATGTCGACAACCTTATTTTCCAATTGTACTATTTCTTGTTCCATGTGTTTTCCAAGTCTGTGATACCTTATTCGTGCATCATGTGTTTTACTGCTTCCAATTTCATGCGTTTCACCATGCTCACCAATCCATTCGAACGGGTAGGAGAGAGGTGCTCTTGCAGACCGATGTCGCGAATGAAATGCAAATCTAGTGTTGCAACGTTTTCAGGGGTTTCATTGTTCATCACGCGGATCAACAATCCGATAATTCCTTTGGTGATGATGGCATCAGAATCTGCTGTAAACATCATTTTTCCATCAGTGATTTCAGCATCTAGCCAAACCCTCGATTGACAACCTTCAATGAGTCGGTCATCTGTCTTTTTCGAAGGATCAATTGCTGGCAAGTCTTTCCCTAGGTCAATGATGTATTCGTATTTTTCCATCCAATCATCGAAAAGGGCAAATTCATCGATGATATCTTGTTGTTTTTCTGCGATTGTCATGTGTGCTTTTCTATGAAGAAAATGTGTTGCTGACTGATTTATTTTAACAGTTGAATGCTTCTTTCAACAGCCTCGATGAACGTGTCAATTTCTTGGCGTGTATTGTAAAACGCGAAAGAGGCACGAACTGTTCCGGGAATTCCGTAGAAATCCATTAAAGGTTGCGTGCAATGGTGTCCTGTCCGCACGGCAATTCCTTGTTTATCTAGGAGTGTTCCCAAATCAAACGGGTGAATGCCATCCATGATGAACGATACGACACTTGTTTTTTTCTTTGCCTCTCCGATGATGCGCATACCTTCAAATGTGTCCAACATGTCTTGCGCGTAATGTGCGAGTTCGCGCTCGTGGGATTGAATCGCATCGATGTCAAGGCCGGATAAAAATTTTATGGCTTCTCCCAAACAAATTCCACCAGCGATGTGTGGTGTTCCCGCCTCAAATTTATGCGGAAGTTCATTGTAGGTTGTGCGCTCAAATGTGACCCGAGAAATCATGTCCCCACCACCTTGGTAAGGCGGCATGCGGTCGAGTAGGTCTTCTTTTCCATAGAGCACCCCGATGCCCGTAGGACCGAATACCTTATGGCTCGAGAATACGAAGAAATCACAATCCATATCCTTCACGTCGATGGGCATGTGTTGGATACTCTGCGCACCGTCGACAAGAATTTTTGCACCCACAGCATGTGCTTTTTGCACAAGTTCCTGAACAGGATTGATTGTTCCTAAGGTGTTTGAAATATGTGTGACTGCAACAAGTTTTGTTTTTTTTGTGAGCAGTTTATCAAATTCTTCGATGATCAATTCCCCCTTTTTATTGATGGGAGCGACGCGAAGTACCAATTGTTTGCGCTGACAAAGCATTTGCCACGGAACGATGTTGGAATGGTGTTCCATGGCTGAAATTAAGATTTCATCACCAGCAGAAAGAAGTTCTCCGAAAGAATTCGCTACAAGGTTGATGCCGTCCGTTGTTCCTTTGGTGAAAATAATTTCCTCTGACTTTCGGGCGTGAATGTACTTTTGAATGATTTTTCGTGCTTCCTCAAACTCTGTGGTCGCTTTCTGGCTCATGTAGTGCACGCCGCGATGAATGTTCGCGTTGTCTTTCGAGTAGTATTTGTTGATGGCATCAAGGACTACCTGAGGTTTTTGTGAAGTCGCTCCGTTGTCAAAATAGATCAAGTTTTTGCCATAAACTTGTTGACGCAATGCAGGAAATTCTTCGCGAACTTCACGCACAATAAATGGTTTTTTCTGTCCTTCTGTCATATCAAGTGTAAAGGTACAAAAAGCGTTATTTTGATTCGTTCTAAAGAGCGGTTTTTTGCAAATGAATTACAAATAATTTAGAATTTGATTGCTTCGCAAATTTGATCCTTTCAGGGAATTTATGAATTTCATCTACAGTGGGATTTCTGTACAATTCTAAGAATAATGAAGTCTTTCAGCGCAGCGGTCCATTATCGTGCAGCGCAGCGAGTCCTTTGTCTTAACATCTGAACAATTTCATTCGTGAAGAAATCAAAACAAAACAACTTCAATTAAATTTGCACGTGTATCAAAAGAAAAATCTTAGACATGTACTTTTAGTCGCAGGTATATCCTTCGTGCTTTTCGCCTTTGTTTTTGGCACATTTCCGAAGGAACCTATCCAGGTCTTACCAATTAAAGTTGGTGTGGACACCTCAGCAATTCTTCGATTTTCATCGGGTGATCAAAAGATAAATTACTACACCTACCTTCCGAATGAGGTGAATGATTCCACGCAAGTGATGTTTGTGATGCATGGGACGGATAGAAATGCGATGGACTACTTGCTTGCTTGGAAGAAGTTTGCCGATGCGAACAATTATTTGATCGTTGCGCCTGAATTTACCGAGCTTGTTCATGGCGAATCATTTGACTATCAGGAAGGTTATCTGTGGAATCAGTCGGAGGTGTGGAACAATAAAGAAGACTGGGCATTTTCGACAGTAGAAAGAATCTTCGGTGAGCTCAAGACAACAAATGTTTTGATTGCAGACTCCTACTCGATTTTTGGTCATTCAGCAGGAGCACAATTTGTTCATCGGATGCTTTTGTTTCTGCCTGAAGCGCACATTAAACTTGCTTTTGCAGCAAATGCGGGTTGGTACACATTCCCAAATCATGAAGTGAAATTTCCCTATGGACTGAAAAATACTTCTATTAGTTCGGAGTCGCTAGGAAGATCTTTCACCAAGCGACTTTTTATCCTCTTAGGAGAAGATGATCTTGCGAATGAACACCTTAGACAAACCGAAAATGCAAACAAGCAAGGTCGCACAAGAATTGAAAGAGGAAAAAAATTCTTTAAATGCTGCCAAGAAAAGGCGAAAGATATTTCGACGGAATTGATCTGGACCAAAAAAATCATCAAACACGCAGGGCACAATTATATTCTCA
>JBDKGB010000195.1:0-4202 GCA_039798485.1 Bacteroidota bacterium
TGTTGAACATCGATCATTTAAGCTACAAAGAATAATTTTTTTATCCTTAGTCAAACGGGGCTTATGGTCTTTTCCTACATTTTTTCCTCTCATTCTACAAATATATTATCGCCTTATTATGGCGTAATCAGTTGTTAGTATTTATTTCGCCTAGTTTTCAAAGTGCTTTTTACAAATTCGTAATGAATTTGTATGATACAATAAAAACAAACTATTCTAAAATCAGATGCAGAAGAATATAAGAAAAATGAAAGGACTTTAACGCCAATTCTGATGTTAATCTCGTGGTAGACTTCGAAGAAAATGACCCTTTTAAATACGCTGATTTCTATTTCAATCTAAAATCCCAACCAGATTTCATTCTCAAAAGACACGTCGATTTGCTCGAGGAAAGGGCTATTAAAAATAGATTTTTTAGACAAAAGTTGGAAAAAACCAAGGAAAAAATTTTCTCTTGAAAACTCCTTTAATAACACTAAACAAAGCTAGTGACATTTCTTAGAATGCTCCAATCGCTTTGAAATGATAACCACATCATGCTTCTCTAATTCCAACAAATTGCACAATCCCAAATTAACAGTCTAATGCAACACTTTAGGTGCCATTAACCATACTTCTTTAATTCACTATTTATTCCGAACTTCGCGCTCATGGACATCAAACAATACATTGAGATTAATTCAGAAAAGCGATTTGGTAAGCCCATTATCAAAGGAACTCGAATTTCTGTAGCTGATGTTTTGAATGGGTTGGCAAATGGTATGTCTCGAGATGAAATCATTGCAGATTTTCCTGAATTAGGCAATGAGCAAATCAATGCATGCTTGTTTTTTGCTGCATCCCGAGAAGGTCATTTAGCAGTAGCATCTTGATCAATGATCAACCATAAAAATTCCAAACACCTTTCTTTTTTCACATTGATTCTAGCACTTCTCCTCTTTTGGGGTTGCGCATCGCAACCCAACAACAACCAAAAAGCAAAAGAGAATTTTGAAACTTTACAAGAAGGGGATTTGCTCTTTCAAGATCTGAATTGCGGCGAGTTGTGCGATGCCATTGAGGCGGTTACCGAAGGGGTAAATGGAAAAAATTTCTCCCATTGCGCCATGGTGGTGAAAATCAACGATTCCCTGAAAGTAGTCGAAGCCATTGGGGATAAAGTCCAAGTAAACAAGCTAAAAGACTTCTTCGCCAGAAGCGGAGATACTGCATCGATTAAAAACATTACCATTGGTAGGGTTTTGGAAAAATATCAACCCGTCGTTACAAAAGCGGCAACGAAAGTCAAAGAATATATCGGTCTGCCCTACGATGATGTGTTTTTGATGGACAACAACAGTTGGTACTGCAGTGAATTGCTATACGACGCCTTCAAAGAAGCCAATGATGCCCAAGATTTTTTTGAGTTGAATCCCATGACCTTCAAGGACCCAAATACCCGTACCTTTTTCCCTGCCTGGGTCGACTATTACAAACAATTGAAACAAGACATTCCCGAAGGAAAACCGGGCATCAATCCTGGACTCATTTCGAGATCAAATAGAATTCACATTGTCCCCATTCAGTCTTTTAATCCCTAATTTCTTCTCGTCTCCGCTTCCGATCATTCTACCCCACGACTATTTCAATAAAATTTTGTGGGGTCCTCCCGCGTTTAATTTTCCTGTATATTTGAATCAGCAATATGACAACCAAAACAGACATCCTTCATGCAATGCACGCCAACAAAGGCATGCTCGCTACTTTTGGTGTTGATCAAGTGGGTTTATTTGGATCTTATGTTCGTGAGGAACAATCGCCCGATAGCGATATCGACATTCTCGTTCATTTTAAGCCTGAACAAGAAACTTTCGATAACCTCATGTTCACGTATGATTTATTCGAAAACTTATTCAAAGGTTTCAAAGTCGAGGTTGTCACAACCACTGGGCTCAGCCCATATATCGGACCGCAGATTTTAAGGGAAGTTGAATTTATTTCATAATTCAAAAATCACCACTACATTTGGGTATGCACATCGCGCAACCAGAAATACAGCAAATTCAATCTCTTTGTAAAGAAAACAAAGTGAAGTCGCTATTCGCTTTTGGTTCTGTGACAAGAATGGATTTTAACACCGATTCTGATGTTGACCTTGTGGTAGACTTCGAAGAAAATGATCCGTTTAAATACACCGATCTCTATTTCAATCTAAAATCCAAACTGGAAATCATTCTCAAAAGACAGGTCGATTTGCTCGAGGAAAGGGCTATTAAAAATAGATTTTTTAGACAACACTTGGAAAAAACCAAGGTGAATATTTTTTAAGCTGTCACGACTATCTTTTACTTTTCCTTAATATCTATTTAGATCAATAAAATATTTGGAATTTCTTATTCCGGTCTTTAACTTAGTAAAAACAAAAAGATATGGCTCAGGTTGACATAATAAGAAATGGAATCATCGACAAACTACTTGCGATTTCAGATCAAGATTATCTATTGGCCTTGCAGCGTTTAATCAATAACAGTGCTGTTGAAGAAAATAAAATCACTTTGACCAAAGAGCAAAAATTGATGCTCGAAATGAGCGAAAATGATATTCAAAATGGCCGTGTAATATCGCAAAGTGATTTAGACAAAAGTGACCTTGAATGGCTAAAAGGAAAATAGTCTGGACGGAGACAGCGGTTAAACAGCGAAGAGAAATATTGAAATATTGGACGCTGAGAAATAAAAGCACTAATTACGCGGAGAAACTAATTGAAATCACCGCCCAACATCTCGAAGTAATATCAGATAATCCGAAAGCATTCAAAGCAACCGACGTGGATGGCGTGCGGGAATCTGCAATGGGACACTTCAGTTTGTATTATAAAACTACACCTCAGCAAATCATAGTGATGGCGTTTTGGGATAATCGACAAGATCCAAAGAAGCTTTTAAAGTCCATTTCCTAACTATCAACACCTTCAGCGGTGATTATCCTCACTCCCCCGCTCTCCGCTTCCGCTCCTTCAAGATCAATCCCAACTCTCTGCTGGTTTGACCTTTCACGGAGGTGTTCTCCTGCGCGCGACGCAACAAATAAGGCATCACTTCTTTGATAGGACCGTAAGGCAAATACTTCACCACATTGTATCCTGCATCGGCCAAATTGTAGCTGATGTGGTCACTCATCCCGAACAACTGCGCAAAAGCCACGCGGTTATCATTTTTGACAATTCCTCTTTCTTCCATCCACTGGGCCAATAACATGGAAGACTCCTCGTTGTGCGATCCACAACACAAAGCCATGTCTTGCAAATTGTCCAAACAGTATTTCACTCCCGCATTAAAGTCGCGATCCGTTGCCTCCTTGCTGGGCTGTATCGGATTTTGATATCCCATCTCAGCCGCGCGCTTGCCTTCTTTTTCCATGTAGGCGCCGCGTACCAACTTCACCGCATAGTGCAATCCTTTTGCTCTTGCCCGCTCATGCGCGGATTTCAAAAAGGCCAAGCGATCATGGCGGTACAATTGAACCGTATTGTAAACGATAGGCATTTGATGATTGAACTTCTCCATCATGTCATGACACAGTTGGTCAATTGCATCCTGTATCCAGGAATCCTCTGCATCAATGAAAATGCGCTGATCGGCATCATAAGCGGCTTGACAGATGTTCAACACACGTTGAACCACTCTACTCCACTCCGCTTGATCCTTCTCCGTCAGTTGTGTTAAAGTACCACGAACCACTTCGTTCTGTCTTTCCAACAATTCAAACCGTGCAACGCCTGTTACTTTGAATACACAGAATGGAATGTGCGGATTGCCCTTGGCTGCATCAATGGTGCGGATGATCTCTTCCGCTGTCGCATCAAAATCACTCTCCTTCTCCTTGCCCTCTACCGAATAATCCAAAATGGTTCCTATGCCATACTCCGCCAATCGTGCAGACGCTGCCTTGCACTCCTCCACCGTTTCCCCACCGCAGAACTGCGCAAAAATGTTATTCTTGATCAACCAGCCTATCGGAAAGCCAATCCCCAATGCGAAATTTGTCAAAGTCCCTCCAATCTTGACCATTGACGGATTACCAATCAACTTAAAAAGCCAAAACGATCGGCGCAATGCAGCATCGTCTTTACCCTTGAAAGCGATGGCGGTATTTTCAAATGAAAGTGGTGACATTCGTTGGCAAATATAACGTGGTGATGTGCGAACTAAGCTTTATCTTGC
>JBDKGB010000196.1:0-13394 GCA_039798485.1 Bacteroidota bacterium
CCTGAATATTCTCTGATCGACAACAAAGAAAACTTAGGTTTTTCAAAGGCAAACAATCAGGCCATTCGTCTTTCAGACGCAAAATATATCCTCCTATTAAATCCGGATACGGTTGTCGAAGAGGATACGTTTTTGAAAGTCATTGATTTTATGGATAACCACGAAGATGCTGGTGGATTGGGCGTGCGCATGGTGGATGGAAAAGGTGTATTTCTTCCCGAGTCGAAACGTGGACTTCCAACTCCGGCTGTAGCTTTTTACAAAATCTTTGGTCTATCGCGAATTTTCCCGAAATCAAAGCGTTTCGGCACCTATCATCTGGGGTATTTGAGTGAATTCGAAACCAATGAAATTGACATTCTTAGCGGTGCATTTATGTTGATGCGCAGCGAAGCTTTGGATAAAGTTGGTTTATTGGACGAAGCCTTTTTTATGTATGGTGAAGACATCGATCTTTCTTACCGCATTCAAAAAGGTGGCTACAAAAATTATTATTTCCCTGAAACGCGCATCATCCATTACAAAGGTGAAAGCACCAAGAAAAGTTCTGTAAACTATGTCTTCGTGTTCTACCGCGCAATGGTCATCTTTGCACGAAAGCACTTTTCACAAAAAAATGCGTGGCTTTTTTCCTTCCTGATCAATGCCGCCATTTACTTTAGGGCCTCATTGGCGATTGTTTCTCGGTTTATACGACGAGCGACATTACCCACCATAGATTTCTTGATGATATGCGGTGGCCTCATAGCACTGACCGATCGCTGGAAGCATGTGGACATTCGTTTTCCAGCCGAACTGATTAAAATTGCGGTGCCAGCGTACGCTTTGGTTTGGCTCGTTGCACAACTTTTCTTTGGTAGTTATGACAAGCCCTTGAAATTGACGAAGTTCGTCAAGGGCATTATTCCGGGAACCATCGCCATACTGGTGGTTTATGCGCTTTTACCGAAGGAATGGCAGTTTTCGCGCTTGTACATTTTACTTGGTGCGGCATGGACAATTTCCTACTACATGATGTCCCGTGTATTTCTTCATTTCGCCGTAGGACAATCTTTCAGCTTGAGAGGCACCAAATCACGTTCATTTGCTGTGGTGGGAAAAATTGACGAATTCGAACGCGTAAAGGCCTTATTGATTCAGACTTATCCAAAAATTGAATTGATCGAGCATGTATCGGTTGGCATCAACAAAGACAGCGGAGCAGTTGGGACCATTGGACAATTGGATCAAATTGCACACATTCATAACATTGATGAAATTGTTTTTTGCGCTCGGGACACCAGTGCACGTGAGATCATTAGTTGGATGACAGAAATTGATTCCAAAGGCATTGATTTTAAAATCGCCCAGCCGGATAGCATTTCATTGATCGGCAGCAACTCCATTGAAACAGCTGGCGATCTCTATGTATTGAACATTGATGCGATCAGCAAACCAGAAAACAGAAGAGCAAAGCGGTCATTTGATTTTATATTCGGGATGCTACTTTTAGCAGGCTACCCGATTCTTGTTTGGGCCTTTTCATCAAAATTGCGTCTCTTTAAAAATACCGTATCCATTGTTACGGGCAAGCGATCCATCGTTGGCTATGGTGAGAAAAATACAGCAACTCCGCGCGTTCTTCCACGCCTGAAACCTGGCATCCTTTCTCCTTCTGATGCGCTTTCCGTTCCAGATCTATCCTTGTCTGACAAGCTCGATTTAATTTATGCTAGAGATTACCACACATCCAACGATCTATCCATTCTCCTGAAAGCTTGGAGAAAACTCGACCGATAAAAGCAGTTGTCTTCTTGTCGAAATTGAATTTTACATTACTTTTGTCCTCGTTATAACAAACATATTCCAACACGGAAATTATGGCACAGATAGAAATCCGACTCCCGAAGATGGGAGAAAGTGTTACCGAAGCAACCATTACAAATTGGTTAAAGAATGTCGGAGACAAAGTCGAAATCGATGAACCATTGGTTGAAGTCGCAACAGACAAAGTGGATAATGAATTGCCATCCGAAGCGGGTGGAATCTTAATTAAACAGCTTTTCGAAAAGGATCAAGTCGCACAAGTTGGAGATGTAATTGCCATTATTTCAACGGATGGGACAGATACGGCTGATGCTGCACCCGCAGTTTCTGCTCCTGTATCCGAGACAATTTCAACGCCACAGGTCATCTCCGAATCCAATGACGACGATTCAGAAGATCTTGGCAAAAACGGACCATCCGGAAAATTCTATTCCCCACTCGTTCGCAGCATTGCAGAAAAAGAAGGAATTGGAATGCAAGAACTTGAAAGCATTACAGGCACAGGACAAGGTGGTCGTGTGACGAAAAAAGATATTCTTTCGTATGTTGAAAACCGCGGATCGGCACCTGCACCTATAGTTGCTGCACCAAAGGCCGTTGTAGAAGCACCGAAAGCAGCACCAGCACCTCAAGAAAATACAGCTCACGCGCACATCAAAGGACCAGTTGTCATTCCAAATCCGGGTGATGAGATCATCGAAATGGACCGCATGCGCAAGTTGATCGCTGAACACATGGTAATGTCTGTGCATGTAGCACCCCACGTTACATCGTATGTGGAGGCTGATGTGACAAACATCGTCAACTGGAGAAATAAAGTGAAAGGTGATTTCTTGAAACGTGAAAACGAGAACATCACGTTTACACCGATTTTCATTGAAGCAATTGTGAAAGCCATTAAGGACTTCCCAATGATCAATGTTTCAGTGAGTGGCACAACGATCATCAAGCGCAAAGACATCAATATTGGAATGGCCACTGCACTTCCTTCAGGCAATCTCATTGTTCCTGTGATCAAAAAGGCAGATTGCTTGAACCTCGTTGGTATTACAAAGGCCGTGAATGAATTGGCAAACAATGCGCGGAACAACAAACTTAAGCCTGAAGATATCCAAGGTGGAACATTTACAGTGACGAATGTTGGTACATTTGGCAATGTCATGGGTACACCGATTATCAATCAACCGCAAGTGGCTATTTTAGCTGTTGGTGCGATTCGCAAGGTACCTGCCGTTATTGAAACACCTCATGGAGATTTCATTGGCATTCGACACAAAATGTTCTTGTCCCATTCTTACGATCACCGCGTGGTTGATGGATCATTGGGCGGACAATTTGTTCGGAGAGTGGCCGATTACTTGGAGCAATTTGACACCAACAGAGAATTTTAATGAAAAGCAGCTTCGGCTGCTTTTTTTATGGTTTAAACTAAAAAGTCCGTGTTTTAGCTATTGAAAATATAGTTTCCTCGAAGTGAATGGATTATTAAATTTCATTTCAAAAACAAAGTTTTTATCATCTATTTGGTAGTTATTTAGTACTTTAGAGCCCGAATATCCATTCGTTTAACATTTCAATTAAAGGAACGGACGTTACAATTACATGAAAAACAACTTAATTCAACACTACATGAAAGGCAAATTTTTGCTCATTTTCAGTTCATTATTCTTCAGTCTTTCGTTGACTGCACAAAAAACAGATGATGAAGTACTCATGTTTATCAACACAAGTTCGGAAGACGAATTGGTGCGTGAGAATTCCGCCATGATTCAAGAAAACTACTTGTATCAGGCCGAAATGATTGCGAACAAACTCGTTTCAATCAACCCGGAGTCGTCCAACTACAACTACCGTAAAGGTTATTTGATGCTTCGCGTTCAGCAAAACTACGCTGGTGCTACTTCATTCCTTGAAAAGGCTGTAACAAATACGGATGTAAACTTTGACTCATACAGTTCAAAAGAAAAGAGCGCACCAATTGATGCATTGTACCACTTGGCAGTTTGTTACCACGCAACAATGCAAATGGACAAAGCGATTGAGTTCTACAACAAATTTATCGCTGCTTCAAAAACTACGTCTGAGTTGATCAAAGAAGCAAAATTGGGCATCGAGCAATGCAATGTTGCCAAAAATGCAGTAAACAATCCAGTGAATGTGATTTTGAAAAATGTTGGAAATTCCATCAATAGTAAAAATCCAGAATATGCCCCAGTGATTTCGTTGGACGGTACTTCACTTTTCTTCACGTCAAAAAGAGCTTGGGAGAAAGGAAAATCTGATGCTTACCGCGATCCTATCCGCAATCAAACCCCAGAAGATATTTATGTAAGTTACATGAATGCAGACTCATCTTGGTCAGCACCAACGCGCATCGAATTCTGTCTTCCAGGAAATAATGAGGCGACACTAGCTGTCAGTGCTGATGAACGTAGAATCTACATCTATGAGGATTCAACTGGTTCAGGTGATATTTACTATTCAGATTTTTATTCTGGTAAATTTAGCGACATCAAGTTCTATGATGCGCCATCAGTGAACTCAGAATACTGGGAAACGCACTGTATGGTCTCCTCTGATGGGTCGCGAATGTTCTTCACTTCTGACCGCCCTGGTGGATACGGAGGAAAAGACATCTACCTTTCTCAACGCATCAACGAAACGACGTGGAGTGCACCAGTAAACCTTGGACCAAGAATCAACGGACCTAATGACGAAGATGCACCGTTCGTTTCCATCGACAACCGCATGTTGTATTTCGCAACAAACGGAAACCGCAGTATGGGTGGATACGACATCATGGTCAGTGACCTTCTTGAAGATGGAACATGGTCAGAAGCAAGAAACCTTGGGTTCCCCTTCAACTCTACTGAAGATGACCTTTTCTACACCACAACAATTGATGGTCTTCGTGGTTTCATGACAACATCGCGTAAAGGTGGAATGGGCGACAAAGACATCTATGAAATTCAAAACGATTTCCTCGGTGTTCAAAACGTTGCTGTATTCAAGGGATCAATCAAAACAACAGACAATAGCCAACTTCCTGAAGATTTCGCGATTAACGTGCGTTTGACATGTGACGATTGCGAACCAATGGAACAAAACCGCAACATCTTCCCACGTTTGCGTGACGGTCAGTTCATGACAGGACTGAAGCCTTGTAAAACATACCAAATTTCATACTTCAATGCCACAGATAATGTTGTGATTTACGAAGAAACATTCACAACAAAGTGCAATGTGAGCTACCAAGAGATTGTGAGAAACTACATTCTTGATGTGAAAGGAAAGCAGTTTGTCTTCCCGAAAGATACTGTTCAGGAAATCGAAACGGTGATTGCGTCTACGCACAAGAACGTTGAATTTATTCACTACTTCGATTACAACAAAAACAAATTGTACACGAACCGTGGAGATTTGAAAGATTTCGTGAAAGAAGTTGAAAAACAATTGAAAGATGGACGCGAAAAGGTGACTATTAACATCTACTCTTCGTCATCAAAAGTGCCTACAAAAACATACGAATCCAACGAGAACCTAGCAAAAATTCGTGCTGAAAACATGAAATACGACCTTACAACGTACTTCGATAACATCCCTGAATTGAAAGGAAAAGTTAACGTTGTGATTGTTACCGCCATTGTTGACGGACCAGAATACAACAAAGACTTTAAAGACAAAGACAAGTACAAGCCATACCAATTTGTTGGTTTGAAAACAGAATAAGTAGAACACTCCCTATAGAAAGTCCGGTATTGCCGGACTTTTTTATTGACGTCAATCTCACAAAACATGCAGCTCCAGCTCACCCGCCCTATCGCAATTTTCGATCTCGAAACAACCGGCTTAAGCATCACCTCCGATCGCATTGTTGAAATCGCCATTATTCGTGTAGAAATAGATGGAACGGAAAGTGAATACCTTCGCCGCGTAAATCCAGAAATGCCAATACCTTCCGAGGTGAGTGCCATTCATGGGATTTTTGACGCAGACATCGCTGACGCACCAACGTTTGCTGAAATTGCGAACGAAGTAGTTGCTTTCATTGGTGATTCAGATTTGGCGGGCTACAATTCCAATAAGTTTGACATTCCCGTTCTTGCAGAAGAATTGATGCGCGCAGGTTCAGACTTTGATGTAGCATCACGACGCTTTGTCGATGTGCAAAATATCTTCCATAAGATGGAACAACGCACACTAGCGGCAGCATATCAATTCTATTGTGAAAAACCAATGGAAAACGCGCACAATGCACTTTACGATGCACGCGTGACCTTGGATGTCTTTCGCGCACAACTCGATCGCTACAAGACCTTAGAAAACAACGTGGACCATCTTTCCTCCTTCTCTAAAGCTGGAAATGTCAATCTGCTCGATTTCGCAGGGCGCTTAGCCATCAATGAGCACGGTGAAGCGGTTTACAATTTCGGCAAGCATAAAGGAAAAACGATTCGCGAAGTAGCACGCATTGAACCAGGCTATTACGGGTGGATGCTAGATGCTGATTTCCCATTGTACACAAAAAAATGCTTGCGTGCTGAAATGGATAAGTTGAAAGCAGAACGCGAAGAAGCAAAGAAAGAAGATGACAACAGTGACTTAAACGCGAAGTTGGAAGCATTAAAGAATAAATTCAAATAGCATGAAAATCATTTGTATTGGACGAAATTACGCAGATCACGCGAAGGAAATGAATGCTGATGTTCCGACTGTTCCTGTTTTCTTTATGAAGCCAGATACAGCCATCCTTAAAAATGGGAGCGACTTCTATTATCCTGATTTCACGAACGATTTGCACTATGAATGCGAGTTGGTATACCGCATCAATAAAGCCGGGAAAAACATACAAGCCAAGTTTGCACACAAGTACTATTCAGAAATGACTTTGGGAATTGACTTCACGGCAAGAGATCTTCAACAAGAATGTAAGAAGAATGGTCTTCCTTGGGAAATCGCCAAGTCCTTTGAAAATAGTGCCCCGATCTCAGATGTGTTCCAAGCAACCGATGGCATAAACCCAAAAGAAATCTCGTTTGAATTGCGTAAAAATGGCCAACTCGTTCAGGAAGGACATTCACACGACATGCTCTTCTCCATTGATGAAATCATTGCCTATATCTCGCGGTTTATGACCTTAAAAACGGGTGATCTCATCTACACAGGAACACCCCAAGGAGTTGGTCCTGTTGCCATAGGCGATGTGTTGGAGGGTAGCCTAAACGGCCAAGAGATGTTTCGCTTTGAGGTGAAGTAGTTTACTTCCCTTTCGCGCGAAGTACAATCATTACTGTATAGAGCATGATTTTGAAATCCAATGCCAATGAGCGATTCTTCAGGTACAGCAAATCAAATTTCATGCGCTGAAGCATTTGCTCTACGTTTTCTGCATAGCCATATTTTACTTGTCCCCATGACGTAATTCCTGGACGGACCTTTGTCAGGTGGAGGTATTGCGGTTCAAATTCCACAATTTTATCGATGTAAAACTGCCGTTCAGGTCTTGGTCCAACGAGCGACATGTCTCCTTTGATCACATTGATGAATTGTGGGAATTCATCCAAACGCAACTTGCGCATGAAGCGTCCAATTGGTGTAATTCGAGGGTCGTTGGAAGAGGACAACTGGGGACCACTTTTCTCAGAACCAATGTACATCGTACGGAACTTGATGATGTTGAATGGCTTGCCATTTCGACCTACCCTTTCTTGAAAAAATAATATTGGTCCTGGAGATGACATCTTCACAGCAATTGCCAAGAACAAATACACAGGAAGCAACAAAATAGTGGCAATGACCGATAGGAAGACATCCAAAAATCGTTTGATGGCTTGCTGCCACACTGGCATCGAGTCAGCATTGACCTCAATCAACAAGGTGCCAAAAAGGTTGGTCATTTTCACCGAACCTGACAGGATATCGTACAAATCAGGCAGGATGTTGACACGAATTCCTCCCCCATCAAAACGTGAGACAATTGACCGCAACTTTTCATGTTCGGTACTTTCCAAGGCAATGATGACCTCTTCGATGGGATAATTTCTGAGCACTGTCTCCAGGTCATTCAAATGCCCGAGGTATGGAAGACGATCATCCAGAAGTTTATCTACCCCATTGATATTGACAAATCCCACAAACTCATGGATTGACTTCGGCATTGAAACGATTTCATTGTAGATATCCACGGCCTTGTCACTCCCGCCAATAAGAAGCGTTTTAAAACGGTATTTCCCCGAGTGAATCCGACTTACAAGGATGGAAGAAAATACCAATCGCGGTATAAAACTGAACGAAAAATGTATGAGAAACAAGAAAATGACTGATCTGTAATACTGCTGGTATTCGATGATGGCATCGTCCAACAAAAGAGCAAAAAAGATACCCACGCTGCCAATAAATGTTGCCGCAAACGTAAGATTAAAAATACGCAGACGGTAAATGCGCTTGATGTCGTGGTAGGTACCCTGCAAATAATAGAGTAGCAGCCACAATACAGGAACGATTACCATCCCCATGTAGAAAGAGGTATTCACCGAAAATTCACTATCCTCGATAACTGTCTTTCTAAAAAAGTAGAAACAAAACCAAGCAGCCGAAGCGGCGATCCAGTCAATCAGGATTAAAATAAAGACCAAAAATCGATGCTGCATCATTAAAAATGGACCACTTTGATGTTGTCAATAATGATTGTTCCTTCGGTATCTCCTGCATCCAGAATTGCCTGGAAAGACTGTTCGAAATACGACCCAGCAGGAGAATTGGAAATAAGTTCCTTGAGGTCAATGTAAATCTTCTTCCATTTCACCGATGAAGGATCCTGCTTGTTCAACTGGTAATTTGTATTGTTTTTAATCGATGATGATGAAATCCAAAGCAGACCAGTAACCACTGCATTCGTGTTGTAGTAGTCGATTTCAAGGTACACCTCCTTTCCGCGTGGCAGATTCGCTTCATTGATGGAATTGAAGTTTGTATAGGCATTCCACGTTGAATCTGCTTGCGTGAGGTTTACGAATCCATAGTAATTTCCCCACTGCAGAATTGATGGATCGTTGCCCTGCGACATTTGTGTCATTGAGTTCGGGTCGTTCACAATTTTAATGGCTGGATCTTCAAAGTCTTCAATGGAAAACTTAACCATGCTGGAGTAGCGAGTTACTGGATTTATTTGAAGGGTTTGGTTTTGCACCAATGTGGTATTGATTTCATACCGCTCTACGAATGGATATATCTTTTTTGTGGCAGAAACGCCATTGTTTCGAATCGCTGGATACACCTTGATGTTCACGGCACCCGACTTCAACACAGGAAACTTAACAGTATCAGTGACTTGAAACACCCCCATAAGGTCATCATTCACATAGACCCAAGCCTCCGTAAATGCATGCGTTAATTCACCCGTAGGATATTGAGCATTTGTATTTGGAAGTAAGGTCCAGGGTGTAATTTCAATCCAAGCGGGATCGGGGTTGTTTTTGATGCAGCCATTCAACATCAATCCAGCAATCACAAAAAGAAAAAACTGTTTCATAAGTTGGCAGTTTAACGGAACAAATTAAAAATTATTGTCCGAGATGAGCGGTGTATTGATGTTGATTTTCTCGATAATCTGATGCGCCACTTCCAAGGCCAAGGCACCTGCTTCAAGTGGCACGGGTGGCACCTCATCCTGTATGATGGACTTTGCGAAAGCCTGAAGTTCTTCTTTAATGGCATTTATTTCAGGCAACTCTGGTTTGTCAAAAAGAATTTTCTTTGCAGGTCTACCATTGCCAAGTTCAAGCACTACATCGAATGGATCGGCCTCCCCTTCCACATCTTCCATACGCACAACCTCCAATTGTCGATCGAGGAAATCGACACTGATGTACGCATCTTTTTGGAAAAAGCGTGATTTACGCATGTTTTTCATGGAGATCCGAGACGCCGTCAAATTGGCTACGCATCCATTATCGAATTCAATACGCGCATTGGTGATGTCCGGTGTATCGCTAACGACAGCCACCCCAGACGCAGAAATTCGTTTTATTCCAGATTTCACGACACTCAGAATGATGTCCAAATCGTGAATCATTAAATCGAGTACCACTGAAACATCTGTCCCACGTGGGTTGAATTGTGCCAAACGATGCGTTTCGATGAACATGGGTTTGGTGAGAAAAGGCACCGCAGCTTGAAACGCGGGATTGAAGCGCTCTACATGTCCTACTTGCACCTTCACATTGGCTTCTCGGGCCAATCGAATGAGTTGTCGCGCCTCCTCCACCGTCTCGGTAACAGGTTTTTCGATGAACACGTGACGGCTATTTCGCAATGCCAACGATGCGCAGTCGTAATGAGCGAGCGTTGGTGTGACAACATCGATGCAATCCACTTGCTCGATCAGTGCTTGAATGGAATCAAAACGTTGAATCCCGAAATCGTCAATTACCTTTTGAGCATTTTCATCTGACTGGTCAACAAATCCCACCAATTCGAAAACATCGCTGAGTTCCTTGAGGAGTCGAATATGTATTTTCCCGAGATGACCAGCACCAAGCACACCTATTTTGAGCATTACCAAGCTTTTTTACAAAGTTAGTTATAAGCCCAAAGCGAAGGAAATGTTGTTCGTGTTGTTTATTAACAACTCGGTATAGATTCGGGAAAATAGACCGCTGCGCGAAAGGACAATGGATCGCAGTCTCCCCCTCGTTGAGGGGGATTAAGGGGGAGGATGTTCAGAGTGAGTGTGAGAACGAGATTGAGAGCAAGAATAAAAAACCCAATAAAATCTATCTACCCCTCGTCAAATGCTTGTCTCGCGAGGTTTTAACGGGGAGGATATTCGAGATTGAGAAAGTCAACCAGCTAAGTACAAGAAACAAAATCCATGTTCCATGCTCTAGGTTCAATTCTCCAATTCACTCAAACCTAATCCTAAACAAGCGGATCTTATCCGAGCGGCGCTCCAGCTTACCTTCCGAATAAAACACCAAAAAAGGTCTGATGTACCCCTCGTTTCTAATCGCGAGCAATTGTTCCACAGAGAAGGATATGGGTGTTCCGGTGCCACGCTGTGAACTGCTAAAGAATACAAAGTGTTTCTCATTTTCGACATGCAAAAAGGTAACACAATCATGACAAGGAGTATCGCGGTAATAGCGGACGGTAATTGAATCTCCGGGTTTTATGCTATCGATGTTCACGACGATTTCACCGTTAGAGTATCCGTTGAAATGCAAAGGTACGCGATGGTTGTAGGACACATTCCATACGTCAATGGTGTCGGCTTTACAAACCAATGAAAAGTTTAGAAGTAAGAAAAGAAATCCTATTTTCATTGACCATTTTGAATTAAGAAAATTTGTGTTTTTCATCTCGTCACATACTTTAATGATTGTGCCATCTTCCTGCAACTGGGGTGTTTTTTATAAACCCAATAATTGCGCTTCCTTTTAACCAAAAGTTTCCGAACAAAACGAAGGTAAAAAGTCCGAATGGAACGACAGCGAATAACCACGTAAAATCAAAATACAGGCACGATAGCCAATGCGCACTTCCAAGGATAAAAACTGTAAAATAAGACTTCTTTTTCAGACCTTTTATTCGCTGAAAACTTAGGTGAATTGCATCATCAACTTGTTCTCTGCTCATTCTATTCCACTTTAGTTTTAACAAAGATTGTTGGATGTCTTTGAGCAAATTGTGATATCTATTTATAAAAATGGAAACAACCAGTAGGTAAACCAGAAGTACTGAAATCAGTAAGATTTGAGCATTCGTTATGGCTGAATCTATCATAACAAATCACTCATTTTCTACAACTGTAATTTTACTTGTTGCTTTTCGGCGTACAAAAAATTTCCTAGCTGGATTCTCGATATACATGTAGGCCAATGCTGAAACGACCAGCAAAACGAGAAGATAGGGAAAGAACATTTTCTCCGGCTTCTGTTCGTTGAACCAAGGCAAATACTTTTGACAAATCTGATAAACAGGATATTGCAAGATGTACAAGGAATAACTCATGCTCCCTAAGAAAACAAAGAATTTTGACGACAATATCTTCGATAATTTCCCTGTTAGCAGCGCCAAACTATAGATCACCAGCATGTAATACGGTGAAAGCAATCCATTGTGCTGATCATCATGGAAACTGTAATTTTTATATGACGTCCAAATCAAAACCAACGTAGCAATTATTGTCGCGCCATGAAGGTATTTCTTACCAACCGTCTTCAACCATTCATGATTCTTGATCAACAAAAGGCCAAAACACATTCCCGTTAAAAAAGTCGCGACGTGAAGTAATGGAAAGAAATTTATGAAATTCGCTGGCGCATTTTCTTCCTTTAAACTGATGAGAACATAGTAATTCAAGAGCCACGCAATGAAGGAGATGACAAGTAATTTCTTGTTTGAAAGTTCACGCAAATTCGAATAAAGCCATGGAAAAATAAAGTAAAAGAAGGCCTCCACAGACAAGGACCACGACGGATAATTGACATCCAAGGCCATTTTATACTTCCACGATTGAAGAAAAAACAGTGAATGATAGAGTGATTGAATCTGCCACTTCAATGGAATTGCCGGGTCGTAACGAAAATTAATCAGGAAGAAAATCAGAAACGCCAACAAATACATTGGTACGATGCGTGCTGCTCTGCGCTTCCAAAACTCCCTTGAATTGATTTTTTCTGGCAAGTTGCCATCCTTCGCTACTGAGATAACAAGAATGAAACCAGACAGAATGAAGAAATAACTCATTGCGGCAATCAAATCTCCACCAAAGGGCGACAACAAATGACTGTTCATTGGCCAGGTAAACAAACCGAAATGCAAAAAAACAATTGAAATGGCTGCTAAAAATCGTGTAAAGGTCAATTGGGGAATTTGCATGTTTAGCAGTTTACTTTCGAGTGTAAGATTCAACTCAAAATTAACCCTAATCTTGAAAAAACAAAATTATCTTCATAATGCTCAAGGGCAAAACAGCGTTTGAATCCTCTTGCATTCAATGAATATCATCCTTATCCGAAAGTGAATTTTGAATAAAATTGAACTTAACTATTGACCCGAAATCATAAGTTTCTTCATGTAAGTCGATCGGTCGTTCGCAATTATTTCGACTATATAAACACCAGGCTTTAGGCCTTCGATGGAATGAGGTCCACATTCAAAATTCTTGGAATCTAGCGATAACACTTCATTGCCTCCCATCGCACGAAGCCGAATGGACTGGATATTTCTAGGCAGATGGTCGATAGAAAAATAATCTGATGCCGGATTTGGAAAAATTTTAATGTTGGGATCATCTGCGTCAAGTTCAGAATCCAAAGAAGAGAACAAGCCAACCATATTGATATGGTAAGTAACAGTATCTACCCCATTTTGTACAGAAATATTCAATGAATCAATGCCGCACATATCTGAAAAGAGAAGTGTATCCGCACGATAGACATCTGCTGTAATCGTTTGATCGTAGACAAATGTTGCATTGTTTTCTGCGGCGATGGAACTGCATTTTGCAATAATAAATTGCATCGGGGTGTCCCATTGGGTAACCACATATGCGGTAGTGTAATTTACAACGTACATTCCAAAGT
>JBDKGB010000197.1:0-5531 GCA_039798485.1 Bacteroidota bacterium
TTTAACCGTAGTTCAGACGATTACAAGAAATACATCCGTAAATACCGCCGAAAAGGAATCAACATGTCTGTTGTTGGCATTAAAAACAGTGAGAATGATGCGGATGAAATGCTTGAATCAGCCTTGCTGGGCGGTGGTAATTATGTTCCGATCTTTAAATTGGTGGATGCACAGAACAACCTAAAGCAAGAAATTCGCGTGCTTTCTTTCCGCCGTTAATGTTAGGATAAGGTGTTTGCAATCAAGGGTTGTACCACGTCAAACAGTGCTTTTTCGCTCCACGGTTTGGAAAGAAATGTTTCCAGTAAATTTTCTTTTTGGAGTTCACTCACGATAAGTTCATTGGCCTGACCGGAGAGCATGATGCACGCCACCTCAGGGTATTTTTCTTTTACCTTTCGAATCAACTGAGCTCCAGTCATTTCAGGCATTTGATAATCCACAATGATGAAAATAATGCTCACGCCAAAACGAATCAACTCCTCAATTTTCTCATCCACCTCTAAGGGTTGGGAGTAGGTTTCGATAAACGTGTTTTTGGTATTGATGATCTTCCTCAACTGAAAGCTGAGAAGGGATGTGATCATTGGATCATCATCAACACACACAATAGCGAACTTGTGGTTAGTCATCAATGGTAGTTTTCTGGTTTAGATGAGTGTAAAAGTAACAAGAAAAGAGGTGTAGTGCTCATCTGAATTCAACTTTATTTGAGCCCCGTGATCTTCAATGACCTTGCTTACGATGCTAAGCCCCAATCCTGTTCCATTCATGTCGGCCTTTGTGGTGAAGAATTTCTCGAAGATTTTATCCCGAATTTCCAATGGAATCATCTTGCCACTGTTCTTGACTTCGACCATTAAACGGTTGTTTTCTTGCCATCCTGTGATGAAAAGTTCTCCTTTACTTCCAATGGCATCAATGGCATTCTTGATGAGGTTCGACCAAAGTTGATACAGTTTAGATTCATAACCCACGATTTCAACGTCCTTAGGCACGTCAAAATTGAGTTCAATGCCATGCTTTAATTGATGATTGAAGACATTCAATACGGTGCTTATGTTCTCGTAGAGATTGACACGTTCCTTGCTTAAGTTGGCACCTTCTTTCAGATAAAAACGAAGGTTACGAATCACAGATGCGGCCTTTTCGCCAGCTTCCATTACGGTATCCACAAAGGTTCTTATGCTTTGAATGTGGTACATGAGATCAAGCAACTCCAGAGGGTTGTCGCCTAACATCACATAATTGATGACCGCATCTTCATCGGCAAGAATACGCGCTTTCACAAATGCTGAAGCCAAGGTATCGAGTTCTTCTCGTTCGGGATAACGCACCTTGAGCTCTTCGTGAAATGCTTTGGTTTCGCGCATTACTTGAAGCCCACCGATAAACATTTTCACATTGCTTTCAACCGCTCTGCCACACGCAAAATGGAGTTGTTCGTAGCTGCATTTTTCGATGACACTTTTAAAGAGGTTTTCCAAAGAATACCGGATACTCTCAGCGCCAATTTTTACTGCGCCGATAGGTGTGTTTAGGTCGTGCGTAATTCCAGCTGTAATTTCACCGATCATCGCCAATTTATCTTGATTGGCCAAACGTTCCGTTAACTCATCGTTGCGAGAGGTCTTTTCTGCGATGGACATTTTCAATTTTTCATTGATCTCCGCATAACGTTGATTTGCCAATTCAATTTCCTTGATAAACTCAATACGCTCGCGGATGTCTGTCGCCATGGTGAGAATAAAATTCTCCCCTTCAAAGTTCGTCGGAATTACCTCCACATGGACTGGAGTAAGTTCGTCAGTCTGTATGTTTCGATGATTGGTGTCGATGCTGAAATGTCCTTTTTCTTTAAGCTCCTTTAGGTGATTTACCCAATCATCGGTGGACTGGAAAAAAGATTCAATTTCATAAATGGTATGGGCATAGGATTGGTCAAAAATTCCTAAACGCTCCCTTGCTGCCTTATTCAAATAGGCAAATTCTCCCTTTTCGTTGAGCACTTGCACCCCATCAATGACGTTGTCAAGAAAAAAGGTGAGTCGCTCAAGGTCTTTTTGCTTTTCTTGCAATTTGAGCTCAGAATTGCGTTCCGCCGAGATGTCAATGCCATATCCGATGACATACGATACTTCTCCAGCGCTAGTGACAACGGGATGATAACGACGTAGCACAAAAACGCTTTCACTACCAGGTTTGGGATGTTCATCTACCCATTCGGATGGAACTTTCGTTTCAATGACGCGGCGAAAATTGATCATTCGTGGTTCAACTGTTGCCCGATCGATGCCCTTTAAGTCACAATAGTCGTAATCCGTTTTACCAATGATGAAGTTCCGTGTGCTGTCGTTCTTTATTCCTGCTGGGTTGATGTACAAATAGCGGCCATTTCGGTCAAAAATTCCTACGTCGAAGGGCAAATGATGCATCACGTCAAGGATAAATTGGTCTGGTGTAAGTGCAGGGTCAATCGAGTTGATGACGTTACTTACGATGGCAATATCACTCGTACGCATCGGAGCGCAATGGAGGTAAATGATGTCTTCGCCAATGTGTGAGATCCGCACATCGAAACGAAGGTTGTTGACCTTCACGACTTCAAATACATCATTGTGTTTGTTGGAAGTGCTCGCGTCAAAAAGTGATTTAAAATTCGAGTATTGTACTGATTTGAAAACTTCGAGAAGTGCCAATCCATTGGCGACATGCGGAACATCCTCGCGCATCAATGGTCCACAATACAAAATTACCCCGGTGTGGTCGGTAATGATGTCGTACTGATGGACGGACTCTATTAGTCCGTAGATGACGTGAAGAGCGTTTGGCGAAGTACTCAAAATCTGTATGTTTTAACGCGCGTTTCTCCAATTTAATTGATGAAATAACGTGCTGTAGCAGTGCGTAATCCCAAAAAAATAAATCGTAACGAAAGGTAGGTATTTTAAGAGTTGAAAACAAGGGCAAAAGTTGTACTATGGCATTTTTGGGTGGGATATTGACGTTTTATTAAAGAGAACTGTGTTTTAATCCATGGGGAGCGCAGTGTTTTTTTATGAATTGAGAAATATTTTAGTACATTCACATTCAAATCTTTCAGAATTCTACTTGCTGCCTATGTCAGAACTTATTAAAGTACTTGTTGTCGATGACCATGCATTGATTCGTGAAGCATGGGTTTCTTTGCTTTCAACTGCTCCTGGTATTCAGGTTGTTGGAAAAACAGACAATGCAGATGATGCCTATAATTTATCAATTCAGTACCGTCCAGATGTGGTCTTGATGGACATCAATCTCAAAGGTAGCAACGGTTTTGATGCTGCCGAACGCATTTACAACAGCCTTCCGAAAACACGCATCATAGGCTTAACGCTGCATGATGAAATCAATTATGTGAAGAAGTTTTTGTCCATTGGTGGAAAGGGGTATTTGACGAAAAACATCAATCGCGAAGAGCTCATTGCAGCGGTTCATGCTGTTTACAATGGTGAAACGTACATTGCAAGTGAAATCAAAGACCGCTATTTCGCGTCATTGCTGCACCTTGACAATGAAGAGAACAAGAAAGAGTTGACCCTAAAGGAAATTGAAGTCATTAAATTGATCGCCACAGGGATGACCTCAAAAGAAATTGCCGATCAATTGTTTTTATCGCCACGCACGGTGGAAACGCACCGTCACAATATCTTGAAAAAACTAGGTTTTTCCAATGCCGCTCAATTGACAGGCTGGGCAAAGGAAAAAGGATACCTTTAATTGCTGTTGCACTTTTCTCAATCCAAAATTTAGCGTATGAGTAAAAACGCCGTTGTTGTTGAAGATTTTAAATTGATTGCTGCTGTATGGGAAGAAATCCTAGTGGCAATGGGGTATTCGGTTACTGTATTTAACAATGGAGAGAACATTGTAGAACCCATTTTAAACTTGGAGCCAGATGTTGTGTTGATGGACATCAATTTACCGCGAGATAAAAACGGATTGGAAATTTCACGTGAGTTGATTCAATCGAATTCAAGCATTCGGATTATGGCCATCACGATGCAAGATCAACCACATTACCTGTTGAAAGCGAAAGAAATAGGTTTAAAAGGGTATGTGCTTAAAAACGCATCAATTGCAACCATTAAAGAGGCGATTAAAGCAGTTTCTGAAGGTGGAGAGTATTTTTCTGAGATGCCTGCGGTCTAAGCAGACCATTAAAATTCAATGATCAGCGCCGTTCCTTCTCCAGGAGCACTAATCATTTCGATGGTAGCATTGGCCACTTGTGCACGCTTTACCATGTTCTTCAAGCCAAATCCCGATTCCATTTTGCGCATGTCAAAACCAATTCCATTGTCGTGAATCTCTAAGACCATTTTTTGGTTGCGCTTTCCAATCGTGCATTCAATGATCGTACACTCTGAGTACTTGCGAGAGTTGGTGACAAATTCCTGAATGATCCGGAAGATGTTGTAGGCGTTTTCTGGCGTCATGTGTGACAATGGAATCTTCTTCGCATTGTAGACGTATTCGATGTTGCCCGAAAGTTCATTCATTTTTCCGAAATAAACATCCAAGGCATACAGCAATCCACGGTCGAGGTCAGGTGGCGCGAGGTTGTAACACATCGATTTCATCAACATAATGCTGTCTTTCGCCAAATCACGACAAATGGTAAGCATTCTGTTTTCTGTTTCTGACATAACAGTAGAAAGATACAGATTCAGTGCGACAAGGTTTTGGCCCAATCCGTCGTGCAATTCCATCGCCATTCGGTTGCGCTCATCATCTAGCGTTTCATGCACCAATCGGGCTTTCTCTAAAATGGGTTTCTTCTTTTCGTCGATGTCTTCAATGTAGGCCAACCAAAAATTCTTGTCCTTGCGCTCAGAGAATTTTCCAGAAATCAATCGGTACCAATGCTCACTGCCGTCAGGTTTCATCAAGCGGAATTCGGTATTGAAGGAGTCCCGTCCTTTCTTCAAGTGCTGAATCTTACTCAAGAACTCTGGAAGGTCGTCGGGATGAAAGATCGAAAGAAAGTAATTGTCGTCAGCAATGACTTGATCTACATCCAAAAATGGGAAGAGGATGTGAAAATTGTCGCTTAAGAAACGTATGGACAAGCGTTTACCTGCCACCAAGTCGAATCCGAAGTAGGCGATAGGGAGACCTGGGAAATAACGGAAAAGATTCGCCGCCGAGTCTGTATAGCGTTCGTTTAACCATACTTTAATAACGAAACCATCCGTTCCAATGGGAGTCATGCTGATGCGCTCAATACGGGCAAGCGTGAATCCTTCAGAAAGGTTCAATTCTTTCTTATGGATGAGGTGCTCGTAGAAGGAGATGAGTGCTGTTGGATTTAAAATGCGCTTCACGAAATCAATGACCATGCTGCCTTTCTCGGCTTCATATTCTTTGTCACTGACAAGATTACCAGCGGTGTTGTTGGTGTAAAGTATCTTGAATTCGTTGTCAACGGTAATCAAGGCTGTTTTCAAGTCGCCAAAAAAAGCGTCCAATTCTTGGTCCGATCCAGTCAA
>JBDKGB010000198.1:0-2534 GCA_039798485.1 Bacteroidota bacterium
AATAGAATTTACGGTTGGACCAGTAAAAAACATCGACGCAGTGATCGCTACAGGGAGTGACAATTCAGCGCTCTATTTCGAGCAATATTTCGGCAAATATCCGCACATCTTCCGCAAAAACCGAACATCAGTTGCTGTAATTTCAGGAGATGAAACTTTGGAGGAATTGAAGGGATTGGGACACGATATCTTTGATCATTATGGATTGGGATGCCGCAATGTTTCTCAGTTGTTGGTTCCAAAGGACTATTCCATGTCAACATTTTTTGAAGGAATTTTCTCGTTCTCCGAGGTCGTTTTGAATAAAAAATATGGGAACAATTACGACTACCACAAGGCGATTTTTTTAATGAATCAACACCAATTGTTGGACAATAACTTCATTTTGCTTCGTGAAACGGAAGAGCTCTTTTCGCCATTGGCCATGTTGCATTACCGTCGTTACGAAAGTGAGGAGGATGTAACGCAGTATTTGGAAGCTCATAAAGATGCCATCCAAGTTGTTGTAGGTAAATTATTTACGCCATTCGGCTCAGCGCAATGTCCCATATTGAGTGAGTACGCCGATGGGGTTGATACCATGGAGTTTTTAAATCAACTGTAACTATTTCTGTACTTCACTTGTTTGAAAGGGCATGAGAAAACTAACGATATGCCTTTTTCTGATTGCCACAAGCGCATTTGGACAACAAGAACCTCTTTTTACTCAGTTTTGGAATTCTTTGACGTATTTCAATCCAGCAACAGGAGGGCAGCAAAATAAAATGGAGGCGTATGCTTTGGGACGGACGCAATGGACCAACATCAATGGTCACCCAAGCACGCTATTGGGAACGTACATGACTCAAGTGAAATCTTCAAATCATTCGGTTGGTGGTTCGTTCATGCACGACAACATAGGATACCTGCGAAGTGAAATTTTAAAGGCAACTTATGCATACCACCTCAATCTGGGCAATTATTCTACGCTTTCCTTTGGAGCATCTGCAGGATTAAAATACCTAAAGGTTTCGGATAAAATCATTTTTTTTGATCCTCCATCTCCATCCTTTTATCAAGGGTCGTATCGATTTTTGGCTGATTTTGGGGTCGCGTTTCATCGGAGGAGATTCGATGTAGGATTGAGCCTAACCCAACTCCCTAGATCAACATATGCCAATGGTTTTAAAGATCAAACACATCTTTTTGCCTTTGCTGGTTATACCCTACGAGTGACAAGAAAATTCTCAATTCGTCCTCAGGCATTTTACAGAAGTGATTTCACATTCAATTCACTCGATTTAGGTGCTTTGTTTCGTTACAAGGATTGGTATGTTGGAGCAGTTTATCGAAGCAGTGATGCTTTAGGAATCATCGCTGGATGGGACATTAAAAACAGATTCAGAGTGAACTATTCTTACGACATGTGGTTCAGTAAATTGAACAATAGTGTGCTTGGGTCAACACATGAAATTGGATTGGGATATATGTTAAGTAAACGAGCAAGACCTCTGAAGGTACCCCCGCCGACCGATGCGTTTTGACGAATTAAATGTACGTCAAAATCAAATTCGACAACTGTTGAATTCTAGGGCGATCTTCAATTTCACGAGCAATTTGTAAACCTTTGATGTAGTAATCAATTGCTTCTTGGTCATTTCCATTTTTACCGGAAAGATTTCCAAGTTCAAGATACATCAACAAAGTGTCGATTGGGCTTTGTACTGGCTGCTGAGGAGCGTTCATCATCTGTGTCAAAATCATGATACAAATTAAACCCTACTAGGTTACCAAGATGTTAAGGGATAGGAAAGAAAAGGTTATGATTTTATTGAGTTAAGTCGATGCGATTGTATCCCTTTTTTGAATAAAAAAGCGTTAATCTTGAACAAAAAAAAATCCCGCCTTTTGAGCGGGATTCTTCGTTTCTATGTGTTTCGTTTATCGAACGATATCCATTTCATCAACGATGTGTTTTGCGTTGGAGTATTTCTCAATCAACCACAAGACATAACGAATGTCAACATTGATCGTGCGTTGCAACTTTGAATCAAAGATTACGTCTCCAGCCATCGCTTCAATGTTACCATCAAAGGCCAAACCAATCAACTCACCTTTGCCATTCAAAACTGGTGAACCAGAGTTTCCTCCGGTAATGTCGTTGTCTGTCAAGAAACAAACTGGCATGTATCCGTTTTTGTCAACATATTGTCCGTAGTCTTTGTTCTTGTGCATCTCCAACATGCGTGCTGGCAAATCAAACTCAGCATCTCCTGCTTTGTATTTTTTTACCAATCCGTCCATTGTGGTGTAGAAGTTCACTTTCGCATCGTTGCGACTGTCTTTTGGCAATGCCTGAACGTTTCCGTAAGTCAAACGCAAGGTTGAATTTGCATCTGGATATTGAATAGGAGCGAGCTTCGACTCACGTAAACCTTGAACCAACAAACGGAAAGAAGCTTGGAAATCATTTTGTGCTTTCGCAATCTCATCCGACTTTGAGTTCAAATGTGTGAGAAGGTCATTGGACAATACATACATTGGGTCATTGGTAA
>JBDKGB010000199.1:0-21123 GCA_039798485.1 Bacteroidota bacterium
GCTGTCCGATATAATTTGCATTTTTGCTCATGGTATTAATATGTTTTGTGGTGAAACAAAAATACCATTTAGCGAGCTTCAGTTTTAGCTCGCTATTTTTTTATCGGACAACAATGATTACTAATTACTAATTGCCAATTAAAATGGCACATCCTTTGCGAATCCCACGTCCAACAAAAAAAACGTAACATGAAAAAGTGGATGTATCCCGTTGTATTGGTGGCCATGACCTCCATGATGACAAGCAGTACCGAAGTGACCTATCCTTCTGTCACCAATGGTGCCTTTCAAGTTGGTGAAAAATTGCGCTACCGCGTCACCTATGGATTTGTAGATGCAGGTGAAGCTGTACTTGAAATAAAATCAACAACGAAAAAAGGCCAGAACAGAGAATTGATCCATGCGGTAGGAACAGGAAAAACCTTAGGTGGATTCAATGCCTTCTTTAAGGTGGAAGATACCTACGAAAGCTACATCGATAAAAAAGGCATCTTTCCTTGGTTCTTTGTGCGTCGCGTTGATGAAGGAGGCTACAAGGTAAATCAAGATTACGCCTTCAAACACGACAAAGCAAAAGTCGATAACGGAAAAGGGAAGGAGTTCAAAGTACCTATGGCGATTCAAGACATGGTATCGGCGTTCTACTATGCGCGCACGCTCAACTTCAAGGACATGAAAAAAGGAAAGACTTTCGAGTTCAAATGTTTCATGGACGATGAAATCTATACCCTAAAAATCAAATACGTGGGTGACGAACAAATCAGTATCCGAAAAGGGAAATTCAACTGCCATAAATTCGTTCCTGTCGTTCAAACCGGAAGGTATTTCAAGAGCGAAGAAGACGTGAATTTTTGGGTCACCAACGATGCCAACAAAATTCCAATCTTGGTCAAGGCAAAAATTCCAGTCGGCGTGGTAAAAATGCACCTCGTTGAATGGAGTGGATTGAAGAATGAACTAAAAAGCAAGGTAAACGAATAAACCACTAATAATGAAAGCGCTACGGCGCTTTTTTTGTGGCTAAAACAGCACTTTGCTATGGTTTATTTTTTTGTTCAAGATTTATCAAAAGTGGAGGTTTGAAAAAAAAATCATACTTCTACAGATAAAAATGTTTTTCGTGCTGCTTTTCATTTATTTTTGCCACCAAAATAAACCCAAAGGCGGTGAGTTCATCACCAAATTTGACCGAACAGGAAAGTTACAAGAAGACATTTTTTAAACACAACAATAACCCGAAAACAGAAGGACGCCATGTCAAAAAAACGCGCCATTATCAGTTACGACAAATTAACGATTGATCAGAAGAAGCAAATCTTGAAGGATTTCCCAGATGGATACGTCAATCACCTTACAACTATCAAAACGCCAACAGGTGAAGTGTTGGACGCCCTGATTTGGGAAACAGATGAGGTCATCTATTTGGTGAAAATCAACAAAGTGACACCAAAGGCGCCAGCCGTTGATGATGAGGAAGATGATTTCGAAGACGATTTCGATAAAGTGGACGTGAAAGATGAAGACGAAGATTCGGATTCAGACGATGATGATGACGACTACGGAGACAAGCCAGATGATGACGGCGACGACGATGAAGATTAAATCTTAATACATAAAAAATCCCCGGCATCAGTTGGGGATTTTTTTATGTCTAGAATTTTACGAATTACTTGAAATCCTAAAATCTTGATGTCTTAAAATCTTGTTATCCACCTCCCCCTTGATCCCTCCCGTATCGTTCCTCTCGGGACAAGCACTCCAGCGGGGGAAATCAGGAATGATCAAGTCTTTTGTCTCTTGTCCCTTGTCTAGAGTCTTAATGTCTTAAAATCTTGTGATCTTCCTCCCCCTTGATCCCCCTCCTTAGGGGGAAATCAGGAATGATCAAGTCTTTTGTCTCTTGTCTAGAGTCTTAATGTCTTAAAATCTTGTGATCTTCCTCCCCCTTAATCCCCCTCCTTAGGGGGAAACCAGGAACGATCAAGTCTTTTTTCCCTTTTAATCGTTCAACTTCAACACCGCCATAAATGCTTCCTGTGGAACCTCCACACGTCCAACCTGGCGCATGCGCTTCTTACCTTCCTTTTGTTTTTCAAGGAGCTTACGCTTACGGGAGATATCTCCACCGTAACATTTTGCGGTAACGTCCTTGCGCAAGGCTTTGATGGTTTCTCTAGCGATCACCTTCGCACCAATGGCAGCCTGAATCGGAATCTCAAATTGTTGACGTGGGATCAGCTCCTTCAACTTCACGCAAATCTTCTTTCCAAGATCGTAGGCGTTGCTGCGGTGAACCAAAGCCGATAAGGCATCCAACTGTTCTCCATTCAACAACATGTCCATGCGGATCAAATCGGATTCTTTGTATCCTATCGGATGGTAGTCAAACGAAGCATAGCCACGAGAAACAGATTTCAATCGGTCGTAGAAATCAAACACGATTTCTGCCAACGGCATTTCAAAGGTCAACTCAACACGGTCTTGCGTGAGGTACACCTGGTTTTTCAACTCGCCACGTTTCTCAATGCACAAGGTCATGATTTGACCAATGTACTCCGACTTCGTGATGATTTGCGCTTTGATGTATGGTTCTTCAATGTGGTCGATACCTGCTGGATCGGGCAATTCGGAAGGGTTGTTGACGATTTGGCCAACTTCCGGATCTTTGCGCATGTAGCAGTAGTACGATACGTTAGGAACTGTCGTGATGACCGTCATGTTGAACTCGCGCTCAAGTCGCTCCTGTATGATCTCCATGTGCAACATGCCCAGGAAGCCACAACGGAATCCAAAGCCAAGTGCTGCAGACGATTCTGGTTCAAAAACCAACGATGAATCGTTCAACTGCAACTTTTCCATGCTGTAGCGCAACTCCTCGTACTCATCTGTTTCAACTGGATAGATTCCTGCGAAGACCATAGGCTTCACATCTTCAAATCCTTTGATGGCCGTCTCGCAAGGATTGCTTGCAAGGGTAATTGTATCTCCAACTTTTACTTCGTTGGCCTGCTTGATGCCTGAAATGATGTAACCTACATCTCCAGCACGTACTTCTTTCTTCGGGCTGAGATCCATTTTCAAAATCCCAATTTCATCTGCATTGTATTCCTTGCCTGTGTTGAAGAATTTTACGCGATCACCTTTTTTAATGACACCATTTTTTACACGGTAGTAGGCGATAATTCCACGGAAGGAGTTAAACACAGAATCGAAAATCATGGCTTGCAAAGGGGCATTTTCATCACCTTTTGGCGCGGGGATGCGCTTGATGACCGCCTCAAGAATGCGATCAACACCCAAACCTGTTTTCCCAGATGCTGGAATAATGTCGTCGGGATCGCAGCCGATCAATTCTACAATTTGGTCGGAAACTTCCTCGGGCATGGCGCCTGGAAGGTCCATTTTATTCAAGATAGGAATGATTTCTAAATCGTGCTCTAGGGCCAAATACAAGTTGGAAATCGTTTGTGCTTCAATGCCTTGTGAGGCATCCACAATCAACAAGGCTCCCTCACACGCCGCAATCGAACGAGAAACCTCATACGAGAAATCCACGTGTCCAGGGGTGTCGATGAGGTTAAGCACATACTCCTGACCTTCAAACGAATAATTCATTTGAATGGCGTGACTTTTAATGGTAATTCCGCGTTCGCGCTCCAAGTCCATATCGTCTAGCGCTTGCGCTTGCATTTCACGGTCGGAAATGGTACCTGTCGTCTGCAAAAGGCGATCTGCCAAGGTGCTTTTGCCGTGGTCAATGTGTGCGATAATGCAGAAGTTGCGGATGTTTTTCATAAGTGTTTGCCGTTCGTTTTCAAGGCCATTAAGTCTGCAAAAATACATTAAAAATCCCAATTTTATGTGGATATTCCTCTTGTGTCTGCTACGAAACAAATTGCCCTAAATAGAAAAGAGGAGCTTGTGTGCTCCTCTCATCTTTACCTAACCTACTACTACTTATGAAAACTAACTAAACGTTCTAATCTGTGATTTCAAATCATATGCCAAAGTTGGCTTGCTTGATCTGAGATTTGAATGTTTAACGACACTAAGACGCATTAATTACAAGTTCTGTTCTGCTTTTAACGTTTTTTAGCAGTTTTTTTTCAAAGACTCAAACAATAGTCTGTTCTTAACTTTGACTCTGAACAGATGCCGATTGGCAATTATTCCATAAATTCGTTGACCATGAGCACAAAATCAGAAAAGAATGGAAACAAAGGGCTGCGCTACCGCTCGGTTTCTACGGTTATCGGTATTTCTCTCGTTTTATTTATGATTGGATTGGTCCTCGGCGGTGTCTTTGGACTTGAAAATGTGCAACGACAGGCCAAGGAAAGTTTGCAGGGCGATTTGTTTTTCGCTCCCGAATTGAACAACGCGGACATCAAACAAATTGAACAAGAGCTTAAGTCGTGGTCAGAATTTAGTGATGTGTTTTACATTTCTCCGGAACGTGCCATCGAAGAATTTAGCGGCCAAGATGAAAATGCAGAAGAAATCCTCGCCATTTTCGAAGGGGAGAACCCCTTGCCACCAACCATCGGGTTTAAACCGAAAGCGGAATTTGCCACCAAGCAAGGAATGGAAAAAATTAAAGCCAAATTGCTGCGTGCATATCCCGAGGAAATCGATGAGGTGAACTACGACAAGTCAAGTGTGGAAGATGTGAATCTCGGCTTTAGACAGTTCGTATTTCTTTTCTTAACAGTCGCCGCTTTGCTCATTGTGATCGCCGTCGCCATGATCAACAATACCATCCGCATGGCGCTCTACTCAAAACGCTTTACCATTAAAACGATGCAATTGGTTGGTGCGACTCCGTCATACATTCGTCGACCGTTTATTGTTCGTTCACTGTTCAATGGAATCATCTCAGCAATCATAGGCCTCGCCTTGCTGATGACGTTGTTCTTTGCGCTCAACAATTCCCTGGACACCATCGAGATTACTTATTCACTAAAGAGTTTCATTCTCTTATGCTCTTCTTTGCTAGCTATAGGGATCGTAATTTCCGTGGTGTCAACGTGGTTTGCGTTGAACAAATATTTGAGAATGAAATTAGACGATTTGTATTAAATTTGACACATGGAAAAGAAGAATACACACGCATTTGGCTTTCGTAAGGAGAATTACAAATTCTTGATCATTGGTCTTGCCATCAACATTTTGGGGTATTTACTGATGATCGGTGGCGCAGCGAAGGACCCAAATTCTTTCGATGAATCAGAATTGTTTAGTGAGGTACGCATTACCGTTGCTCCGATTCTCATTGTTGCTGGATTCGTGGTGATTCTCTACTCAATCATGAAAAAACCTACATCGAAAGGAACCGAAATCGAGCAGTCTTCATCTTCGGTGGATAAGTCATCCAAATAATTTCTCTTTTTTCATGGATTTAATACAGGCGCTGATCCTGGCATTTGTGGAGGGACTCACAGAGTTTCTGCCTATTTCGTCTACCGCACACATGATTTTTACCAGTGCCATCTTTGAAACACAAGATGACGCCTTCGTGAAAATGTTCCAAGTGTCCATTCAGTTTGGTGCGATCCTCTCGGTGATCGTGCTCTATTGGCGCAAATTCCTCGATTTCAAATCGTTCAATTTCTACATTAAATTGGCCATTGCGGTGATTCCAGCCTTGGTACTCGGTAAATTGTTTGACGATAAAATCGAAGCAGTTCTCGGTAACCCAGTGCCAATCGCCATTGTGTTGATCGTTGGTGGTGTAATTCTTCTATTCGTTGACCGCTTGTTTAAACGTCCGAAAATTCAACAAGAGGAAAACATTACTCTCCGTAAGGCACTTGCCATTGGTTTTTGGCAATGTTTGGCCATGATGCCCGGTACAAGCCGTTCTGCAGCATCCATCATTGGCGGAATGCAGCAAGGCTTAACGCGCAGACTTGCTGCTGAATTTTCATTTTTCCTTGCCGTTCCAACCATGCTTGCCGTTACGGCGTATTCCATTTTTCTGAAAGACTGGACATATGAAGGCGTGGGACAAAAGGGCTATGAAATGATCACACAATCGTCGGACAACATCACGTTCTTTATTGTTGGCAATATCCTGGCTTTTTTTGTAGCGATGCTTGCCATTCGTGTCTTCATAGGCCTCATTGATAAACACGGATTCCGCATCTGGGGTTGGTACCGCATCATCGCCGGAACCATCTTGTTGATTTACTTTACACGTTAATGGATTTTTTAGCTGGAGAGACCATCTTGGTCGATAAACCCTTGGGATGGACTTCCTTTGATGTGGTCAATAAGGTACGTTGGAACTTAAAACGCGCTTTGGGGGTGAAGAACATTAAGGTTGGTCACGCGGGTACCCTAGACCCTTTGGCTACAGGATTGCTCATCCTTTGCACGGGCAAACACACCAAAACCATTGATTCCATCATGGCGGGTGAGAAAACCTACACAGGTACAATTCTCTTGGGAAAAACGACGCCTTCTTACGATCTCGAGACTGAATATGATGCTGAATTTCCTGTAGAGCACATTACCACTGAGATGATGCTCGATGTGGCGAAGCAACTTACAGGAAATATCTTGCAGGTACCGCCTGTTTTTTCGGCAAAGCAAGTGGATGGTCAGCGTGCGTATGATTTAGCCAGAGCAGGAAAAACGGTTGAGCTTAAAGCAAATGCCATTGAAGTGGCGAAGTTTACCATTGATGCAAGCCGTTTCCCAGAAATTGATTTCGAAATCACTTGCTCTAAAGGAACGTATATCCGTTCTATGGCCCACGACTTTGGTAGACTGCTCCATTCAGGTGGAACTTTGATCCGTTTACGCCGCACAAAATCTGGAACTTTTGATGTGGAAAAGGCATTTACAGTCGATGCTTTGCTCGAAGTGATCCAAACGACGGGGGGTTAGTTACGAGTTATTAGTTACGAATTACGATCAAGTCTTTTTGTTCCTTGTCTTAACATCCTAAAATCTTGATGTCTTAAAATCTTGTGATCCTCCTCCCCCTTAATCCCCCTCCAGCGGTGGAGACAGGAACGATCAAGTCTTAAAATCTTAATATCCTGATGTCTTGAAATCTAAGGGTCTTTTGTCCCTTGTCTTAACATCCTAAAATCTTGATGTATTAAAATCTTGTGATCCTCCTCCCCCTTAATTCCCCTCCAGCGGGGGAGACAGGAACGATCAAGTCTTTTGTCCCTTGTGGCTTCGAGAACCTCAGCCCAAGGTTTTGTCTTAACATCCTAAAATCTTGATGTCTTAGCATCTAGATGTCTTAAAATCTACAAGCCCTTGACAAGGGGGTCTGAATGTTGTATCTTTGCACTCCTCTTAAAAAAGCGGATCACCAAAATAAGAATGTATGAGTAAAATGAAACTTTCTGATTTCAGCTTCGATCTTCCAGAAGAACTGATTGCAGAATACCCAAGCGACAATAGAGATGAAGCCAAGTTGATGGTGATCAATCGCAAAGAAGGAACAATCGAACACCACTTGTTCAAAGACATCATTAACTATTTTGAAGAAGGTGACGTGATGATCACCAACAACACGCGCGTTTTTCCAGCACGTATGTATGGAAACAAAGAGAAAACGGGTGCGAAAATCGAAGTTTTCTTGCTGCGTGAACTCAACCGTGAAAGCTTGTTATGGGACGTACTTGTAGATCCAGCCCGTAAAATCAGAATTGGAAATAAATTGTACTTCGGTGACGATGATTCATTGGTGGCTGAAGTTATAGACAACACTACGTCACGTGGACGTACATTGCGTTTCTTGTTTGATGGTCCTTATGAGGATTTCAAAGCGAAAATTACGGAGTTGGGTGAAACACCACTTCCTAAATACATCAAGCGTGAGGTTGAAGCTACCGATGAAGAGCGTTACCAAACGATTTTTGCCTCTGAAGAAGGCGCTGTTGCTGCACCAACTGCAGGATTGCACTTCTCGCGTGAGTTGATGAAGCGCTTGGAGTTAAAAGGTATAAACTTTGCCGAAGTAACTTTGCATGTGGGATTGGGAACATTCCGTCCAGTTGAAGTGGAAGACCTTACGAAGCATAAAATGGATTCTGAGCAGGTGATCATCTCGGAAAAATGCGTGAAAATCGTCAATACCGCAAAAGAAAATAAAAAGCGTGTGTGCGCCATTGGGACCACATCAATGCGCTCCATAGAATCTTCTGTTTCCACGAATGGTATGTTGAAGCCTTACGATGGTTGGACAAATAAATTCATTTTCCCGCCTTACGAATTCAGCATTGCTGATTGCATGGTGACGAATTTTCACACACCACTTTCGACATTGTTGATGATGATTTCTGCCTTCTGCGGACATGAATTGATGATGGAGGCCTACAAACAAGCCATTGAAAACAAATACCGCTTCTACTCATACGGTGATGCGATGTTGATTCTTTGATCGATGATACTAGTGAATGAAGGGGCGTCTTTTGAGGTGCCCTTTTTTTTGTGACTTATTTTTTGTCCCAGCCAATTTCCCAATAGGCACGCTCGATAAAGCCCCAGCCTAAATTTTCCATGTTCACGATGTCGCTCAACAAAATGATGCAGTCGGCATTTTTCATTTCTTCGAGAAGGCTCATCCCTTCTAACCCCTGGTTGTTGTTGGTCGGGTCTTTTCGGGTGTTGAAGTAATACAGGAACTTCGTTTCCGGTGTAAACAACTGCTGGCGCAAGGCGGTCATGGACACAACATCGAAGAAACTGTCTGAAATGATGAGCGCTCTAATTTTCTTTCCTTCCGGTGTTTGTCCCGGAAATGTAAGGCAACGCAGATCGGTGTCGTTCGGTGGTGAGAAAACATTCAACAACTGTGCAAGGTCATTGTCGTTGTAAAAAAAGCGATAGGTTTTGTCCAAAGAATAGCTAGGGTGGCAATAGCTGATTTTCTTCAGTTGTTCTATTCGTCCAACGAGTGTGTCCATGGCAAGTGCAGCACCATACATCGACCAGTGAATACCCGATTTCGAAATCAATGGTGCTTTGGATGATTTTTTCTGTTCAAGAAAATAGGTGTTGAAGTCGATGACATGAATGCCGTTTTTTAAGGCTTCTTTCTTGATGGCCTTGTAGTTGGATCGATCGGTTTTACGGGTGTGAATTTCTGGTAGATCTTCCGCGTAAAAATAAGTTTTCGATGGGGCAATGGCCAAAATGATCGGGTGCGATTCGCCCAAGAACGCTTGGATTTTAGCGAGCTTTCTCACCTTTTCGCTTACTGCTTGCTGACCGATGAAACCTGTTCCTTCGTTGTAGTCCGCGCTGTAAAAGCGGAATAAATTGCCGTTGTACTCAAAAATTTGTTGGGCATTTATTTTTCCGAAAAGGGAATATTCCAGTTGGTTTCTTAACCTTACCAAAGGACTCTTCACCACGAGATGTTCACCCATCACCAATTCTGTGTGCCGTTGGAAAGATCCTGAAAACCAATCCAATTTTCCGTTCAATGAATCCTTGAATGTTTCTGCTTCTGATTCCTGAATACCATTTAAGGGGGTAAATTCCCGCCAATGGAAAAACTGAAAGCTCAAGGGAACGCAAAGAAACAGGAGCACAAGTCCCTTCAGCAATTTCGATGATCGTTGTTCCTGCGCTTCCATTAGAATTTGAAATAAATGAAAGGATTAAACCCGTTTGCCACAATGAAGGATAAGCTCACCAAGAACAAAACACATGAAATCCCAACAATTGTCCATTGTTTAAGCGCTTGAGTTTGTTCGGCGATGAACCAATCACTGTGGGCACGAAGAAAAGGACTTAAGCCAAACAAGCAAATGACTCCAGCGAGAATGAGGTGCGCGAAATAGTAGAAGCTGTTTTGTATCACGGGCAATTCGAAACTGGAGAAATCCCACATGTTTGTGTAAACCTCGAGTGCATCGGTTAAGGAATCTGCTTGAAAAAGCACCCAGCCGTTAAGCACCACCATGAAGGTGAAGAAAACGGAAAGTAAAGGAATCCGCAGAAGCGTCTTTTCAAGAAACAAGCGATCCAAGATAAGCCATGTCCCATGAAACACGCCCCAAAGCACAAAGGTCCAATTGGCACCGTGCCACAAGCCGCTCAGCAGAAAAACGATCATCAAATTCAAATAGGTTCGCGCAGCACCTTTTCGATTTCCACCCAAAGGGATGTAGAGGTAATTCTTCATAAAATCACCCAAAGTGATGTGCCATTTTTTCCAAAACTCGGTAATCGAACGGCTGGTGTATGGTCGGTCAAAGTTCTCGGGAAACGTAAATCCAAATAACTTTCCAAGCCCAAGCGCCATGTCGGAGTACCCTGAAAAATCAAAGTAAATCTGAAAGGTGTACGCCAACATCCCAAGCCAAGCCGAACCTGTGCTGAGGTCGTTGTTGCTGTGTAGGAGTTGCGCAGAAAAGTCCCCGAGCACATTGGCAATCAATACTTTTTTAGCCAATCCGACAGAAAACCGTGTGAATCCAGACAAAAACTGACTCGACGTTTCAATGCGTCCCGTGATTTGTTCGGCAACACGCGTGTATTTGACAATGGGTCCTGCGATGAGGTGGGGAAACAAGAAACTGTACAACACATAGTTGTGCAGGTAACGCTGCGGCTCGGCCGTTTTGCGGTAAACATCAACGGCGTAGGTAATGGATTGAAAGGTGTAAAATGAAATTCCAATCGGCAGAAGTACGGATTTCCATGCAATGCCATCACTCCCAAAGGTGTCGAGCAGGGCATTGGTGTTTTCTATGAAAAAGTTGAAGTACTTGAAATAAACGAGGAACCCAAGATTAAATACAACACCTAATATCATCCATTTGCGTCGTGATGATCCTTCCTGGGAGTGAATGTACTTGACCAAATAAAAATTGATCACGCATTCAACAAGGAGCACAAAGAGAAAAGCAGGTTCTCCCCAAGCATAGAAAAACAGACTCGCAACTAGGAGCAAGATATTCTTTAGTTTGCTGGGAACAACTTGGTATATGACCAATAAAATCGGTAGAAAAAAAACCGCAAATATGATCCCGGAGAAAACCATCGTTTAGTTGGTGAACTTGTATTTGATGATGCAATAAATGGCGCGAAACCCATCTTTCCAACCAATCTTTTTGCCTTCCTCGTAGGTCCGACCATAATAGGAAATCCCCACTTCGTAGATGCGAATTCCTTTGACTTTGGCCAATTTTGCAGTTATTTCCGGTTCAATGCCAAAACGACGTTCGCGGATCACAATGTTCTTGGCTATAGAGGTGCGCATCAGTTTGTAGCATGTTTCCATGTCCGTCAGATTCAGGTTGGTCATCATGTTCGAAAGCCTTGTTAGAAACTTGTTTCCGATGGAGTGCCAGAAGAAGAGAATTCGGTGCGGGTGGTGACCAATGAACCGTGAACCATACACCACATCGGCATTGTCCTTAAACACGGGTTTTAGCAACAAGGCGTATTCATCTGGATCGTATTCAAGGTCAGCATCTTGTATCAGCAGGTAGTCGCCCGAGCATTCTTTGATCGCCCGATTGATGGCAGCCCCCTTGCCCATGTTGATCGCTTGCTTGAAGAGTTGGATGTCTATGTTTGAATGTGCTGCCATGAATTCGGAAACTACACCTTCCGTATTGTCCGTTGAGCAATCGTTCACGATGATAATTTCTTTGGCAATTCCCTCTGGCAGTGCAGATTGAACAACTTTCTCCAGCAAGGAGCAAATGGTGCGTTCCTCGTTGTAGGCGGGAATTAAAATTGACAGTTTTTGGATGGGCTGCATGCACAAATGTAAGTATATCAACTGTGTTTGAAAAATGGCGATGTAAAAGCAAGGATTTAACCACCAAAAGAAAGTGATATTGATTACTTTTGTACTCGATTTATTCAAACGATGGCCCTGAACACTAGCATATCTTTAAAACAAAAATACCGGGCGTATTTCGTGTTCACGAAGTTCAGACTTTCATTCTCTGTGATTTTGTCTGCATTGGCGGGATATTTGTTTTCTGCAGGGACCAACCATGTGGAGGTGGAGTGGTCAATTATCGCCAATTTAATGATCGGTGGGATGTTGGTGACGGCTGCATCAAACGGCTCTAATCAAATTTGGGAACGCGACTTGGATAAGTTGATGAAACGCACCGAGCGCAGACCAATTCCTCAAGGAATGATGTCCGTGAATGAAGGATTCATCGTCGTTGCCTTCTGTTTACTTTTGGGAACTTACCTGTTGTATCAGATCAACCTTTCATCGGCACTCCTCGGTCTTGGTGCGTACATTTCGTATGTGTTCATTTACACTCCCATGAAGCGCGTTTCGCCATGGGCGGTGTTTGTTGGGGCTTTCCCTGGAGCAATACCACCGATGTTGGGCGCAATAGCAGCGAAGGATGATTTTGGCCTCTTACCGGGAATATTGTTCTTTGTGCAGTTCATGTGGCAATTTCCGCATTTCTGGGCCATTGCCTGGGTAGTGTTTGACGATTACAAAGCCGCTGGATTTTCTCTCTTGCCGTCGCGCACAGGGCGATCAAAAGAATCTGCATTCCAAATTGTGGCCTATGCCTTGGCGATGATTCCTTTTAGCCTTTTGCCTTGGGTGCTTGGTATGGTTGGACTTCTTTCACTTGTCGTTGCCACGATTGCCGGCACAATTTTTTTCCTTTACGCTTACCGACTTTACATCTCCTGTGAAACAGCAGATGCACGAAAATTAATGTTTGCCTCTTTCATCTACTTGCCAATTGTGCAGTTCGTATATGTTATTGATTGTTATTTAATGAAATAAGCCATGAAAAGAAATTTTACAGACGAATTAAGTCCAGAATTGAGAGAAAAGACCAAAAAGAACTTGGTCTATGTTGGAATCTTCAGTATTGTGATGCTTTTCGCAGGATTTACTTCTGCATACATTGTGTCAATGGGTGATTCCTTTTGGGTGAAATATCCGTTGCCTTCAGGTTTTTGGATCAGTACAACGGCCATCATCATCAGTAGTATTTGTTTTGAATTGGCCTTGCGTTTTGTGCGTAAGAATAACATCAAAATGCTGAAGGCATTTATGTTGTTGACGGTGCTTTCTGCACTTGGGTTTGTGTATTTTCAGTTCAGAGGATACGGTCAATTAATCAGTGAAGGGGCGCATCCAGCAAACAATCGTGTACTTGTTACGGAAGGAAATTATGGCGAATACTATAGTGTGAAAATGAAGGGTTCGTTCATCGATATTGACGGAAACACCTTTCTAATCAATGGTCGGGAAATGAGCAGAAAGGAATTGGATAACTACAAAACCTTCATGGCTCAATTCCTAAAGGTGGATCGCAAAAAGGATTTGATTGTGAAAAGCTACGGGAAGGATTTTGTTCTTTATTTGTCCAACACACCTGTAGGTTTGATCAACGGTAAATTGTGCACCCCAGATGGGAAAGAATTGCAATATGTGGATTTACTTCGCCTCCAGCAATTGGCAGTAAATGTTCGAGATGAGCGCGGTGACTTCTTTCATCGTGGGAAAATTGGAAAAGACTTCGACATTTATTTCAAAGGAGAGAAGTTGGAGTATTCACAGCGTCAATTGAAGTTTAAAGGACAAAAATTGAATCGTTATCTGCAGATCAAAGCAATGGAAACTTCGGACACTGCCTCTTCTTATTTGTTCATTATCACCTTCTTGCATTTACTGCATATTGCTGTGGCTTTGATTTACCTTACACGCGTTACAATTGGCTCATTTACAGGTAAATTCTCGTCGTCTGAGTTTCTTAGTTTAAAGCTCGGTGCGATCTTCTGGCATTTTTTAGGTTTATTATGGCTCTATTTGTTGCTGTTTTTACTTTTTATTCATTAAACTTGCACAAAAATTTTTGTAATGGCAGGACACGCTACACAACAAATTGATAACTCTACACTCTGGGGAGGTAAAGTATCACCATTCAGCACGAGCTACGGAAAACTGATGATGTGGTTTTTCTTGGTATCGGATGCTTTGACATTCGGAGGTCTCTTGATTGCCTACGGATACACCCGTCATGATGCTCAAGATGCTTGGCCTATTGGCGAAGAGACATTTAACTCAATGCCGTTCCTTGGTCACGGATATCCACTTTTGTACGTTGCGTTGATGACGTTTATTTTGATCGTTTCATCGGTAACGATGGTGTTGGCGGTTGAAGCTGGTCACCGCATGGATAAGCGTGGTGTTGTAAAATGGATGATCGCTACCATCATTGGAGGATTCTTCTTCGTTGGATCTCAGGCTTGGGAGTGGTACCACTTCATTCATGGCTCTGAGTTCGGAAAAGTGGAATTGGCGGATGGTTCTCAAGCGATTGTTAAAGGTCATTTTGGTGAAATTGAAAACTTCAAAGTCACCGTGGCTGGCAAGCACCACAAAAAAGGAGATATCATTACCGAAGACTTGATGCACCAATACCAACATGCTGTTGTTGCAGGTCATATAGAAGACGGCGTGATTACATTGCATGATGGTTCCAAAGCGACAATCAAAAAAGCTGCAGATACTCATTTTGAAATGATCATCAAAAAAGATGGATCAAAACATAAAGTAGGAGATAAACTTGAAGGTGATAAGGCTTGCAAACAGTACTACGAAGTGATCAACAGTGGTGTTGCGAACAAAGTAATCTACGGCGCAAACTTGAAGCAAAATGAATACGGTCCACAACAATACGCTCAATTCTTCTTCTTCATTACAGGATTCCACGGATTCCACGTATTCTCTGGTGTGGTGATCAACATCATCATTTGCTTGGGTGCAGTGGCTGGTACATACCACAAAAGAGGTCACTACGAAATGGTTGAGAAAACTGGACTTTACTGGCACTTTGTCGATTTGGTTTGGGTATTCGTATTTACCTTCTTCTACCTCGTTTAATTAGTTAATTTGAAAATATCCAGATTATGGAAAGAGATGATATCATAGAGTACTCATTAGATGCTCACCATAGCGAAGAAGCCGGAAAAGCAATTCGCAAGAAAATTTTAAATGTTACTATACTCCTTACACTCATCACAGTTATTGAGGTGGTTGTTGGAGCGAAGTGGGGACGTGCGACTACAACAGGTACCACGTGGCAAATGATCAAATACGGGTATATCATTCTGACATTGATCAAAGCAGCTTACATCGTTTTGGTATTCATGCACCTTGGTGATGAGCGCAAAAGTATGAAATATGTGATCTTGGTACCATACATCTTGTTCATTTTGTATTTGATATTCATTGCATTGATGGAGGCCTTGGCGGTAGGTGACGCTTGGTCAACTTACGGAGGATAGTCCTATGGCAAAAAAAAGTACTGCCGGACGAATGAAAGTAGCATTTGCGTTTCTACTTACATTTGGTCCGGCTTTTTTATTGGTGTTTATTTCAACGCGCGGCTGTACGCACAAGTTCAAAACACTTGACGACTTCGGCGCAGCTAAGAAATATGAAATCACAGATTCACGTGGGATCAAAATGACCGCTGACGACTTTGACGGGAAAATTGTCATTGTCACCGTGCTTCAGGAATCTTGCCCAGGAAATTGCTCTATCTCCATGTGGCACCTCGACCAACACATTTATCAGCATATCCGTAAAAACAAACGGAAGAAAATGAAGCAGGTCCGCATCATCTCTTATGTCACAGATGGAAATGGAAATCCTGTGAAAGACTTGTCGACAACCGTAGCTGCTTTGAAAGACAATGTGGAAGGATATGACCCTGAGCTTTGGCTTGTTGTAAGCGGCGATGCGAAGGGCACCTATGACTTTAAGCACAACGGCCAAAAACTATTGCAAGAAGGTAAAGAATATTACGGTGGCCATGCATTTCAAGAGTTGATGCTCTTGCTCGACAAGAAAAACCATTTGCGCATGGTACTCTCTGGAAAAACAGAAGGAATGGTCCGCAGAATGAGAGACAACATTGCCCTGCTCCAAAAACAATACGACAAGCAAAGAAAACATAAATAGATCGAAATTGTTGTTTGGATGATGCGTGTACTTTTATTCATAGTCCTGATTTTTCTATCGGCATGTGATCCTGCTAAAAAGGAGCGTGTACTTCCCTTCATTGGAAATTACGACATAGAATACAAGCTTGTGGATGGCGTAGAAGTCGCAGATACGGTTTATCCTAAAATTCCACCGTTCACCTTCACCAATCAAAATGGTCAAAAAGTGACATCAAGCGATTTCAAAGGGAAGGTATGGGTAGCTGAATTTTTCTTTACCTCTTGTCCTACGATTTGCCCGAAAATGACGCGCAACATGCTCAGCTTACAGGCATCGACCAAAGACCTTAAAAAGGAAATTCAATTCATGTCCTTTTCCATCAATCCAGATTTTGATCAACCAAAGGTGTTGAAGCGCTATGCCAAACATTATGGTGTGGACGAATCGAACTGGGTGTTTTTGACGGGGGATGAAGAGGAAACTCATTTCATAGGCATCGAGCATTTTAAAACATTTGCCGGCCGTGACGCAGAAGAGGCTGGTGGATTTGCCCATTCTGGTGCATTTACTCTTGTGGACAAAGAAGGTTATGTGCGCGGCGTGTATTTGGGCACAGATAAAAAGCAAGTTAAACAATTGGAAAAAGATTTACGAAAATTATTGAAGTATGAGTACGACATTGAATGATCCGAAAAAAGTAAAGCAAGTACGCACAGTCATCATTGCACTTTCTGTCGTGATTCCTGTTGTTGTTGCCCTGTTGTTTAAAGTACACATCGACGGCGTTGACCTTTCGTTTCTGCCAAAAATATATGCAGGAATCAATGGGCTTACAGCTGTCGTGCTCATCATGGCCCTGGTAGCCATCAAGTCAAAGAACATGGCATTGCACCGAAACCTCATTCGCGTAGCCTTGTTTTTGTCCTTGTTGTTCTTGGCGGCCTATGTTGCGTACCATGCAACCTCGAGCCCAACAGAGTACAAAGGAAGTGTTCCAGGAGTGTATTATCCATTGCTCATCAGCCATATCATTTTGAGTGTAGCGGTAATTCCAATGGTGCTATTTACATACCTAGCTGCATGGGAAGGTCGCTTCGAAGACCATAAAAAATGGACGCGCTTCTCTTTTCCAATCTGGTTGTATGTCGCCGTGAGTGGTGTGGCGGTATATTTTATGATTTCTCCGTTTTACGTTTGATAGATTTTAAGACATCAAGACATCAAGACATCAAGATTTTAAGACTTTAAGACAAGGGACATAAGACTAAAGACAAAGCCCACCGCGGAGTGGAAATCTGTCTCCCCCACTGGAGGGGGATTAAGGGGGAGGAAAACCGAAGATATTAAGATTTTAAGACATCAAGATTTTAGGATGTTAAGACAAAAGACAGGAGACAAAAGACTTGATCGTTCCTCTCAGCAGGAAACGATAACTTCCCAAACCTAACTTCTAATTCTTAACTCCTAATTCGTCATTTCACACCTGTAATTTCAAGATCTCGTAAATTCCCTCCGCAGTTTTATCCCAATTAAAAAGAGCAGATCTTTCTAGACCCTTCGCGCTGAGTTCGTCAAGCAAGCTTTGATTATTGTGTAAAGCAGTCATTTGTTCTACAATTGAATGCGTGTCAAACGGATCACAATAGACAACAGCCTCACCACCAACTTCGGGTAGTGCCGTTTTGTCGCCACTCAAAATCGGTGTACCACATTTCATGGCTTCGACCAATGGAATTCCAAATCCTTCAAAATAGGGCACATACACAAAGAGTTTTGCGGCAGCCATCACCAGAGCGAGTTCTTGTTGCGACAATCGACCAGTAAAGTGAATCTGTGATTCGATTTCCTTCGGTGGCATTGTGAACCCAAAGTTGTCCCACAAGGGAACACCCACGATCACCAATTGAACATCTGATTGTGATTTCTCCTTAAAGGCACAAAAAGCTTCAATGAGTCGTGCGATGTTTTTACGCGGATGAATGGTCCCAACAAACAAAAAGTAAGGCTTACCATCCGTTGTTTTTTGACGAACAAGTTCCTTCTCTTCGGCTGCCAATGGTTTAAAATCATCCGACGCACTGTTCCAAAAGGCACTTACCTTCTCGGGTGAAATGCCATAGGTGTCGATGATGTCTTGCCGGGAATATGCCGAAACGGTAACAACATGTGCCGCTTTTCGCGCAAAACGCGGGAAAAATGTCCGAAGGTAATGCCGCGCCGTGAAGGGCAAATCTTTGGGGTAATGCTCAAAATTGATGTCGTGAACCACGCCAACTTGTGGAACGTTTGATGTCAGTGAGAGGTAGCCGTCAGGAGAAAAGAAAACATCAACCTTGTATTTTTTTAAGGCTCGGCGAATAGACCATTCAAACCACACAATGAAAAGCAGTGGGTGTCGTGCCGGTGGTCCCAAAACAACGGGAGTCACATTCTTTCCAAAGACAAAACGCTCATCGAAGGGACGGTCAAAAAAGAGAATAAATTCATCTGTAGGGTGTGCCTCAACTAGTCTGCGGATAACCTCCTCGGAATACCTGCCAAATCCGTCAATTCTTCCTGAAATTAAAAACCGAGCGTTGACACCAATGCGCATTCCTTGGGCTTAAAAATTGAAAATGTAATTGGTCCGTTTCTCCTTGCCAATGGTCGTTTCGGGCCCATGACCGCAGTAAACGACGGTTTCTTCAGGCAATTTAAACATCTTTTCGAAAATTGACTTTTTCAAGGTTTCTAGATCTCCGCCGGGCAAATCCACACGGCCAAAACTTCCAGAAAACAAAACATCACCATTGATCACGAAGCCATTTTCCGCATTGTAAAATACAACATGTCCTGGCGCATGTCCAGGGGTGAACATTACGTTCAATTCAATTCCACCAAACACCAGGGTGTCACCATCGTTGAGTAACACATCCGGCTCGGGTGAAGGGACATAGCCTCCGAACCCATACAAATGCGCATATGTGGAAACGGATTGTAATGTCGGGATGTCAAGGGCATGCAAATGTAACTTCAGGCCGAACGTTTTGTGAACGAAGTCATTGCCAAGAACATGATCGATGTGTGCATGTGTGTTCAACAAGGCCAAGGGAACAAACCCATTGTCCTCGATGAAATGAACAAGTTCCATTTGTTCCTCACGAACATAACATCCTGGGTCGATGATGACGCAATTGTTGTGTTCATCGCTCAGTACATAGGTGTTTTCTTGAAACCCGTTGAATGTAAAGGAGTGTACCTGAATTTTCATTGCTGTAAAAATAAGGTGATTTTCATGGTATGCTGTATCTTTACAAAAAAAACGACAATGAAATTTACGTTAATTCCTGTTCTTATCCTGCTTTTAGTATCGTGTGGAACAAAGGTTCCATTCAACAATGAGATTCGTGAACGCTTTGATTTGAATACAGACAAAGACCTGCGCAAGGTTCAGTTTTTTACTTCTCAAACGATCATACTTGAGAAAAGTAAATCTTCGGGCAACCAAGGTACAACAGATGCGGGCGCGCTTGTAACAAATTCAAATAAGGAAGAAAACCGCGTGATCATTCCAATTTTTACGAAATGTGTGTTTGATGGCTTCGGACCCAATGGAGAGTTGATGCTGCGTTTTGAATTGGGCACTGGAAAAACGATTTCCTTCTCCGTGAAATCAAAAGAACCCACAGCAAAATACTATTTGAATGCGGAATGGACCATCAATCAGGGTGGAAAACTACAATATGGCAATGAAACCTTCACAACAATGTCTACAAGTGGAAATGCCTATCTACTGGTCGTGACGCGCCGTTTGCAAAAAACAAAACGCAAGGACCGCGTGGTGAAAGGAATGAAAGTGTAACATATCAAGGTCTGCTTCGGCAGGCCTTTTTTATTGTCCGGAGTTATCGATTTTCACATGATCGATTTGCTCGATCTTTTGGGTTTTCACTTTTGGCTTCGATTGCGACTTCAGCTTGCGGTACAAAAAGATGCCCATCGCAACAAGCATTATGGTGTACAATAGTATTTTCAGCACATAAATTTTGCTAACCTTCTTTGGTACATACTGTTGAAAATCGGGACGCTCTCTTTCTTCCATAGCTTAAAAATAACGGATTTATACTAATTTTGAGTAAATGAATCAACAACGGAATATTCTAGTTACTGGAGGAGCTGGCTTTATTGGCTCTCATACCCTTGTGGCGCTAGTTGAAGCGGGATATACTCCAGTGATTGTTGACGACTTTCGCGGTGCAGACAGCTCTGTTCCTGAGCGCATCGAAAAAATAATAGGCTATGTGCCTCAATTTTTAAAAATTGATGTGTGTGATAAGGAAGCCTTCAAACACGTTTTCGAACAGCACTCTTTTGAGGGAATCATTCACTTCGCAGCGTACAAGGCGGTCGGTGAATCGGTTCAAGATCCATTGAAGTATTACAAAAACAATCTGTTGGGTTTAATCAATACCCTGGAACTTGCCCTTGAATTTGAGGTGCCCAACTTTGTCTTTTCTTCATCCTGCACAGTGTATGGTGAGCCCGGTGAAATCAAGGAGGTTACGGAAGATTTGCCCAAAGGTATTGCCGCTTCACCTTATGGAAACACAAAAATTATAGGGGAAGAGATCTTGCACGATGTGCACCAAAGTGGTGCTAAGATTAAAATTGTGTCATTGCGCTACTTCAACCCAATTGGCGCACATCCAAGTGGATTGATCGGTGAATTTCCAATCGGTAAACCGAACAACTTATTGCCCATGGTCACTGGAACTGCGATTGGAAAGTTTGACCAACTCACCGTTTTTGGCTCCGATTACCCTACTGCTGATGGCACCTGTGTCCGCGATTACATCCACGTGATGGACTTGGCATCTGCCCACGTGAAGGCCTTGGCGTTTTTGTCATCAGGGACCTCTACATTTGAAACAATCAATGTTGGAACAGGCGAGGGGACAACAATACGGAAGGTGATTCTCGTTTTCGAAGCACTTTCAGGAATGAAACTGAATTGGGAATTTGGACCGAAACGACCTGGAGATGTAGCCGAGATTTATGCCAATGCGGACAAAGCAAATCATTTACTAAATTGGTATCCGAAATATACACTCGAAGATTCAGTGCGGCATGCGTGGAATTGGGAAAAAAAATTACAGAATGATTAAGTTTCTTTCGATAGCATTTTTAGGGGTATTGTCATTTTCCTCAGTCGCACAAGA
>JBDKGB010000200.1:0-12745 GCA_039798485.1 Bacteroidota bacterium
ACTCACTTCATAATTTCAATCTCATTTTCCCAATTCTCGTTCGTTTTGGGAGGGCAAAGGTAATCACTTATTTCTTTCGGTCAAGTTTTTTTTCAAGTTTTTTTTCAATCCCCCGAAAAACCTCGCTGGCGAACTCATCTTACGACGTTTCCCCTCGCTTAGTTACAACCCTTCTTCAAAAATAATCCCGCTAGCGTTCTAACGGGGGCACAAAGATAACCACTCTTTTCATTCCCGCAAGGGTTTTGAACAATCTTTTTTTAATAATTTGGAAATACACGGGAAATGTTGGCACACAAGGCTTTTTAGTGACGAGTTATTAGTTACGAGTTATAACTTATGAGTTCCGAACGTGTGTAATTCGCCTAGCAGCTTCAACAATTCAACATCTGGCACTGCATGCTCCTTAATTGCCTGGTCAATCGGACATACCATAATTTTATCACCTATCATTCCAAGGGCAATACTAGATTCACCAGTCAACAAACGATGAACGGCCTCATTGCCCAAACGCGTGGCCAAAATCCTGTCTTTCACGCTAGGACTTCCTCCTCGCTGCATATGTCCTAAAACGGAATGTCGCATGTCAAACCCTGGCAACATGGGTCGCACCTTATTCATGATTTCAAAAGCATTCCCCGCATCATCCCCTTCGGCTACAATAATAATGGTTCCTCGTCGCACCAATGAATGTTCACGGATATCTACCGCCAATTTCTCAAGGTCTGTCAGCTCTTCTGGAATCAAGGCATACTCAGCGCCGGAAGCTATGGCAGAATGCAACGCAATAAACCCTGCATCTCGCCCCATCACTTCCACAAAAAACACGCGATGATGACTACTCGCTGTGTCACGAATTTTATCGACTGCGTCAATCACCGTGTTCAATGCCGTGTCAAATCCAATCGTGTGATCGGTACCATAGATGTCATTATCAATAGTACCCGGCAAACCAATAATGGGAATGTTCATTTCCTTCGACAAGAGACTTGCTCCAGCATAGGTGCCATCACCACCAATCACTACCAATCCATCCACACCTTCTTGGTGTAAATACGAAATGGCCTTTTGCCTACCTTCTTCTGTTCGAAATTCTTCACAGCGCGCTGAACCTAATACAGTACCACCATACTGAATAATCGTATCCACATCCGCATAGGTCAATTCCTTCCCCCTCCCTTCAATCATTCCCAAATAGCCATCGAAAATCCCGAAGGGAACCACACCTTTATATAAAGCTGTTTTTACGACTGCACGAATCGCCGCATTCATTCCAGGAGAATCACCTCCTGATGTTAAGATTCCAATCTTCTTCATGTCTTTAAGTTACACAAAATTCATCTAATTTTATGGAATTGTTCCCTAACGCACATCTCAACACCGTATGTTTGGTTTTAAACGCAAAGAATTTCGCCTCAAATCAGATGAGGAACTGATCGGATTGTACAAGTCCGACAGAAGCGAATTGTGCGTGACCATTCTCTACGAACGCTATGCCCACTTGGTGTTGGGTACTGCGATGAAGTACTTGAAAAATAGCCAAGACGCCGAAGATTTGGCCATGAATCTCTTCGAAAAACTTCCCCTAAAACTGCTCGAACACGACATCGCCTATTTCAAAGGTTGGTTGTACCGTGTAGTGAAAAACGACTGTTTCATGCTGCTTCGAAAGAAAAACCGCATTACCTCGGAGCTTACAGAATCCATGGAGATGACCAATGATGAAATTCCTACTTCTCCTATTGAAGATCAATTGCAAGTGCTCGAAGCCATTCTTCCAAGCTTGAAAGAAGACCAACGCATTTGTGTGGAGCTTTTTTATTTAAAAGATATGTCTTACCAACAAATCAGTGAACACCTTAATATATCCATTTTGGCTGTAAAATCGGCCATACAAAACGGGAAACGGAACCTTAAAATCCGTCTTGAAACACATTCAGCATTCACCAACGAAAATGAGTAATACACCCCACATATCGCGAAAGGACATCGATACCTATCGAACATCCACCGATGCTGCCGAGCACATGCGCATCGAACGGAAGTCACTCGCGGACGATTTCAACACCGACGCCCTTGACGGCTGGAGCGATCCCGCGCTGTCAAAGGACGCCCTTAAACGCATGGACAAGCGCTTTAAAGGAACCAACTCTAGCTATTATTGGTTCGCAGGAGTTGTTCTGGCTGCGCTGATTGGCCTTGGATTCTTCCTGTTTATCGGGCCTAAATCCGTTAAACCCAAGACAGCTGCACAATCTGTAACCATCGAAAAAACAGACATTGTACTTCCTGAATCCATCGAAGCCATGGATGAATTGCCACAAACGGAGCAAATCACCCCAAAATCTGTCGTTCAAACATTCACGAATCAGCAAAAAAGTCCTGAATCAGAGCGCACAACACCTGTCGTAATGACTGCAGCAGATCCTCTACCTGTTCATGCACCAGAGTTGGTCATTCCAGAAACCACTGTAAAACGAGAAACCATTTCCGGTAAAGAAATTTATTTGCACGACCTCAAATTGCTCGATTACCGCGCTTACCGTTCACGTCCTTCGGTAACCACCAAACAGATGGTCTTGACAGGGACGCCGGCAAACATTGGTGATGCAGCCATCAATGGCGACGAAGAACCTGAATGGAAAGATGTTGAAATTCCATACATCGATTACCTCGAAAAAACGATGGAACTTTTTGCCAAGGGTTACAATAAGAAAGCCTTGTCGCGCTTTCAAACCATTCTCGAGGCCTATCCAGACGACGTCAATGCAGGATTCTACGCAGGCATTTGTTACTACAACCTCAAAGAATACAACCAAGCTGAGCAATCTTTACGCATTTGCCTGAGTTCGAAGTACAGCAACTTTTACGAAGAAGCCGAGTGGTATCTCGCTAAAAGCCTGTTGGCTCAAGGAAATAGAGACAAAGGCGTGGAATTGTTGCGTGCGATTTCGAAGGCAATGGGGTATTACGCCAAGCAGGCGGATGCGGAGCTGAAAAAGCTGTAGAAGAGACATTAAGATATTAAGAAGATAAGATTTCAAGACTTAAAGACATTTAGGCGAGGGACGATTGATCGAGTCTCCCCCTCGTTGAGGGGGATTAAGGGGGAGGAATTTCCAAGATATTAGAATGCCCCGGTTTTAAAAATTAAGTCAATGGAATTTTTGACTAAAAGGCACCTAGAAAGTCAGTCAAAAATAAGCTTCGAAGAAGGATTCATTCGCAACACTTGCCTTCGGCATCAAATTCCGTCAGGACCCCGAATTTTTCTTTGTATCTCGTAACGAATAAAGACAAAAGACCCGCTGCGCTATAAGACAATGGACAAGATACTTGCAATTCGATGCTGCGCAATTTGTTGTTTCACAATTTGATGCTTCGCAATTGAAATTAAAAAGACTTCAATTTTTACACTAAATTGCCTTCGGCATCAAATTCCGTCAGGACCCCAAATTTTTCTTTGTAACTCGTAACTTATAACTCGTAACTACTTCGTCTTCAGAAGCGCATTGATCTCCGTGAGGTAAGAAATTTCTTTGGACAGTTGTTCGGTACGTTCGCGGCACGAAGAAAGTTCTTGTTCCGATGTTGCGAGTGCAAGCGCCAAGTTGGCGGATGAACCATAGCGTTGTGCCATTTCATTGGCCATTTCCAGATTGGGATGCTGCAGTTGGTGCGCCATGAAGTAGGGTTCAAAAAAGTTGCAATCGAGGATTTGAGAAATGGTCGCCAAGAGGTCAGTATCAATTGATTTTCGTTGGAAGATGTCGTACACATTTTGGCTGGTGCGGTTGATGCGACGGGCGAACTCACTTTTCTTCATGCCTGTTTCCTCCAAGCGCGCTTTGATCCTGTTCCCAATGTGAATTTCCATGAGGCAATTATCAAATTTATTTTGATGCTTTTTAAAAACTTGTATTCCATTTTATTTGTTGTTTTTGTCAGTTTTATTTTATTGTTTTGTGCTGTTAAATTATTCCACCTCCAGTTGAATGAGTCACGTATTCTTTGAAATTTAGAGGTTGAGGAAATCTAAAATCTCGAAAAGAATGAAAAAACAACTACTTATCCTGACCACAGTATTATTTTGCACAAGCGCTTTCGCGCAAATTCCAAACTATGTTCCCACCAATGGACTTGTAGGCTGGTGGCCGTTCAATGGCAATGCCAATGACGAAAGCGGTAATGGTAACAATGGAACGGTGAATGGGGCGACTTTGACGGCAGATCGTTTTGGGGTATTGAACAAAGCTTATTATTTTAATGGGAATAGCAACATACTCTCAAACGGTCAATTAACCAGTGTAACGAGTACAATAACCGTTAGTATTTGGGTGAAAAGTGAGGACAATAGCGGTGAATGGAATGGTTTAATAACTACTCAATCCAATAATCAACAAGGATTTTTACTTCAAGAAAATCAAAATGGTTTATATGATTGGTCTGTCTCGAACGGTGCGGGGTATTACGACATCTATTCTTCAAGCGTTATTACAAACCAATGGAAATTTATTGTTTGTGAGATACAACCTACATCGATGAAGATTTTCATAAATGGAGTATTAGAAAATTCAACTACGATTGCATCAAATTCTTTGTATTCCAATGCGCAACTATGTTTTGGATCGAGATACCCAATAGAATATTTTAAAGGCACACTTGATGACATTGGTATTTGGAACCGTGTACTCACCTCATGTGAAATTGCTGATTTGTACCATGCTCAACTCGGATACAACAATACCACATCCTCCCAAACACAAACCGCCCTCGACAGCTACACATGGTCTGTCAACGGACAAACCTACACCCAAAGTGGTACCTATTCAGATACCTTGGTAAATGCCGCAGGATGTGATAGCATCGTTACCTTGAACCTCTCCATGAGTTACACAGGCATTGAAGAAATGCAACCGAACTCCTCCAAAAAACTCCTCCGCATCACCGACCTCAGTGGAAAAGAAACACCGTTCCGCAAAAACACGGTGCTGTTGTTTATTTATGAGGATGGCACAGTGGAACGGGTGTATGTGACAGAATGAGAAGCAGAATGAGAATGAGGAATTGACCCTCCCTTTTCTTAACAGAGTGAGAATGAGTGTGAGAGTGGGGAAGTATAACCTCCCCCTTTATTTCAGAATGAGAAGCAGAATGAGAATGAGGAAATAATCCTCCCCCTTTATTTCAGAATGAGAAGCAGAATGAGAATGAGGAATTGACCCTCACCTTTTAATAGAGTCAGTTGGAGTGCGAGAGCGAAGAAATGATCCTCCCCCTTTTATTTCAGAATGAGAAGCAGAATGAGAATGAGGAATTGACCCTCCCTTTTCTTAACAGAGTGAGAATGAGTGTGAGAGTGGGGAAGTATAACCTCCCCCTTAATCCCTCCCGCAGCGTTCCTTGCGGGACAGGCACTCGATGAGGGGGAAATTCGAATCTTCAACTCTTTCAATTTGTTTCGAGGGTAATATTCGTTTTCAAACTCGTAATTCGTAACTCGTAATTCGTAACCCATAATTCACTCCCCCTCCAGCCCATGTAGCGCGAGAATCTCTGTGTATTCCGACTCAAACGAATGCTGCTGATGGTGTTTTTTCTGCTGGTAGATGTACTTGTAAACGGCATCAACCCCCGATTGTGAAACACTAAACGCGCCATAGCCATTTTGCCAATCGAATTTTTCGGGAATGAGGGCTTTGTGGTTGATGAAATGTGACGTGCTGCCCTTAATCTGCTTCATGATTTCGCTTACACTGAGGTCCGCTGGCATGCTAAACAAACAATGGATGTGGTCGGGCATACCGTTTACGATGCTGAGGATGCACCCCATCCGTTTGAGCTCAACGCCGATGAATTCGTAAAGTTGCCGTTCCATTCGCGGATGAATGAGGTGTTTTCTGTTTTTTGTGGTCCATACAGCATGGATCCAAATTTTTGCATGTGAATTTGTCATTGATTAACGCATTAAGTGGTTTCCATTTAAGTTAGGGGATTTTGGGGTTTGATTCCAAATGGATGGGGTGGAATTATTAAAAATAATCTTCCAAAAAAAATGAGCGTGAGTGTGAGAGCGAAGAAAATAGCCTCCCCTTGTCCCGACCATTCGGGACCCTTCCCCCCTACATAGGGGGAGATTCGATTCTCCCATATAATTCAATTTTTTTCCTATTTTTGTTTTTACAAGCAACGGAACTACACTAGTTGCGTCTTGGAACTAAATGCTCTGAAAATGAAAGGAATTCTTACCACTGCTATCGTTTGTTTATTGACCATAACAAGCTGGTCTCAAACATCTACCATCACAAATAACGACGTGACTTATTTCGGTCAATGCATGATTGAGGTGCAAAACGATGCTGATATGCGCGCCCTTGAAGCAGAAATGCGCACGAATCCTTACATCAAAGTGTGCCGCTTGGACTACAACACGCAGCGTGCATTTATCTTGACAAAATCAACGGAAACATTGACTGAAGAGCAATTCACCTCTTGGTTCATCGGCTATTCTGACAAGGTGCGTTGTGTGCAAGTTGGTGTGCATGGCGTCGATCAAGTGAAGCCGTATCCATTTGTTGACTGCATTCGATAAGCAGCATGAAAAACATTCTCTTTCTCCTACTTGTAGCCCTTCATTTTCAATCGTTTGCCCAACCAAATGATTGTTCAGAGGCAGTTCCAGGGTGCACAACACCTTCATTTCCAATTGCCCCACTGAATTCGGCAACGAATGTTGTTGACTTTACATCAGGAAGTATCTCAAACCCTTCAACAAACCCTGCTGGATTCAATTCAGGATGTCTATTAAGTGGGGAAACGAGTTCAACCTTTATTTCGATCAATGTCATTTCAACTGGAACTTTAGCATGGTCCATCATCGGGCCAAGTGGTGGTTGTTTCGACTGGATCATGTGGCAAATGCCGAATGCGTCTATCGCTCAAGCTTGCGCCGGGATCAATGGAAATACTCTTTCTCCTGTTGCGTGTAACTGGAACGGAACCTGCAACGGAAATACGGGTATGGCGCCTCCGGGACAGCTCCCACCGAATGGCTCACCTTCGAGTTATCAAAACCCACTTCCTGTTACGGCAGGACAATCATACCTTTTGTGTCTTTCCAACTATAGTGGAACTTCACAAAACGTGAATATGAACTTCTTTGGAACTGCAAATGTTGCCTGTGGAGTTGCTGCGCCGGACCAAACGATTTGTCTAGGAAATAGTGCCAATGTGACGATTTCAACACCTGGATTGACTGCCCCACAATTTACATGGTCTCCAACAACAGGTGTTTCGAATCCTACGGGCGGAACCAATGTTACGGTGAATCCAACGGTAACAACGACCTACAATGTTCAAGTGTTCCAGCCTGCAACAGTGAGCTCATCTGCATTTAATGCTACAGCGACATTTACCATTACCGTTGTACCGCCTCCAACACCAAATGCGGGTATCGATGATACTGTTTGTCTTGGTCAGCCGATTCTATTAAACGGAACCATCAGTTCTGCGACGAATTCCCCTTCATGGCAATACCTCACCACGGGAATCTCGCCAACGCCTACTGTAACATTCACACCAAGTTTGAATACATTGACGCCAAGTGTCATGGTCAATCAACCTGGACTATATTCCTTCATTCTTCGTGAAAACAACACCACTTGTGGAATGGTTCGTGACACGGTAAGGGTACTCGTATCGAACATCACGCAAACGACTTCGAGTGTGCCCCCAAGTTGTGCAGGACTTTCAGATGGCGAAATCCACATCAATAGCCCTTCTGCTGTTGAATATTCGTTCGATGGCGGTGTGACTTGGCAAGTAGATTCATTCGCCGTCATCTTCCCAACTGGGACTTACAATGTGTGTTCACGCAACATTTTCGGTTGTCAAACATGTTCGAATGTGACCATTGTTGCTCCACCACCAGTGATTGTATCGGTGAGCAATGATACCTTGATTTGCCAGAATGGAACGGCTACAATGACGGCTTCTGCAATTGGCGGAACAAGTTATCTGTTCCACTGGGATCACACTACTGATTTATCGGCTACCCAAGCTGTAAATCCTCTCGCAAATACCACGTACACGGTATATGCTGAAAATGAATTGGGCTGTATCTCAACACCAGAATCAATTGTCGTCAGCGTTCGTCCACCAATCAGTGGAACGATTAGCCCAGACGTCACAATTTGCCCTGGATACCCAACAACACTGACGGCCACTGCAGCAGATGGCATTGGGGTTCCCTTTGACTTTGCTTGGAGCAATGGTTCCACCTCATCAGGGGCCTCAAGTACGATTACCGCAAACCCTCCTGTAACAACAATATATACCGTCACGATTACGGATCAGTGTGAATCTACCCCTTTGGTTTTGAATACCACTGTAACCGTAGCTCCACTTCCTGTACCTCAGATTTTAGCCGATCCAAATGATTTGTGTGAACCAGCCATCTTTACGGTTGTGAACACTACAGATCCTGCAATGGTGGATTCGGTTTGGTGGGTAACGTCAAACGGACAATCGTTCGGAAATGTATCTGAAATCACTTTAGATCCTCTATACGCTGGAAACTATGATGTGCAATTGGTGGTTGTTTCTCCTCAAGGATGTATTGATTCGACAACATTTTATGACTACTTAACGGTATATCCAAAACCATTTGCAGACTTGAGATATAGTCCGAACCCTGTGTACATGTTTAACACACAGGTGATACTGACCAACTATTCTTTGAATGCGGATTACTACCAATGGTTCATTGAAGGCGGAACACCTTCGTACTCGCAGCAAGAAAATGTAACAACGCTATTCCCAGATGGACAAACCGGAGAATACCTCGTTACCCTGATTGCTACTTCTGAATACAATTGTGTGGATACCACAACGGCGAAAATTGTGGTTTTCCCGGAGGTATTGATCTATGCTCCGAATACATTCACGCCAGATAACGATGAACACAACCAAGCGTGGGGAATTCACATTGAGGGCATCGATATCTTCGACTTTGATCTTTATATTTTCAACCGTTGGGGAGAAATCATTTGGGAATCGCATGATCCTGAAGCACTTTGGGATGGCACTTACGGGGGACTCCCGGTCCAACAAGGCACCTACACGTGGATTGTCCGTGCTCGAGATGCGCAGAACGATGATCAACACGAGTTCAATGGATTCGTGAATGTGTTGAGGTAGTTCCTTAAAGCGGGCTACTATTTCGTTTTTCGGTGTATTTTTGTGCAAAATCACCAACGAAATGACAACCGAGGAATTCCAACATGACATTCAAAACGGTATACCTGCTGCTATTCCAGCAAAAAAATCGTTTGACCCGAAAATCAACCATGCGCCAAAACGCAAGGATATTTTAACTTCTGAGGAAAAGAAACTCGCGTTGCGCAATGCACTTCGTTATTTTCCCGAAGAACAACACGCGGAACTGATCGAAGATTTCTTGGATGAATTGAACCAATACGGTCGTATTTATATGCACCGCTATCGTCCGGAATACACGATGTTCGCCCGCCCTATTTCTGATTATCCAGGAAAATGTGAGCAAGCGAAAGCCATCATGTTGATGATCCAAAACAATCTCGACCATGCTGTGGCGCAGCATCCACATGAACTCATTACGTATGGTGGAAATGGTGCTGTTTTCCAAAACTGGGTTCAGTATCGCTTGACGATGAAGTACCTTTCTGAGATGACAGACGAACAAACCTTGGTCATGTACAGCGGACATCCAATGGGATTGTTCCCTTCGCACAAAGATGCGCCAAGGGTTGTTGTCACGAACGGAATGATGATTCCGAACTATTCAAAGCCAGACGACTGGGAACGTTTCAACGCACTTGGCGTAACTCAATATGGTCAGATGACCGCTGGATCTTACATGTACATCGGACCGCAAGGCATTGTGCACGGAACAACGATCACGGTGCTGAACGCCGCACGACGCATCTCGAAAAACAACGAGGGAATTGCTGGAAAACTATTTGTCACAGCAGGACTTGGAGGAATGTCGGGAGCACAGCCAAAAGCTGGAAACATTGCAGGTTGCATTTCTGTGACTGCGGAGGTCAATGCAAAAGCTGTTCATACACGCCATTCGCAAGGATGGGTAGATGAAGTGATTGATGATTTAAATGCTTTGTGCACACGAGTACTCGAGGCCAAACATAAGAAAGAAGTTGTCTCCATTGCCTATGTTGGAAACATTGTAGATGTTTGGGAGAAATTCAACACGGAAGGTATTTTCGTAGAACTTGGATCAGACCAAACATCTTTACATAATCCTTGGGCAGGTGGATATTATCCTGTCGGTCAAAGTTTGGAAGAATCAAACCGCATGATGGCCGAAGAACCTGAATTGTTCCATGAAAAAGTTCAAGAGACGCTGCGGCGACATGCTGCAGCGATCAATGCACACGCAGCCAAAGGAACGTATTTCTTCGATTACGGAAATGCCTTTTTGTTGGAAGCTTCTCGCGCTGGGGCAGACATCATGGCAAACAATGGCATTGATTTCAAATACCCCTCGTATGTACAAGATATTCTCGGGCCTATGTGCTTCGACTATGGCTTTGGTCCTTTCCGTTGGGTATGTGCTTCAGGAAATCCAGATGATTTGAAAAAGACGGATGAGATTGCTTGTCAAGTCTTGGAAGAAATGATGCTGCGCAGCCCTGAGGAAATTCAGCAGCAGATGGCGGATAACATCCAATGGATCAAAGGTGCACAGCAAAATAAATTGGTGGTGGGTTCTCAAGCGCGCATTCTTTATGCGGATGCTGAAGGACGAATGCTCATCGCTGAAGCGTTCAATAACGCCATTGCACGTGGAGAAATTGGACCTGTGATTTTGGGCCGTGATCACCACGATGTTTCAGGAACAGATTCACCCTACCGAGAAACGTCCAACATTTATGACGGCTCGCGCTTCACCGCAGACATGGCCATTCAAAATGTGATTGGAGATAGCTTTAGGGGTGCGACGTGGGTGTCTATCCACAATGGTGGTGGTGTTGGATGGGGCGAAGTCATCAATGGTGGATTCGGAATGTTGCTTGACGGTTCCGCAGAGGCCGATCGTCGATTGAAAATGATGCTTCACTGGGATGTCAACAACGGGATTTCTCGTCGCAGCTGGGCACGAAATGAAGGCGCCATGTTTGCCATTCAACGCGCCATGGAAGCAGAGCCACGTTTGAAAGTAACCATCCCTCAACTCGTTGACGACGCATTAATCGATTCGCTTTTTTCAGAACAATCACTTACAAAATGAGGGGCTGAAGCTCATTTTTTGAGGTGTAATAAATGAACCCTCGCACGTCGGGCATTTCCATCGCGCGCAATGTCTCGATGTAGCGTTGCATTTGTTCGATGTGTTTTGGATTGTTTGCTCCAGTCTTGTAATCAATCACAATGGTTTCTGATGCCTTGCAAATGATTTTATCCGGTCGAACAGTATTTTGTTCATCCAAAATTATGGATCGCTCACTCAAGATGCGTGTGGAATCAGTAAACAATGTGGCATAGGCTGGATGACTAAAAATTTGCAGCGCCTTTTCTTTCAGCTGATCTACAAAACCAATTTCCAATAGACCTTCAGACACCATACGTTGGAGCGTAACTTCGATTTCATCCGCAGCGTTCAACTCTGCCATCAGGGCGTGGAATTGATTTCCAAAACGTTGTTCATCCGTCAACAGATTGGCATCCACCAATTCACTTCTGTCTTGCAAGGAGATGTCTGGGAACCAAAGCCGATCCGTCAATTCTTCAGGCACTAAAAATCCAATTCCTCCACCCTTGGTTGGCTGGTTCGGACGTACATTGCGAACACCCTTAATGAACCGACCTTCCGGAGTGACTTCAATGCCTGGCAAATTTTCAAAGCAAGTATGCAGAATGGCACCAAGTTTCGCATCTTTATGTCGATTGATGATGTACAACCGTTCTTCGGGACGCGTCATTCCAACATAAGCAAGATTTACCTTATCCGTAAGAATCTGAGCATTCTCACTCGCATTCATGGCGCAAACATCAGGGGATGGATGTGTCTTGCTTAACGTTGTATACAAAATGTACTCTCCCGCTTCAATCAGAAACTTCGAATGTGTTTTCAGTTTAATGGAAAAATCGATGTCTGGAATGATGACGACTGGAAATTCCAATCCTTTCGATTTATGGATCGTCATAATGCGAATGGCATCTTCACTTTCAGGAAGTTGAATCGCAAGCCTGCCTTTATTTTCTTCGTAATAGTTCAGAAAATCCTTCAATTCTGGACCACGATTCAATTCAAAACTATGCGCCGCATCCGTAAAATGGTGCAGGTATGGATTGTTCAATTCCGTCCACCCCATCAAGGAGTAGAATTGAGTGATCAAATCATAAAGGTTTTCGTATTTGAAGAAAAAGGCATCCCTTCCCCCGAAATAATCACTTAAGAAGTGTGTGTCATCAAATACGGTATATGGCCTTCCTTTGGCTGAAACTTTTCGCTCCAAGTACTTTTTGTATGCATTGTAGCCCAGCCCTTGACTAATTCTAAAATACAACTCCGCAAATTTCCGCTTTTCACTCTCAGATGATGGATTCAAGCGCCGACGAATAAAGGAAACAATCAACTTCACTCGCACCTCATTTTGGATTAACAAGGATTCTGAGGAGACCACCTTATATTCCTTTTTCGTCAATTCGACCGCCCATGTGTTGGCCTTTTCATTGTCATCACTCA
>JBDKGB010000201.1:0-3312 GCA_039798485.1 Bacteroidota bacterium
GCGTTTAAGTCGGAGCAAGCTGCCAATGCGTTTGTGGCGAAAAATGGAGGCTTCATCGAAGAGAAATATTTTGAGTCGAATGCCGAGGACCGCTTGAACAGCGTAAAGACCTATTCGCAAACAACCATATTCCCTCGTATGTATTGGGATGTCGAGCAACAACGCATTGATGGATACATCAAGTGGTCGGGTTATGATGCAGAAGATGGTCAAACAACAGCTACCGGACGCGATGGTAAACGCTTGCCTACTTTTGGTGAAAACATGTCGTATTTCATGCGTTATCAAGTAGATTGGATGTACTGGCGTTATTTCATGTGGAACTTTGCAGGTCGCCAAAATGACATTCAAGGTCATGGGGATAACATGCGCGGGAACTGGATTTCTGGCTACAGTGCCATTGACAATGCGAGACTTGGTGATCAAGGGGAATATGCTCCCTACTTCACATCTCAAAATCCAACAAACAATAAATTCTTCTTGCTTCCTTTGGTACTTGGTGTTGTGGGCTTGTTCTTCCATTTTTACCGAGCTCCGAAAGATGCTTTTGTCGTATTCTTGGCGTTCTTGTTTACAGGGGTTGCGATTGTTGTTTACTTGAACCAGAAACCGTTTGAACCACGTGAACGTGATTATGCTTTTGCAGGTTCTTTCTATTTCTTTGCGATGTGGATAGGTATCGGTGTTTATGCCCTTTACGAGGCCTTTGTGCGCTTCACTAAAACTGATTTTAAGAAGGTGATGATTGCCTTTGGCGCAGGATTATTGTTCTTCGCGACGTTGGACATGGGTAGTGATGTGTCGATGCCTGTTACCATGACATGGATCATGACTGCTGGCGTTGGTGCTGCAGCAATCGGATTGATGATGCTTTTAAGACGCGTGATGAACAGTGCAACGAATGGAGCGGTTATCGCGACACTTCTTGGGCTCTTCGTTCCGCTCATTATGGGGGTACAAGGATGGGACGACCATGACCGAAGTTTGAAAACGTCGGCGCACGATTTGGCCTACAACTACTTACAATCATGTTCGGATAATGGAATCATTTTTACCAATGGTGATAATGATACCTTCCCATTGTGGTACATGCAAGAGGTTGAAGGTGTACGCACTGATGTTCGTGTATGTAACCTTTCTTTGATGCAAACAGACTGGTATACAGAGCAAATGATGATGCGTGCTTACAAGTCTGACCCACTTCCGATTAAGTTCCGCGAAGATCAAATCTTGATGTCAGCTGGTTTCACAGATCAGGTATTGTTTACAAATCTGATTGAGCTATTCTACCTCAACGCGAAACCTAACCAAATTAAGGAAGTGATTGCCATGCGTGCAAAGAACAATGCACCGCAGGTAGCTCAAGCGATCACTGCATTTGAAGCTCAATTGTCTCCAATCTTGATGACGGTCGGAGTGAAAGATGCAAAATATGCAGATCGGGTAGAGAAATTGAAAGTGACAATGACCACCAAGGCGGGTAAAAATGCAGTAGAAGATATCTACGCAAAATACCAAGCTTCAATGGAACTCATGTCTGCAATCCAAAATGAGGTTGTTACAATCGGCGAGGCGGAGTCAAAACAATTGCAAGAAGCAATCTTTGGATTTGAAGAGTCTTGGGATTTTGCAAATATCAAAGACATCATGGCGTATGTGCGCAATGATGACAACATTGTTTTGTTCAATGAACGTCAAATTCGAGTGTTCCCAAGTACTGGATTTATCTTGCCTGTGAATGCGGAGAATGCCGTGAAATCTGGATTGATCACGAAAGCTGAAAAGCAAAGTTGCTTGAAGGAAATTCGTTTCAAAATGGATGCCCGCGCTTTGACACGTGAGCAAGTGATGATGTTGGATGTGATTGCCAACAACGATTGGAAACGCGGTATTTTCTTCTCTAGTCCGGGTGGGTCGGACGTGTCTTCGGCACTGTACCGACAAGGATTTGTGAAGCAAAATGGAATGGCCTTCGAATTGAGCCCATTGAGCGATAAAATGAATCGTTATAACGAAGCAAAAATGTACAAAAACCTGATGGTAACTTACCATTATGGTCAAATGAACAACCCAGATGTCATGACGGATTATTACACGCGTCGTCATACAGTGCAGTTTAGATTGCATTTTGCGTCCTTGGCAAACAACTATTTGGACAAGGTGGAAATGGAACAACGCGATTTGGCTACAATCAAGATGTATAAGAATGCTGGTAGACCGAAGGAGGCGGACTCATTGGTTAAATTGTTTGAATTGAAGTACAACGGACCAATTTCAAAAGCTACCGAACGCGCAATGGGTTACCGTGCAAAAGCACTTAAGCTCATCAAGCGCTCGTTGGAAGTAATGCCAGCAGAGATCGTAATCGATTATGGTGAGCCACAAGAAACGCGTGAGGAATACCGCAACGGTGGATTGACGTATAATGCATGGTCTGATGGTATTCTGCATGAATATGTTGGAATTCTTTTCCGTGCCGGTGATGCCAAAGGAGCAGAGAAATTGGCAAACACCATTGCTGGTCAACTCGAATCAATTTTCATGTACTTCGAGATGAGTGATGTTCATTTCTCTACGAATCCAGAAAATACAGGAGATCTCTACGCAGCATTGGATGCTTACTTTAAGTTGTACATCACATGCTCTGACCCTGATTTTGGAAATAAGGAAAGCGCGGTATCTAAACGTTTGTACAACAAAATCAACACGTTATACAAAACATCGTTCCCTTCGATTTATGACCGCTTGAAGGATATAGCCAATGAAAATGGTGAAAGTACAAACCCAGGTTCCCAACAAGGAATGTATGCGTCGCGTTTATCCAAAATGAAGGATTTCATTGATGCTGCAGGCGTGCACTTCGGGTTCTTGAAGCCTTCAGGACCACAAGTCATGGACAATGGTCAGCAAGGCATTGATGCCGAGATGGAGAAATTGCTTCAGCAAAAGCAAATGACAGACACTGCTAAGCCTTAAGGGTATGCACATATTCAGAACCCCACATTTTTTTCGTTGGCTATTTCCGAAAAGAATGTGGGGTTTTTCATGCCCTGAAAAAAAAATATACCTCACCTTCGATGATGGTCCACATCCAGAAGTGACACAATGGGTGTTGGACTTTTTACACAAAGAGAAGATTCAAGCGACCTTTTTCTGCTTGGGAAAGCATGTCGTTTCGCATACAAACATTTTTGATCTCATCAAATCCCAAGGACACGCTGTTGGAAATCATACGTTTTCGCACGAACATGGATTGAAAGTGTCGAAAGAGGAGTACGTGACGTCCATAGAAAAAGCGGATAAGGTCATCCA
>JBDKGB010000202.1:0-9048 GCA_039798485.1 Bacteroidota bacterium
TCAATCAACTTGTGCGTTTTTCCATGCATCTGCTGTGCTTTCTTTCCGATGGCAACAATTTTACCCGTTTGGATATCTTTTGCCACGATCGACGGCTCATCCACAACAACTTTGTCATTGAGGATAATCAGCGTATTCGCTGTGCCTAAGTCGATTGCTATTTCTTGTGTTAAAAAACTAAATAGTCCCATTTTTTCTAATTCGCTATGAGCCTTTAAAAACTATATCAGACCCCTTATTCGTAAATTTCGGCTTTTTGTTTCAATGTTTGACAAAAAAACAATTTAATGTTTGAAATGGCGTATGCCAGTGAAAACCATGGCCACTCCATTTTCATTGCAATAGTCTACCGATTGACCGTCCTTTACTGAACCACCGGGCTGAACAACAGCCGTTATACCTGCGTTATGTGCAATTTCAACACAGTCTGGGAAAGGAAAAAACGCATCCGAAGCCATCACAGCACCTTGCAAATCAAACTGAAACGACGCTGCTTTGTGAATGGCTTGACGCAAGGCATCAACGCGTGAAGTTTGTCCAGTACCACTCGCCAGCAATTGGCCATTTTTCGCTAGTACAATCGTGTTTGACTTGGTGTGCTTCACAATCTTGTTGGCGAACAAAAGATCTTCTGCTTCGGCGCTTGTCGGTTTTTGGAGTGTTGCTGGAGTTAAATCAGATAGTGTTTCTGTTTTCAAGTCTTTATCCTGTTCCAAGACACCATTCAAAATTGTTCTGAACTGTGTTTTTGGCAAAGCAATGTCTTTTTGAACGAGGATAATGCGGTTCTTTTTGCTTTTCAATAACTGCAAAGCATCTTCCGCATAGCCAGGAGCAATAACGACCTCACAAAACAATTCATTAATTTCTTCTGCAGTGGCCAAATCAATGGCGGCGTTGCTAATCAAGATTCCGCCGAAAGCACTCACCGGGTCTCCTGCTAGCGCATCCAAATAGGCTTGGCGCACTGTTTTGCGGGTAGCAACACCACACGCATTGTTGTGCTTCAAAATGGCAAATGTTGGGTCGTCCAAACGAAATTCAGACATCAAATTCACTGCAGCATCGACATCCAACAAGTTGTTGTACGACAATTCCTTCCCATGCAATTTGTCAAAAATCTCGTTCATGTCGCCATGAAAGATTCCTTTCTGATGCGGGTTCTCACCGTAACGCAGTACCTCAGAGTTCAAAATACTTTCTTTGAAAATGTCCTTTTCCCCTCCGTTGAAGTACTTAAAAATGTGGGTATCGTAGTGTGATGAAACGTTGAAGGCATCGCGGGCAAACGACTGACGTTGACCAAGCGTTGTTTGACACTTCTGCTCTGTAATTATGGTCAAAAACTCAGCATATTGCGCTTGAGACGGGATGATCACAACATCCGTATAATTTTTCGCTGCAGCACGAATCAATGAAATACCACCGATATCAATTTTTTCTATGATTTCCTCGTGGCTAGCACCTGAGGCTACCGTTGCTTCAAAAGGATACAAGTCAACAATCACGACATCCAAATCCGGAATGCCATACTCAGCAATCTGTACGCGGTCTTCGGCAAGTCCGCGACGGTTCAAAATACCGCCAAAAATCTTTGGGTGAAGCGTCTTCACACGACCGCCTAAAATCGATGGGTAAGAGGTCAAATCTTCTACGCGAACAACAGGAATACCCAACTCTTCGATGAATGTTTGTGTTCCCCCTGTTGAATAAATCGTTACACCGTTGTCGTGGAGTACGTTTACGATCGGCTCCAAACCTGTTTTATCGTAGACAGAAATCAGTGCTGAGCTGATTGTTTTTAATGCGTTCATGAATGTAAAATGAAAGCGCAAAAGTACTTTATTTATTCCGATATTGGCCGATATTTCAAGCAAAAACAAGCGTTTTTTGACCATTTTTTGTGATTTTTTTCATTTTACAGAAGCGCCCCTTTTTTCTTGAATTGCACATTTGCGTATTTTTATCAAAAACTTAAGTATGCATCTGATTACCATCGTTGAAGACGAAACCAGTTTAATGGAGCTTATTGGGCTAAATCTTGAGATGGAGGGATACAGCACACTTCGGTTTACGTCGGGCGGAGCAGCACAGCGTTCACTGGATAAAATATTGGATAGTGAATTGGTGATTCTCGATGTCATGTTGCCTGAAGTGAGCGGCTTAGATCTTTGCCGTGAGCTGCGCAAACACTCCGACATTCCCATCTTATTTTTATCCGCCAAGGGCAGTACCGCAGACCGCATCGCTGGACTGAAACTTGGTGCCAACGACTATTTGCCAAAGCCTTTCGACTTGGAAGAATTGCTGCTTAAGGTGGGCATATTACTCCATAAAGGGGCCTTGCAAACTGGACCTTCAATGCTTCGTATCGGTGCAATGGAAGTAGATTTTACGGCCTTTCATGTGACCGATACGCAAAGTGGCATAGTGACTGAGTTATCTAAAAAGGAAATCGAATTGCTGCGCCTTTTCAACGAGTTTGAAGGGCGGGTGGTATCACGCGATGAAATTCTAGACCGCCTTTGGGGGAAGGATCAATTTCCGACCACACGGACCATCGACAACTACATTTTATCCTTTCGAAAGCTCTTTGAAAAGGATCCAAAAAATCCCGTTTACTTTCATTCCATTCGCTCAGTTGGTTACAAATTCACCAACGAGTAACACACACTGCGAGGCACACCACTTCACGGAACAATAATGTGTATCTTTGAGGACCTAAAATCATGGAAAAATCAACTTCAAAACAACTGCGTTACGACAGTGCCTACCTCAAAATGGCAGAATCGTGGGCCGGACTTTCTCACTGCAGCCGCAAAAAAGTAGGTGCCATCATCGTCAAAGATGAAATGATCATTTCTGACGGATACAATGGCACGCCTGCTGGGTTTGACAACTGCTGCGAGGACACGGATGGCAACACGCAATGGTATGTGCTTCATGCTGAGGCCAACGCGATATTAAAAGTGGCTAAATCTACCAACAATTGCAAAGGCGCCACCTTATACCTGACACTTTCTCCCTGCCGTGACTGTTCAAAATTGATTCTTCAAGCGGGCATTCGTCGTGTGGTGTTCATTGATAAATACAAAGACACTGAAGGCATTGATTTTTTACAAAGCGCTGGAGTAGAAACCATTCATTTACAACATTCTGACCATGTGGGATAATTCACGATCTTCCATTGTTTTACCTTTGATTCTTGCAGCAACCTTAGCCGGCGGAATGATCATTGGAAATTTATTGACACCGTCTAAACTGGACGGATACGGAACGGGTAAAGGCCGAGATAAATACCAGAAAATTCAAGACATCATCGAGGTACTCGACCGCAAATATGTGGACTCACTGGATGGTGAAGACCTGTTTGAAAAGACAATTTCAGACATGCTTCACAAACTCGATCCGCACAGCAATTACATTCCAGCAAAGGATTTGAAAGCCATCAATGAGTCCATTGAAGGGAAATTTGGGGGTGTAGGAATTCGCTTTTTCATCATCCGTGATACCATCTGCATCACCAACATCATTGCGGGTTCTCCTTCGCAAGCTGCCGGATTTAAGGCGGGTGATAAAATTGTTGCCATCGATGGAAAACCTGCTGTTGGCAAGAAAATCACCAATGATAAGGTGATGAAAATGCTGAAAGGGACGGAAGGCACAGCGGTAAAAGTTAAGGTCAAGCGCGGAAAAAAACTGATTGAGAAAAGCATAATTCGTGGATCCATTCCGATTGAATCCGTCGTGGCAGCATACATGATCAACGCAAAAACCGGTTTCATTAAAATTGACCAATTCTCAGTCACAACGGCCATTGAATTCCATGAATCCGCCTTGTACCTCAAGAAGAAAGGCATGAAACACCTCATCCTTGATCTTCGCAACAATGGAGGTGGTGTGCTTACTTCCGCAACAGACATTGCTGACGAATTTTTGAAGAACAATGTTCCTATGCTCATTACCAAAGGAAAAGAGAAAGGGAAAAAAACCTATCGTGCAACGGCTGGTGGAATTTTGGAAAACACAGGTGTGACAATCCTGATCAATGCCAACTCGGCATCAGCAAGTGAAATTCTTGCGGGAGCCATCCAAGACAATGACCGCGGAACAATCGTTGGACGCCGATCTTTCGGTAAAGGACTCGTGCAAGAGGACATTAAATTAAGGGATGGGTCTGACCTTCGTTTAACCATTGCGCGCTATTACACCCCAACAGGAAGATGCATTCAACGTCCTTACGATGAGGGCTATGACAAGTACATTGAAGCACAAGTAGATCGTTACGACAACGGAGAACTTTACGCGCCAGATAGCAGCCTCTTTGTTGATTCCCTAAAATACCGCACACCGAAAGGAAAAATCGTATACGGAGGTGGAGGGATCATGCCAGATGTATTTGTACCCTTCGATTCAACCGGTTTCAATTGGTACTTCAGTGAATTGAGATTCTCACAAGCATTTACGGCATTCACCTTTGATTTTGTCCAAGACAAGCGCAACAAGTGGTCTTCTGTTGAGGACTATGCGCGATCATTTAACGTAAGCGACGAGTTGATCAATTCTTTTGTTCGCTATGCCGAAAAGGAAATGAAAATCAAACAGAACACACAAGGACTTCTTGGTTGTAAATCATTGATTGCCGAAACATTAAAGGCAGAAATTGCACGTCAGTTGTGGACCGAGCATGGCTATTTCCAAATCATCAACGCCTACGATAACGAAGTTCAAAAGGCTTTGAAGGTGAGCAGATAGAAGGCTTAGTTTCGAATGATTTGAGCTGTGAACGGTTGTCCATTCACGGTCATTGATACGAAGTAGATTCCATTTCGCGCTGCTGCTCCACTTTCCGTCGTTCCGTCCCATTCGACTGCTAAACCACTTGTTGACAGGGTTTCGGCATTCTTCAAGTTACGCATCAACTTTCCTTGGTAATCATAGATGGAAACAGATACGATATCCCCTGCTTTGGCATTGGCATAGACGATTTTTGTCGATGTGTTAAATGGATTCGGAAACGTCACCAATGGCCCTTGTTGAGTAGGAAGTAACTCATCGACCGAGGCACTCATCAAGGCCTCCATGTCATAGTTCTCATCACCCGCTTGGTACATCATGTAGTGAAAATACACGATGAACATTTCATCACTTGTATTCAATCCGGCTGTAACTGTAGCACCTGTATTGTTGAGGTATTTCCCTGTTCCTTTGATCACGGTTCCTGGAGGGGTTTTGATCACATGTTTGAAGAAGTAGAAATCTTGCCAATGGAAATCCCATTGTGGAACATTCACATATTTCAGCGTATCTCCAGCAGGTGTGACACCGTAAGACTTGATTGTTTGACCCAACAAGTGCATGTGCGGGAAGGCGGACAATACGGAAATGTTTGGATACGCCGCAGGCAATACGTATTGCGCATTTACCGTTGTTGTTTGGTTGTTTGGCAGAGAGAAACTCCAGTTTTGAATGATCGGATCCGCAGTAACTTGTCGCACACCCGTTGTCCCCACTGGATAGAAATGGAAGATTACTTTTGTACTGTCGTACTGTCCATAGGTACCTGCTGGATAGTGCATTCCGAAGTAAATGTTCGACCCTGCAACCATGTCAATTCCCAATTTCATTGGAGCCGAAGATGGTAAAACCATTGGTGTTGCTCCCGGTGTGTAACCTGTAATCAATTTCGTTGTGGAGTTCGAGGGACTTGCACAGTTTCCGCCAATCGTGTCGGTTACTTCCGAACCAGCTGGATCCACATAAATCAAAGCGTGGTGGACAATTTGACGGTTACCCGGTACAATTTCAATGGCTTTGATCACACGGTTTTGTGTTAGACCTGATGGCACTGAAAAACACACATAATCATCGTTCGTAGATGTCGCCTTACTCATGTAGGTTGGAATCTGAACGGTCAAATCACCAGCGCCCAAAATCGAATTTGACGAATACACTGGAGCTGGTGGCGTGTTGGCAGCTACTCCTTCAGGGAAACCTGCTAAAATCCAATCCAAGATGAGGGTTTTCTCTGATGGTGTCAACGAACGATCGTGCACATACTGTTGGTAGCTGTTGTCTGGAGGCCATGGTGGCATGTGTCCTTGGTTGACCGCATCATAGATTGCAGCCGACATCGGACTCACCTCACTATACGTCATATAAGACGTTGGGGCAATCCCACCTGTATGGTGGCACTTTGTACATTTATTAAAAAATATCTGTGCAACATCGCCACTCCAAGTTTGACCGAAAGCAGAAAATCCAGCCAAAAAGGAAACAAATAGTAGTGCATTTTTCATAGTAGAACGCTTAATTAACGGTGCAAAATAAAACAATTTTCAATAGAACTTACACTTTCATTCTGAATTGAAGCGTTTTCCGTGAGGCGATGTACACCCCGATGAAGATGACAAGCATGTACATGATTTTCTGCCATGTGATTGTCGCAGTGTAATTGTCCGCAATGCCCATTGCTGTAAAAAGATACGCAAACAACATCACTTGAACAGGTTGAAAATAAATATAAGTGCTTGAAACAGAAGCGCTGAGGTATTTCAAACCAAACATAGTAAGTAAGTAGGTCAAGAAAGTTACCCCAACAATGACATAAATGATTTTAGCCCATATTGCACCTGGAATGCTGGACAATTTCGTCAGCAGCAATTCTCCCCACAAAGGAGGGAAAAGCAAGACAAAAACAGCACCTATGGTAAACACCCAAGTGATGACGGTAAGTGGTGAATACTTCTGCATCAATGGTTTTGCCAGCACCAAATAGATGGCGTAACTCGCCGAATTGATAAAGAGCAATAGGTCACCTTGAACCGAATCGCCCTTGCCAGTTCCAGCGGTCAAGGTCAGTAAAATTGCTCCAGACGAACCAAGAAAAATTCCGATGGCTTGCGTCAATGTAATTTTATCTTTCAAGAAGAAATACGAGAGAATGACCACAATGATGGGGTTGAAGGCCATGATGATTCCCGAATTGATGGCCGACGAAAGATTGAGTCCGTGAAAGAAACACAATTGATTGAGCGCAACACCAAAAAACCCGCATGCCACAAGTCGAGGTACATCTGCCCGTTCGATGTTGTTTCTTCCGTAAATCAGGCACACCATCCAAAAAAGCAGTGTGGCACCGAGAGCACGAAATAAAATGAACACATTGGGCGTAAGGTACTTCGGCATCACACCTTTGGCGAGAACATGACTTGCACCATACAGCGTGTTTACAATAAAAAGCGAGAGATGGGCAAGCGGAGTTTTATGCAAAATAGAGAGCTGTCAGTTCTATTGATGGAATGATTTAACCGCTTCGTCAACGACTTTTGAGGTGTTGCCAATAAAAACCGCCTCGCCATTGATCATGAACGGGCGCTTCAAAAAGGTATATTCTTCCAGCATCAAGCGGCGGTAATCTGCTTCAGAAAGTGTTTGTTCGTGCAAACCCATAGCGCGGTATTTCATGGCCTTCTTCGAAAAAAGGGCTTCATAAGAACCTACTTTGTCCTTAAGCCAGTCGAGCATTTTTTCGTCAATGTTCTCTTCCTTGATGTTTTGCAATTCGAGACCCTCAACGGTTCCAATCTGGGCAAGGATGCGCTGACACGTCGAACATGAGTTGAGCAAATAGATCTTTTTCATTAGTTTCCTTGAAGGTATTCGTCGTTCAGTTTTCTGTCTTGATCTGTTCCAGGTGTGTTGCAGCCTTTGGCTTTCTTTTCAAACAGATAGGTAAATTTCACTTGGAATAAAATCGGGAGGTAGTTAGAATTGTAGTACTTCAGTGCCGAGCAGCCTTTTCTCCAATCATGGATGCCAAAAATTGGAAGTTGAACACCTGGTACCAGCATGCTGCGACGGTTGAGCTTGATTCCAAATCCGAGACTGTAGTGCATTTGAGCGACAAAGGAAGAATGAAAGGTCTGTGGGCTGATCATGGAAACCACATTGATATCGTACGGTTTTGCATTAGAAAGTCGGTAATCTAAATTGAAACCCAAGCCGTTGTCGATGAAATAGCGCTTACCCAAGTAAACGTTTTTGTGCAAACTAAAGCGACCATTGACATAGCCATTCATGAAAGATCCACTAAACGTTTGGGTCGTCATGGGTTCTCCAAGCGCATTGAAATAACTGAAAGTAGTGGTTTCCGTTCCGCTGAACAATTTCGCACCAAGTCCCCAATCGTAATAGGAAATAAAGATATACTTCAATGCCAATGAAAGTTTTGACCGTTTCTTCGGAAAATGCACCATTCCGAGGTCAACAAATGCACCTACACTTCCTTGTGGATCAAAACTATAACTCATGAGTCTTCCGATCGAATCAGTGCCGAGGTAGCTAGGATTGTTGGCGTCAAACCGTGTATGCATGTAGGTCAACCCACCAGTTACCTGCAAACCAAAAAATCGGTAATCTTTGTAATCGGCTTTCCCAAAAACATCGCCACGACGCTTTCCGGGTGTGAGGTCACGCTGAGCTTCCAATGAAAAAGCACTCAAAACGACAAGGCCCAAAATCAGTTTTTTAAGCATATTTTTTGTATTAATTACAACGCGATAAAATCTGTTGCATCACCGCTTCGGAATCCCAGTTTTGCTCGATGTTTTCCATCGCCATCACCTCATCCATAATCGCTGCTTGCACTTGACCTTGTTTATACGCCACACTGTAGCGGATTTCACTAAAGGTCACCTGCGAATACAACGGCAACCACTTGTCTGGGTAACGTTCACTGAACTTCGCTTCAATTTTCTTTCGCAACAAAAACTCTGGATCGGCTACATAGTCACGCATCACATAGTAATTGTCCAAGGATAAATCTTGCAGGGCATCTCCATCGGGTTTGCGCTCACGGCTATATTCCTCAAAAATTGCAGGCCAGTCTTCGTTGTGCTTTTTCATCAATTCGGACAAAACGGTACAATCTTCAAACCCAGCATTCATACCTTGTCCGTAGAATGGAACCGTAGCATGCGCCGCATCACCCATCAATGCGGTAACGCCATGTGCCCAAGGGTAGCAACGGACAATTGCCAAGGCAGC
>JBDKGB010000203.1:0-17281 GCA_039798485.1 Bacteroidota bacterium
GCAATTTTCGCCTCAACTTCTGCTTCGAGGTGATTTGCTTTGATGTATTTCTCACAATTCTGGTCGATGGCTGCGTTCATGAAGAACCCAAGAAGCATCGGTGCAGGACCATTGATGGTCATGGAAACCGAGGTCATGGGATGACATAAATCAAAGCCAGAATACAGTTTCTTCGCGTCATCTAGACAGCAAATCGACACCCCAGAATTTCCAATTTTTCCATAAATATCGGGACGAAGGTCTGGATCATTTCCGTACAAGGTCACAGAATCGAAGGCTGTAGACAAGCGCTTTGCAGGCATACCAAGAGATACGTAATGGAAACGTTTGTTTGTTCGCTCTGGACCTCCTTCACCCGCAAACATGCGCGTTGGATCTTCTCCCTCACGCTTGAATGGGAACAAGCCCGCTGTGTATGGGAATTCTCCCGGTACATTTTCTTGCAAGGACCAGCGAAGAATGTCTCCCCAACTTGAATAGCGCGGTGTTGCCACCTTTGGAATTTGCAAATGCGAAAGCGACTCTGAATGCGTTTGAATAGAAAGCACTTTGTCGCGCACCTTGAAATTGAATTCAGGGTCCTTGTACAATTTCTTTTTTGCTTCCCATTTATCTAAAATCTCCCAGTTTTTCGGGTCGAAGTTTAACTTTTCCTTTTCAAACGCTTCATGCAAACCTTTCACCAAGCGGTCTTTATCTTCGAGCGAAGAAGCACCAATCGATTGGATACTCATGTGCAAGCCGTACAATTTTTCGGCGACAAAAACCTGTTGGTTCACCCACTGGTCATACGAGCGGTTGTTCTCTGAAATTTCAGACAAATAGCGCGTACGGTCAGGCGGAATGACAAAAATCTTTTCCGACATTTCACGTGTAATCGCAAAAGTTGAGTTCAACGGTGCCTTTGTTTTATCGACCACCTTGTCCATGATCACCTTGTAGAGTGAGTTCATTCCTGGGTCGTTGAACTGTGAAGCAATTGTCCCATACACAGGCATTGCATCCACATCACTTTCCCAAAGGTTGTGATTGCGTTGGTATTGTTTACGTACATCGCGCAGGGCATCTAGCGCACCACGTTTGTCGAATTTATTCAAGGCAATGACATCCGCAAAATCAAGCATGTCTATTTTTTCCAACTGAGTGGCCGCACCATATTCCGGTGTCATCACATACAAAGAAACATCTGAATGGTCGAGAATCTCTGTATCCGACTGACCTATCCCCGATGTTTCAAGGATAATTAAATCGTAGTTCGCTGCTTTAAGAATAGTAATCGCTTCGGCAACGTGTTTCGATAAGGCAAGGTTGGATTGACGCGTTGCCAACGAGCGCATGTACACCCGTTCGCTGCGAATGGAATTCATGCGAATTCTATCCCCAAGCAGCGCGCCACCTGTTTTGCGTTTCGATGGATCCACAGAAACGACGGCGATTTGTTTATCCGTAAAATCAATTAAAAAACGACGCACCAACTCATCCACCAATGAGGACTTCCCTGCTCCACCTGTACCAGTAATCCCGAGTACTGGAACATGATTTTTAGATGCCATTTCGCGCACCTTATTCAAAACATCCACAGATTGATCAGGATAATTCTCTGCCGCTGAAATCATGTGTGCAATAGCTGGAACAAATTTGTCAGCAATGCCATCTGTATTTTTCACATCCTCACCTACAGCAAAATCACATTTTTGAACAAGGTCATTGATCATTCCTTGCAAGCCCATTGTACGTCCATCATCCGGGTGGTATAAGCGCGTAATTCCATAGGCATGTAATTCTTCAATTTCAGAAGGAAGAATGGTACCACCACCACCACCAAAAATCTTGATGTGTGGCGCTCCTTTTTCTTTAAGGAGATCATACATGTATTTGAAGTATTCCATGTGTCCCCCTTGATATGACGTCATGGCGATCGCTTGAACATCCTCTTGAATGGCACAATTTACCACTTCTTCCACGGAACGGTCGTGACCGAGGTGAATCACTTCACATCCTGTGGATTGAATGATGCGTCGCATGATGTTGATTGCGGCATCGTGCCCATCAAACAACGATGCTGCGGTAACGATGCGTATTTTATGTTGTGGTTTATACTGTTCCACTTTTTCCATATCGATTGGGGTATTTACATACAGCCTCAAAAGTACAAAATGGCGCTGAAACGGAAGTCTGAAAGCGATAAAATCTCAAGGTCGATTTGCACAATTTCACCTTTACTGAAAGCAAAAGTGGGCGGGTTCTATGTAGAAACACTTAGATGCGCGTAGTGCGTTGCGCTGAATTTGGTTGGGTCTAACAGTAAATAGCTTCCATACCCTACGAAAGATGCTGAACATTGCTCTATAAACATTTAAAAACACACACGATGAACACACTTAACATTAAAGCAACAGCATTGACACCGGCAGTAAACTGCAACCCTTCAACAGGAGTAATTGAAATCACAGGACGCTCTTTGGGAGTGAACCCAACTGAATTTTGGTCAGAAATTCAAACGTGGTTATTGCAATACTTGGATACACCAGTTGAACAAACAACGATCAACTTGGAATTTGAATACTTGAACACCTTGAGTGTAAAACAGCTTTTCACGTTCTTAAAGATCAGCCAATTTTTACAACTCAAGGGGCACAAGGTGCAGATCAATTGGATCTACGAAAAATACGATGAAGATATTTTGGAGCTTGGGTATGACATTCAAAATTTATTGACTGTTCCCATGCAATTCAAAACACAACTGACATCTTTTTACGGAGCGGCATAATTCTTCGGGCAAAACGTTTTTCACCCGAATGAATCAACCCGCGATTTGGACGAATTTGCCACCGGTCATCTTAAACTTCAAATTTCCGAAACGGATGACCTTTCCCTCCCCCATGGTTGCGATGTTCGAAAGATCTTCTTCCATGGTATGAATAGACCCACCAGTCGCATAGGCAATATCGAGATACAGCGTATTCATGCGATCTGTGACGCCGCAAACAATAATGTGTACTGGTATTTTTTGATTTTTTAAATACTCCAACAACTGCATGTCACAAGGATTTTCCCAGTTGTCGGCAATGAGCACAACATTACCTTTATTCTCTGGGTATTTTTTAATGGCATAGCAAATTGCCTCTAGGTCATTTTCTTCATGCGATCCTTTCTGCATGGCTTCAAAAGCAGTCTCGATGACCTTTGTTGAATTACCCGATTCAATGCTCCAAATTCCAGTTGCATCCGTTGCTGCCGTTTGATTGGTGCTTTTGTTGTCGTCATCATTAAAGAAAACAATTTGCTTAAACGTCTTTAATTTTTGATTGCTTTTAATCCAAAACAACAACTGCGCTGTATAAGGTGACATACTCCCCGTCACATCACAAACCACCAACATATCCTTCCAGGCTTTGTTTCGATCAAAAACCTTCAACAATGTAGAATCCGTTGGCGCTACTTTCCCGTCGATGATGTCTGTAATCGTTTTATTTTCTTCTTGAAATGTCGGTAAGGGGCGATAATAAATCACGAAGCCATGGAAATAATTTTGAATATTTCCTGTGCGCTCAACACCCGTTTGCTTTACAATTTGCCATTTGATCATGGGGTTATTGAATGTGGAGGGAAGATGCATGTACAACTCTAGAATACGTTTTCGATTTAATTCCGTAAAATTCTCTCCAACAGGATAATCGCTATAAACCAAATCCACTCCCACAATCGTCTGTCCGTCCAATTTTTTAATTTCAGACAGTGTTGAAATGGAATAGTCACCAGGAGCCATTTTCAATTTCAAATGAGAAAAATTGTTCTTGTCTGGCGTGTATTTCTCCACAACAACGGTATCCTTAAAGCGAATGATTTCCTTAATATTCACTTGCGCTGCGGCATATCCTTTTACCAAAAGAATGATTGCCAATATATTGAACATCTTTTTCATGAAAGGTTTAACAACACTTCTTTGAAAAAGTAACACAATAAGAATTTCGAGAAGAATGTGATCCTTTAAAACCTCAGGATCAACTTCAGGTTGAAGCGTCGTTGTGTGAGGTAGTTGGGAATTGAGTAGAATTTGCCTTCCACATCTTGAATCCATTGTTTAGATAGCACATTGTTGATCCCCAATAAATTGAAGACCTCGAAGGACAAAATGGCATCGGTAAAGGTCTTTCTAAAGAAGTTCTCCTTGCCTTTTTCGTAAAGAAAATCGTACGACATCCCTATATCGACGCGAAAATAGGACTTCATCCGTAAGGTATCTTTATAGCGGTTCAAATCGGGCGGACCATACGGCAAACGTGATCCATACTGCAAGCCCATCTGTACTGTGAAACGCTCGAATCCTGGCATCTGATCTTGCACCAAAGCCCCAAATGTCAACCATTGGTCAGTAGGCTTTGGAATAAATCCGGGGTAAATGGTTGCGCTATCTACAACAACTTGATCATCACTATAACCGAATATTATTTTCTCTCCAGCAGCATTGTAGTATTCTTTGTAAGAGTCGTTGCGCAAATCTTCCATGATGTGCATTAAACCCATTTTAAAATACGACTCAATGCCCTCTACAAACTGACCATGTATATTCATATCAACTCCATAGGCATATGCAACGGCATCATTTGTTGCGTAATAGCGGGTACGGACGTTGTCAATTTCGTAAGGATTCACATCCCAGATGTATTTGTAGTAGGCTTCAGCTGTGAATTTAAACGGCACTTCCCTGCCCCACATGTTGAAATAAACGTCTGTTCCAGTCACAAAATGGAATGACTTTTGGGCTTTAACATCCAGGTTTAATGCACCGTTAAATGTTCTGAATTCTCGGTAAAAAGGAGGCTGATAATACAAGCCTGTTGCTACCCTGAAACTGATGTTTCTTCGGGCTATCTTACCGTTGTTGACCATATAAATTCGTGGAAAATACGTCAATGCCAGTCGCGGTGTGTAGTAAACTTCGTGATTGGCGGTAGTGTATCCTGCGCGTGTTCCAAGACTAAAACTCAAGCGCGCTGTCGATGCTTTTATCGTATCCGTATATGTTTTCGTGGACTTGACGCCATTCACTTTATAGGATTTATCTACCGTAACTACATGATCTTTCTTTGTCCTCGACCACTGTGAATTCAACTGTGCAAATCCGGTGAATCGTTCAGAGCGAAGTTGCAAGTTACTTTTGATTGTCTCAAACAATTCTACCACATTTGGGCTTCCTTGCGGGACGCTGTAACCGGCAGAATCGATCATTTTCCATTCACTGAGCACATCGGTAAACTCATCGTGTTGGTAATTCACGCCCCAAAGCGCTGTGATGCGACTATAACGCAATGAATCTTCCGTGTTGAATCCATTTTTAAACTCGTGGCTTCCGTTCAGATAGACATTGAAAATTGTTGCATTCAATTTGTTACGCGCATGATTCAAAAATGTACCAACACCCAAGACAGCCACTGAATCTCCGTACTCCTCTTTCGATGGATCTGTTTCCAACTGATTGATGTAATACTGTCCTTGTATGTCGAAATATTCGCGTTCAACAGTATTGAAAACGGTGGCATAAAGGTCGAGTTTGGTCTTTTTTGTTGGTTGCCATTTCAACGCAGTGCCACCCATCATCGTTTGGAAACGCGTATCTTCTTTGCCATCAAAATAAATCATGAAAGAATACGCTTCATTGGCTGTACCAAAATCCGTTTTCTGACTTTGCGGGGTAAAACGGTAATTGTTGCTGGAAAAATGCCCGATGACACTCCAAGTCAACTTCTCCGTGATTTTATAGTTCGATAAAAACTGCGCATCCCAAAACACAGGATTGTATGCGCCCTTTGTCGGAAGTGAATTCAGTAAATATCCATTGGAACGGTAGCGCGCACCAAAGAGATAGCTAAATCGACTGTTCACTTCTTGTTCCGTATGCACCTCAACACCTAGAAGCGAGGCCATTACGGAGCCTGCAAATGGTTTTGGTTTCTTGTATTCGATGTCGAGAACGGAACTCATTTTATCGCCGTATTGCGCATCAAATCCTCCTGCTGAAAATTTCACTGACCCTACCAAGGCTGAATTGATGAAACTCATTCCTTCCTGCTGACCACTGCGGGTAAGAAAAGGTCGGTAGATGTTGAATCCGTTCACATACACCAAGTTTTCATCATAACTCCCCCCACGAACATTGTAGTTTGTTGTCAACTCATTGTTTGATGTTGCGGCGGTGGTATAGGTCAGAAAACGCTCGTAATTGCCCAAAGGAATGTTTTGGACATCGATGATTTTCAATTTTGGCGGGTCGAACGGATCTTGTCGGATTTCATGCACAGAAATATCAATTACTTGCTGAAAATTAAAGCGAACATCGGGAAGAATAACCGTGCTATTGGACGCAACAATCGTTCGACTTTCCTCTAAATCTGACAATCGAAAACTTACATCAATGGTATCACCAAGTGTCACATTGAGAAAATAAGCCCCAAGAGAATCGGTATAGGTCAGCATTGGAAATGCTCGTTCGCAATAGACCTTTACGTTCTCAACAGGTTTTCCTTTTTTATCGACGCACACCCCTTTTAAAACTGATGTTTGCGCAATGGAATGAAGCGCAAAACAGAGAAAAAGAAATGTGATAAGTTTGCTCATGGGCGTGATAACAACGACAATTTTACCTGATTATTTCATGACCAAAGAACAACAAAATCTGGATCGAAAGGATCAATCGCTCCGTACAGAAGCTGCAGTAATCCTTTCACATCACCATCCGGTGCCATAGAGAAAATACTCACTGTTCGCTCTTGCATTGCGTTTCGAGGCATTACCCGTTCGTGCACCTGCTCAATTGTCCGAAGCGCCGTATCGTGGCGTTGTTTTACGGTTTTTACGATTTTATCCTTGATATTTTGGATTGACTTCTCCAATCGCACGCCTTCCGCTTCTGCATAATTGGACAACGATTCATCGCAAGAAAGGACACGCTCCGTGATGCTTTGTTGTAAGCGTTTCATGTGTTCATCCAACTCGGAAAAATCAACATCATCTGCAGCGGCTTCTTTCAAGTAATGCTCCTTTAGTTGATGCGCGTCTTTGAAAATATCCTCCAATGCGATGCCGTATTTCTCCATCTTTTTTGATGTCGAGGCGTCTATGAGCAATAGAGATGATCGCACTTGAATGAGCGGATATGGTACTTCAGTTTGATCAAAAACTCCTTTCAACTGCAACCAATACGACATTTCTCCAGCGCCACCGACATAACATAGGTTGGGCAATGTCAATTCTTGGTAAAGTGGCCTTAAAATGACATTCGGTGAAAAACGTTCAGGGTATTCCTTCGATTCGTCTAGCAATTCCGCCAATGAACGTGAACCTTGCCCTTCAATAAAGAATCCATCTTCCAACTTCAAAATACGTTCTCTCGAATTTTCGGACAAATAAAACAAGTTCACCTCACGAGGTGTCGCTTGCAACTTCCATCCTTCTTGGATCAGTGCATTATTCGTACTTCCCACCGCCTTGAATGAAAATTCGTCATTCAATTCCTTGTGAATGATTGGAATAAACTGTTTTTTCAATTCGGGTTGGTCCCCATCAAGTATGAGCAGACCGTACTCTGAGAACAACGTATTGACCAACGAAAACGTGGCAGCTGCTAAAGTAGTTCCTGTATAGGCGTTTAGCAATTCATCGATTTGTGTCACGTCAACCCGACTAAATGCTTGATGGATTTCTGCTTTTAGTGCATCGAGACCCTCCGTAGTAAAGCGCCCTACAGGACCTTTTTGTTGGGTTTCCCAAATTAAATTGCGGTTGAACAAATCCACTCCTGAAATTTCTTCAAAATCATGATCTTCTGACGCCATCCAAAACACAGGCACGAATAGCGTTTCGGGATAGTCCTTTTTCAATTCTTCAGTCAAACGAATGACATGCAGAATTTTATAGATCATAAAAATTGGCCCAGTGAAAATGTTCAACTGATGACCAGTGGTGATTGTGAAACAATTTTCACGCTCAATATTTTGGATATTTGCCTGTATGCTTGGCGATAGTTCTTTTCCTGAATAGTGCGATTCGAAATAGGACTTCAGCACTGCACGTTGATTGGCATCGAACGCATTTCTTTTAAGCGCTATTTGCTTTTCAAAATGTTCACGAGAAAAGGTATGCTGAATAAACGGAAGGACTTTTTCCTGATCGCATGCCAATGCGAGTTGCTGATCAGTGAAATAACCAGTATGCGATCGTGGGATTTTGAACTTTTGCATGTACAAATGTAATCAACTCAAACATGACTTCATTCTAATGATTGCCCTTATCTTTGTCAAAAAAAAAGCACATGGAAGCAATTATACGCACAAGCAAAGGGGAAATGAAAGTATCCCTTTACACCGAAGATGCACCGAACACGGTAGCAAATTTTGTTAAACTCGCAAAGGAAGGGTATTACGACGGATTGAAATTTCACCGTGTGATTCCAAATTTTGTGATTCAAGGGGGTTGTCCAAACAGCAGAGAAGGCGCCAAAGGAATGCCGGGAACTGGTGGTCCTGGGTATACCATTGACTGTGAGGTTAAGGGTGGAAATCAGTACCACGACCGTGGAGTTCTTTCAATGGCACACGCTGGAAGAAACACCGGTGGATCTCAGTTTTTTGTTTGTCATTCAAGAGACAATACTGCTCATTTAGATGGTAACCATACCTGCTTCGGCAAGGTCATTGAAGGTGTAGACATCGTTGACGATATTCGTCAGAATGACAGCATCGATTCGATAGAAATCATCGATTAAGTTCAAAAAAAAAGTCCAGTTGAAGCTGGACTTTTTCATTTTATTTCTGAGCGACTTTTTTGGCAGTCTTCACATAATTCGCATGCGCTTCCTTTAAGTCAGGGCATTTTTCCGAGATGGCAGTTCCAAAATCATCAGATACTGGATTTACGCCATTCTTTTCAGCCATTTCAAGTGCACATACGGCATAATTCGCATCGGTCATATCGATGTTAAGTGCTTTTAGCTCCTCATTTTCAACATTTTTCTTTTGCATGCATTCGCACATTTTATCTGCCGCTTGGTTGTAATCATCCTTGCTCGGTCCGCATGAAGTCAACACTGCACATGCCGCTAAAACTGTAAAGAATCCTTTTTTCATCGTTTTTATTTTTTGATAAAAATAGCTAAGAATGAAGAATTAGGAGCGATGAATGAAGATTTAAGGATGAAATAATGATGAAGGATATATCAATTTTAAGGAGACACCATCGTTCCTACAATAGTTTTTAACAATCGAAAAAATTTAAAATTCAAATACTACATTTGTTCTGCATGAGTGATTTCGTTGTTTCCGCTAGAAAATATAGACCACAAACCTTTGACACAGTCGTAGGTCAGCGATCCATTACCTCTACCCTAAAAAATGCAATCAAAACAGACCACTTGGCTCAAGCCTTTCTTTTTTGTGGTTCTAGAGGAGTCGGAAAAACAACATCAGCCCGAATTCTTGCCAAGACAATCAATTGTTTCAACCGAACGGAAAATATTGAAGCTTGTGATGTATGTGATTCGTGCATCTCCTTCAACACAGGTAGTTCGTTGAATGTCTATGAATTGGATGCAGCCTCGAACAACTCGGTCGACGATATTCGCAATCTGGTAGAACAGGTTCGTGTGCCACCACAACTCGGTAATTACAAGGTTTACATCATTGATGAGGTACACATGCTGTCAACTTCGGCCTTCAATGCTTTTTTGAAGACCCTAGAAGAGCCACCGAAACATGCGATTTTCATTCTAGCGACCACAGAGAAGCACAAAATTATCCCAACGATTTTATCGCGTTGTCAGATTTTCGATTTCAACAGAATTCGTGTCAAAGACATTGCAGATCATTTGGCTGGTATCGCGGTGAAAGAAGGAATCACCATTGATTCTGAATCTTTGCACCTCATTGCTCAAAAGGCCGATGGTGCGTTGCGTGATGCACTTTCCATGTTCGACCAAATTGTTACGTTCACAGGTACGACAATCACGTACAAAAGTGTTTTGGACAATCTGAATGTACTGGACTATGACTACTATTTCCGAATTGTAGAAAGCGCAGATAAAGAAGATATTCCTTCAGCCCTATTGCTCCTAAACGACATCATTGACAAAGGATTTGACACGCATAACTTTTTAGGTGGACTTGCGGAGCATTACCGAAATTTATTGGTGTGCAAAGACGTTCGTGTGGCGGCCTTACTTGAAGTAGGTGAAGCAGTCGAACAGCGTTACATCGATCAATCAAAGACTTTGGACAGTGCCGTGATTATTCGCGCTTTGGGTGTTTTGAGCAAAGCAGATGTCGAATACAAATCAGCCAAAAATCAACGACTGTTGGTTGAGATGGCGCTGATGCAGCTCTGTTCCATTAAACAGGAGCAGGAAAAAAAAAACTCCTAACTGACCCTGTGGTCATTATACCATTCCCGAATCAAAATCTTCGCGAAAAAATTCAACAGGCACCTAAACCTTTGGCACCTCCCGTGCGTCAAGAAATTCCTCGAGAACCTGAACCTAAAGTCAGTAGCGTTCCAATCGGCACCTTAAACACTACAAATTTATCCATCACGAAAATGATGGAAAAAGAAGAGAGTGAACCTGTTAGAGAGCGGAATTCTGAAAATCTACCACGTGAAGATTTCTCAATGGATAAGGTGAAGATGCTGTGGCGACGCTTTGCCTTTGAAATGAAGGAACGAAGCCTTGAAACATTTTACAACGCCATGATCAAGCGAGAACCTACCATCAAGGACGATGTCATTTTGATGATGGAGGTTGACAATCAAATTCAAATAGACTACATCACACCGCACCTTCAGGAAATGCGTGCCTATTTTCAAAAAGAGCTGCGCAATTATTCCGTAAACATCGAACTTTTCCTCAGTGAACACCCTGAAGCAGAGGTTAAATACTTAAGTGGGAAGGATCGATTTGCTGCCTTGGCTAGAAAAAACCCAAACCTTCATTCGTTGAAGAATACCTTCAATTTAGACATTGACTACTAGAATTTCACGCGGAATTGAAGGGTGATGTCTGACTTTTTCGCCCCGCCAATTTCTTCTGACCCTGTTCCAATGGATAAGCGGTGCGCATAGACAGAAACTCCGTAACGAAACCAAAGATCACAATGCCTCAAGAATGTCCAGCGCAACAATACATATCCCCTACTCCCTTGACCGTAAATTGCTGGAATAGAAAACACATTCAAGGCATTGTTTTCATAGGCATATATCCGCGAATCGTAGCTGTCTGTATCAAACAACGCGTAACGAAGGGAAAGGTCAAGGGGCAAAGATTTTGGTTTGTATATCAGATCACCGAAAAGCACCAATCCTTTTTCGGGTGTATTGCTCGGACGATGAATGTGTACCCACTCGATGCGTGAACGAAAGGTAAGTGTTTCATTTGCGCTAAAAGAGAGGTTCATGCGAAAGTTCTCCTGAAGTACATCCTCATTAAATGCAACCGTTTCATCCAAGTCCCTGCTGTTCTTTTGGTGCAGTTGCTTTCGGTATCGTGCGTAGATCTCAAACGTTTTCGAAGGCTTAAAGGTCAATTGAACCAATACTTCATTTCCTTTGGTCGCTGATGAAACCTGGTAATTCATCCAAGGAAATTTGAAAATGTCCACATACGCATTCAGCACAAAACTCCTATTGAATTGATACTTCAGCGCCATGTACAACCCATTTTCATTTTGATTTTTTCCATTTTCGGAGAATCCAGCCGTATACACTCCTGCATAATTCCGCTGATACATGCGGTAAAGTGCACTCAATGAACACCTTGGATGAAGAGCCAAAAGTACGCCATGCAATTGAGCCATTGCTTTTGTTAAGGGTAAAAAGGAAAACTCCCCAAAGAAATGAGCGTTTTTGATTACAACGCTATAGTCCATACTGGTCGAAAGCAGTCGATCACCCCGAAAATCAAATTGGTTGTAGGGCAAGGTATCCTTCAAGATCATCTTGTCGTACTCCAAATAAATCGCCTGCACACCGAGCTGAAAATGCGTACTTCGAAAGCGCAAAGAAGTTCCTCCAACCGTTTCTTTCAGTGCATTACGCCGCGTAATTTCATCCGTTGTACGGTGCAAACCCGAGCTTTCAATACCCGTCGCAAAGGAAGAAAAAACGCTCGTTGTATCTACATTAATTCCAGCATCGATTCGTTTATATGACGCAAAGGTCAACATGCGCCATGGCCCAACACCAAGTTCAATTGCAGCACCTCTTAAAAATCGATTTTCATCGACCGCAGAATATGGACGTAGAGCTTGAGCTGTTTTCTTTATGGCCATCACATCTACCGACTTATTGAAGGCATAGCCGGACCAAAAATTGAGTCCTTGACCACATTGCACTTGATAATCGCCTAAGGCAAAAGATTTAAGGTATTTTCCCCCATTAAAAAAGGCATGCGCAGAATAAAAGTCGAAACCATACCTCTGTGCTGCTCGAAAAAATGCTTCTCCAGGGTCCTTTTCTGCCGTGAGACCAACACTAAGGTTGGTGCGGTACGTGTACCTCAGACGTGCGTAATAGTGGTCTTTGTTCCCATGATAATAGGAATTGCTCAAAAGCTGCACAGAATCACTCACCTTATCATACCCCAGTTTATGCTGCGGAATGGTTTGATACCGAAGAGTAGCCTCATAAGCACCTTGACGTAAAGCCTCTTTGAACGAAAGGTGCAGTTGGTCTAATTTATCGTCAACACGCACAAAAGGCAAAAGTCGATCGATTGTTTCTTGATCCCAATGGTCAATGCTCTGGAGTTCAAAGATTGTCATGAATTTGCCAAACAACTTTCTATGTAAGAGGAACGCATTGATTTGCAACTCCGACAGCAAAAGCAAGGCATTCAATTCCTCCTCTTCCACAGCATTCAAATTTAATGGGTGTTCCAAATAATTGGTCAACACTTCTGTGAGGTAAGAGAGATCAAGGCTTTCAGATTGAAATTGCTCCGCAATAAATTCAATCCGCTGTTGAATGAGCTCAGATTTTTCCTGACTATGTACAATGAATGTCCCAATTAGGGCTACAAGAGCAGTACAACCAAGGTTTTTCATTTGGTCTCCTTTTTTCCGTGGTACGTAAAGGTGATCTGTGGCGTCCACCCAAGAACTTGATGGTATTGAGTCGCAAAATCAAGCCGAAACGATGTCCAAAGAAACCCAAAACCAGCGCTCAATGCAATCGGATTTGTTAGACAACCTGTGCGCAAAGCGACCATTCGATGCGGGAGATATTCAGCACCGACCTTAAAACGCAACGGATGCTCAAGCTCTTTTTCAGCCTCTGCACTGAGCAACACCGATTTAGAAAGTTGAACACTCGTTCCAATCCTCATTTTTGTAGGCAGCCGTTCTTCTTGAAAACTGGCCAATTTGGCTCTCCCTATATTCGATACACTGGCACCAATTTTACAGTTTTCTGTTAAACGAATCAATACACCACATTCCGCCGTGAATGTAGCAGACCTCCTATAATTTTCAGCGATGGCCGTGCTTTGATAATTGAGTTGAACACCGGCACTGAGTTTTTCGAAGAGCGTTAAACTGTATCCAAAACCACAACGGATGACTCGCAAGGTTGAATTGCCATTCATCGCGAAACCAGCAGACAATACGCCTTTAGGAATAGGTTGGGCATATACCATACCTTGAGATTGCATCTCCTTGAGCAAGAAACGGCATTGATAGGCGGCAGAAAAAGTCATTTTGTTGATATCGGCCAAGGCCCCGGGATTTGACTGGTAAGTCCAAACATCTGTGATGGCGACAGTTGAAGTACCCAAAGAAATTGATCTTGCACCAAGAATGGGGTTGGATTGCCCAAATGCGTGGAGTGGAACGCACGTCAAGAGCGCGCGAATTAGCGTAGAAAAGTGGTTCATATCTTAAAGATACGGCGAAAGATTCCGCATTTCCAAATGCGGATTGCAGGAATTTTAATTGCTTTTGATTGTCAATTAATTACGTTCAAAATACTCCTCAAACACCTCTGGTTCTGCATTTACAAAAGGTTCTTCACATGCAATCATCGACATAATCCGCAAAATTTCAGGGTATTGCTTGGCCTCGTGATTGTAGCGCAACACCTTAGAACCAAGCACTTGCACCTCATCAAAATCACGCGAACTATTGATTCGGTAGAAGGCCTTATCATTGGGTAGTTTTCGGTATTGCGGAAAGTCCGTATTTTTATCACTCACAGTTCAAAAGTACAACACAGGATTCTATTCCATGACGAAAAAAGAAAAAGCGCAATACATCATCGACGAATTGGAACGCTTGTATCCTGAAACACCCGTTCCGTTGGACCACAGTGATGCCTATACGTTGCTCATTGCCGTATTGTTATCGGCCCAATGCACTGACGAACGCGTCAATAAAATCACTCCTGCCCTATTTGCTCGTGCTAACAATCCGACAGACATGATTACAGTAAGTGTGGAAGAAATTCGCGCAATCATTCGTCCATGCGGACTTTCACCTCGAAAATCTGAAGCCATTTATCAACTGTCGCATATCCTATTGAACGAGCATCAGGGAGAAGTTCCACAGTCATTTGAAGCACTTGAAGCTTTGCCAGGCGTTGGGCACAAAACGGCTTCTGTAGTGATGGCACAAGCTTTTGGTGTCCCTGCATTTCCCGTTGACACACACATTCATCGCCTACTTACACGTTGGGGGATCACATCAGGGAAAAATGTGGAAGAAACAGAACGCGACGCCAAAAAGCTCTTTCCAAAGGAAAAATGGAATAAATTGCACCTGCAAATCATATTTTATGGTCGGGAATATTCTCCAGCGCGAAGCCCGAAACGCGAAAAGGATTTCATCACCCTAAACATTGGAACTGCAAAAGCCATTAAAGAATTGGTGAACGAAAAATGAAAACTAGAGAAACGATGATACGGTTGAAAATTCCTCGATGTTATTGGAGCATTTTGGCTTTTCTATGTTTTTCCGTTTCTCAATCGAACGCTCAAACAGATCAAGGTTATGATCAAAAGTCTCGCCGCGGTGCGCAGTACATTCCCTATGAAAAAAATCCTTGGGACTTGCGCGCTGACGTGCATTTTGGCTTCGTTATACCAGAATACCAGCACTTCAATTATATCGTCAATAAACCAGTTCAGGGCGTTGAATTGAGTTTGCACAAGGCCTCACGCGGTCGAAACTTTTGGGAGCAGTTGTACCGCTACCCGGAGTTTGGCTTCACACTTTTTGCGACTTCGTTGGGAAACAACCAAGTATTTGGCCATGAAATTGCGCTCTACCCCTACATTCAAACACCGATTGTTCGAAAAGATAAATTTCAATTCTCCACTACGTTTGGCTTTGGAGCTGGCTATGCTACCAAAAAATTTGATTTGGTCAACAATTATCAAAATGTATCGATTGGATCACATTTCAATATTCATTTCAACCTGAAACTGTCTACCCATTACGATATCAGTAAGCACCTGCGCGTCAACGCTGGACTTTCATTCATTCATTTTTCCAATGCCAACATGGCCGAACCCAATCTCGGCATCAATCTTTTTACAGCACATGCCGGTGTGAATTACCGATTGAGGGAAAAGCATCCATTCATTGAGCACGAAATGAAAGCGCACCAGCCCGCGCATGAAATGGCATTCATCTATGCATTGGGAGGGAAACACACACGTGCCCTTCAAACAGATGTTTACTTTACATCCTCCATTTCTGCCGAATACAAATACCACCTGAAGCGTAAATTTCATTTTGGTGCTGGGCTCGACTTGTTTTATGATTCATCAACTGAAGTCGAAATGGCCGCAAACAATACCGCTGGTCATACCAAAACTGATGATTTCAGAACAGGCGTCCATTTATCCCAAGAAGTTGTTTTTGAGCGTTTCAGCTTCATTTTGCAAGAAGGATTTTATGTTGGACTTGTGGACCAAGTGAATGGAAAACGAATTTACAACCGTGGTATTCTTCGCTGGAAGATAAATCCGCATTGGATGATGAGCATCTCGATGAAAAGTCATTTGCATATTTTGGATTATCCTGAACTTGGTTTTGGTTATTATTTTATACGAAAATAAGGCATGAAAACGCGATTGCTATACCTTTCTATTCTCGTCATTCTGTTTGCTCAATGTGCGAAAGAGAAGAACGTGGAAGCACTGCAGGTGACGTTGGCCGAGTTTGATACCCTGACGATCAACAGTGTTTTCGATGTGTATCTCATTCAAGGAGACAGCAACCACATCACCATGGAAGGCAATCCAAAAATTTTGGATAAAGTGCGCGCAGAGGTTACCAACAACACCTTGAATGTGTACAACGATTTTAATGGAAAATGGCTGCACCCCTCGAACAACCGCATTAAACTGACCATCACAACGAACGGGTTAACGCGTATCAATTCAGGTGAGACCAGCAATATACAAACACTAAACACGCTCACTGGAAACGAAATCGGTATTGTCATGACCTCCAAGTTGAATCAAGCAACATTGGACATCAATTGCAACTCTTTTTATTATTGGAACAATTTCCCTTGTGGAGGAAAACTAACCTTACGCGGAAACACGCACGAATTAAAAATCTGGTCTGTGGCTTTGATGGCTGTAGATGCTCAAGCTCTTGTGGCGGATGTCGCGACCTTGGAAAATAAATCAAAAGGAGATATTTCTGCCAACGTCACACAATTTGTGCATTACCGCATTGGAGGCACGGGGAATATTCACCTTTGGGGAAATGCACCACAAGTGGTTGACCTTGGATCTGACGGAGACGGAAAAATAATTCAACATTAAACTGAAAATGAAAGCGATAAGTGAAGAAGTCCAACTGTATTTAAACAGTGTGGTAGACGAACGAAAAGAGGGATTTAAACAATTGTTTGAGGTGATAAGAACCCACTTACCTGAAGGCTTTGAGGAAACAATCAGCTATGGCATGATCGGATGGGTCATTCCTAAAAGCACGTACCCTGCAGGCTACCATTGCGATCCGAAGTTGCCTTTGCCTTTTCTCATGATGGCGTCACAAAAGAACTTCATTTCGGTTTACCACATGGGAATCTACTCAGAACCCGAATTGATGGAGTGGTTCACAAGCGAGTATGCGAATCGAGTATCCACGAAACTTGATATAGGTAAAAGTTGCATTCGCTTTAAAAAGATTGAATCAATCCCTTTTGAATTGATGGGTGAATTAATGACCAAGATGAAACCTCAGGATTGGATTGCTAGGTACGAGAGCATGTTGAAGAGGTAATG